>QHWQ01000121.1:8433-25474 GCA_003222635.1 Acidobacteriota bacterium | reverse complement strand
GAGGATCGCGTTGTAGAGCGTCGGAACGCCGTTGAAGAACGATGGCTTCACCTGGCGAATCGTCTTCAGCAGGTCGTCGATGTCGCGCGGGTTGGGGACGAGCGAGAGCGGATTGGGACCGACGAAGGCCAGCGGCTGCACGCCGACATTCGCATAGACGTGAAAGAGCGGCAGCGGCAGCATGATCGAGTCGATCCACAGGCGCTTGGCCGATTTGGTCCACTCGAAAATCTGCAGCCCCGCCGCCACGTAGTGGCGATGCAGGCCGACGACACCCTTGGGCGTGCCGGTGGTGCCGCCGCTCGCGAGGATGACGGCGCGGTCATCGCCTGTCACCGTCACCGACGGCGGCGTCGAGCCGCGATGCTGCCGAATCAGGTTCTGGAACCAGTGATCGCCCGCCGCGAGCGAGATGCGATGCCCCGTCTGCTTTTCCTTGAAGAGCGTGAACAGCACGCGCAGCAGCGGCGGCAGGTGCTCTTTGATCGACGTGGCGATCACGTTGCGGACGTTGGTGCGCGGCTGGACGTCCTTGAGACGTCCGTAGAACGGCGTCAGCGTGACGGCCGTTTCCGCGCCATTCGCCTGCAGCGTGTGCTCGAGCTCGCGCTCGCTGTACGTCGGGTTGATCGGGCAGACGATCGCGCCCACCTTCCAGGCGCCGAATTCAGCGGTGAC
This sequence comes from Acidobacteriota bacterium, assembly GCA_003222635.1. GTDB lineage: Bacteria > Acidobacteriota > Vicinamibacteria > Vicinamibacterales > UBA2999 > Gp6-AA40. Next base: position 24,796 of record QHWQ01000121.1, on the reverse strand, counting down.
GAATTGCGGGCAGTTGGGAAGAATCAGCGCGACGCGATCGCCCTTGCCGACGCCGAGCGAGGCGAGCGCCGCGGCGAAGGCATCGCTGTCGCGATGCAGCTCTTCGTAGGTGACCGCGGTGCCTTTGAATTGCAGCGCCGGATTCGACGCGTGCTCGCGGGCGAGCGCCGCGAGGTAATCGAGCAGCGTCTTGTCAGGATACGGCTGGAGCGACGGCGGCACGTCCGCGTCGTATTGCGTCAGCCAGGGCTTACTCACCCCAATAGCATTAGCAGAAGAGCCTTCTGCGTGTGCAGCCGATTTTCCGCCTGGTCGAAGACGACCGACGCCGGCGAATCGAGCACCTCGGAGCTGACTTCCTCTCCCCGGTGCGCGGGAAGGCAGTGCATGAACAGCGCGCCCGGCGCGGCGGCCGCCATCAGCGTCCCGTTCACCTGATACGGCGCGAAGATCTGTTTGCGCCGATCGGTCTCGCGCTCCTGGCCCATCGACGTCCAGACGTCCGTGTAGATGGCATCGGCGCCGCGCACGGCTTCGCACGGATCGTTGCACGAGCGGATCTCGGCGCCATCGCGCGCCACATTCGCTGCGGCCTCCACCACGTGCCGCGGCAGCTCGTAGCCGCGCGGCGAGGCGATGTGGAACGGCACGCCGAGCAGAGCCGCCGCCTGGGCGAGCGAGGTCGCCACGTTGTTGCCGTCGCCGACAAACGCGATGCGCCGGCCGCGCAGCGATCCCCAGTGCTCGTGCAGCGTCATCATGTCGGCGAGCGCCTGACAGGGATGCTGCTCGTCGCTGAGCGCGTTGATCACGTGCAGCGTCGGCGCGGCGGCCGCCATCGACTCCGCTTTCTCCTGCGCGTAGGTGCGTACGACGAGCGCATGCACCCAGCGCTCCAGGTTCCTCGCGACGTCATCGAGCGGTTCACGCGTGCCGTCGGCGAACTCCGACGGGACATGCAGCGTCTCGGCGCCCAGCTCCTTGACTGCAATTTCGAAGGTCGAGCGCGTGCGCAGCGACGGTTTCTCGAAGAGCATCGCCACATGACGGCCCGCGAGCGCGGCGGCCGTCGGCGCCTGGCGTCCCAGTCGTCGATCGGCCTTGAGCTGTCGCGAGAGCTCGAGCAGCCGCACGAGATCCTCGGGTGAGAGATCGAGGACCGACAGGAAGTCCTTCGGCATCGCGACGCTGACGTCAGGTTCTGTATTCGCCATTGATGCGCACGTACTCCGCACTCAAATCGCAACCCCAGATCGTGGCGGAGGCGTCGCCGCCGCCCAGGCTCACTTCGATGTCGACGGTATCGCGCTGCAGAATCTCCGCCGCCTTCGGCGCGGACTCGTCGTGCGGCAGGCCGTTCTCGAACAGCAGGATGCCGCCGATGCGCACGGTCATGCGCTGCACGTCGAACGTCACGCCCGAGCGCCCCGCCGCCGCGACGATGCGCCCCCAGTTGGGATCCGCGCCGTGCACCGCCGTCTTCACGAGCGGCGAGTTGGCGATCGTCCGCGCCACCTGCCGCGCGTCATCGGCCGTGCGCGCGTCGTAGACGCTGACGGCAATCACTTTCGTTGCTCCCTCGCCGCCGCGGACGATGCCGAGCGCCAGCGGCTCGGAGACGGACAGCAGGCCGTCCACGAGCGCCGGGTAGAGCTCCTCGTCTATCGTCACGCCGCTGGTGCCCGAAGCCATGGCGAAGAGCGTGTCGTTCGTCGAGCACTCGCCGTCGACGGTGATCGCGTTGAAGGTGTCGCGCGCCGATTCGACGAGCGCCCGGTGCAGCAGCGCCGGCGACACCTGCGCATCCGTCGCGATGAAGCCGAGCATTGTCGCCATCTTCGGCTCGATCATGCCGGAGCCTTTCGCCATCGCGCCGATCGAAAACGCGCCGCGCGGCGTGGTGACGCGCACCGCGTGCTCTTTGGGAAACGGATCGGTCGTCATGATCGCGCGGGCGGCATCGCTCCCTTTGCCATGGGCGAGCGACGAGCAGGCCTCTCGAATGCCAGAGACGAGGCGATCCATCGGCAGCGCCACGCCGATGACGCCCGTGGACGCGACGAGCACCTGCTCGGCGGGACAGCCGAGGGCGCGGGCCACTTCCTCGGCCATTCGCTTCGCGTCGGCGAGACCCTGCTGGCCGGTGCAGGCGTTGGCGCAGCCGCTGTTGACGACAATCGCGCAGCCGATGCCGTGCGTCGCCTCGAGATGCTGCTTCGAGACGAGCACGGGCGCCGCCTGCGCCAGGTTCGTCGTGAAGATGCCCGCCATCGACGCGAAGGTGTCCACCGCGAGGACGGCGAGGTCGAGCGCGTCCGCCTTGGCCTTGATGCCGCAGTGGAGGGCCGCCGATCTGAAGCCGGTGGCCGCCGTGATGCCGCCGTCGATGGGCGTGATGGAGGCCTGCCGTGTCGACGGCATCACATCAGCCATGCAGCGCGGCCAGCGGAACGCAGCGGTGATGAACGCGTTCGAGCGTGCGCACGACCGCGTACTGTCCGCAGTGGCGGAACTGGCTGCAGACGTGGCAGTCGGTCACGATCTTCTCGGGCAGCCACGCATGCGGCACGATGGAGAACCCGAGGTGGACGAAGTAGCCGGGCGAGTGCGTGAACGCGCAGAGCTTGTCGAATCCGGCGGCCGTGGCGCGGCGAATCAGCTCGTTCACGAGCCCGCGCCCGACGCCGCGGCTGCGCGCCTCGCGGCTGACGACGAAGGAGCGCACCTCGGCGACCGAGCGGCTCAATGGCGCGAGCTCCGCGCACGCCAGCACGTCGTCATCCTGCACGGCCACGATGAACCGATGCGCATGCACGCGGATCTCTTCGAACTCGCGCGCCAGCAGGTGGCCTTCGGCGATGTGCTCGTCGATCAAGTCGTGGACCGCGTCGGCTTCATGAGCGTCGGCTGTGCGAATCTCGATGGGCGCGCCGGTGACGCGCCGCGCGCGAACCGCGAACCCCGAACCCTGCGAACCCCGAACCACCGCCGGCAGTGTGATCACGCTGATACCTCCGCTCCGACGGCCGCAAAGACGGCGTCGAGGATGTCCGTGGCGCGATCGATATCCGCCACCTCCACGTTCAGCGGCGGCAGCAGGCGAACGACCTTCTCGTTGGTACGGTTGACGAGCAGTCCGCGCTCGCGCGCCGAGTCGATGATCGGCGTCGCATCGATCGCCAGCTGCAGACCCCGCATCAGGCCGACGCCGCGCGTCTCGACGATGACGGGGTGCTTCAGCGCCAGCGCACGCAGCCGCTGTTCGAACAGCCGGCCGGCAGTGTTCACGTGCTCGAGCAGTCCCGTGTCCATCAGCTGCTCGAGGAAGAACAGCGCCGCGCGACACGCGAGCAGGTTGCCGCCGTACGTCGTGCCGTGATCGCCGGGCGAGATCGCCTGCGCCACGCGCTCGGACATCAGCGTCGCGCCCACAGGCACGCCGCTGCCGAGCGCCTTGCCGACGCTGACGAGATCCGGCTCGAGGCCGAGCACGGGGAAGTAGAACGGATGCCCCGTGCGGCCGAGACCGCTTTGCACTTCGTCGGCGATGCACAGGGTGCCAGTGCGGCGGCAGATGTCGCGGATCGCCTGCGCGAAGTCGTTCGAGAGCGGGCGGATGCCGCCTTCGCCCTGAATCGGCTCCGCGATGATCGCCGCGGTTCTGTCGGTGACCGCCGCTTCGAGCGCCGCGGCATCACCAGGCTTGACGAAGGTGACGGGTCCGATCAGCGGCTGAAACGGCGTGCGGTAGTGCTCGTCCCACGTCACCGACAGCGAGCCCATCGTGCGGCCGCCGAACGCGTGCTCGAGCGCGACAAACGCGGTGCGCTCGTTGTTGCCCTTCGTATACCAGTAACGCCGCGCGAACTTCAGGCAGCCTTCGACGGCTTCCGTTCCGCTGTTGGCGAAAAAGGCGCGCGCCATGCCCGAGATCTTCGTCAGCCGCGCGGCGACCTGCCCCTGCAGCGGGTGGTAATAGAGATTGGACGTGTGCAGGAGCGTCGACGCCTGATCGGCAATCGCCGCCGCCAGCCCCGGATGCGCGTGGCCGAGCGAGGTGACGCCGATGCCCGAGATGAAATCGAGATACTCGCGGCCGTCGACGTCATACAGGCGCGAGCCGCTGCCGCGGACGAACGCGACCGGCTGCCGCTTGTACGTCGTCACCACGTGTTGCGCTTCGAGCGCTGTGATCTCGTCGAGCGTCAGCTTCTTCATCGCACCACCTGCGTGCATCCCGCGACCGGCCCCTTGGCCGCCGCCAGCATGTCGAGACGCACCTGCCGTCCGTTGGCGATGAGCACGTCGCCCACCCCACTGCGCAATGCCGAACGGCACGCCTCGAGCTTCGCCACCATCCCTTTGTTGGCCGTCCCGGCCTTGATCATCCGCGCCGCGCGGCGCGAGTCGAGGCGCTCGATCGTCCGGCCCGCTTCATCGAGCACGCCCGATGTGCCGCCCGCGATCACCAGCCGCTTCGCCGCGAGAGACGAGGCCAGATGCGCCGCGAGCGTGTCGGCGTTGACGTTCAGCAGCTGGCCGTCGCGTGTCGCGCCGATGCAGGCGACCACCGGCACATAGCCGCGCGCCAGCAGATCCGTCAGCAGCTGCGGCGAGCCGTTGTTGATCGGCGAGCCAACCAGTCCAAGGTCCACCTTCGGTCCCGCGACGCTCGCCATCGGCTGCGACCGCTTCATGGTCGCGACGGCCGCATCGGCGCCGGTCAGCCCGACGGGCCGCGCGCCCGCTTTGCGAAGCGCGGCGACGAGGCGCGTGTTGATTCCTCCGGCCAGCACGGCGACGACGACGTCGAGCGTTTGCGCGTCGGTCACGCGCAGGCCATCAACCTGCTGCTTCGGAATGCCCGCGGTCGCGAGCGCCGCGTCGATCTCGCGCCCGCCGCCATGCACGACGACGAGCGAGGTGCGCTGCGCGAGCGCCGCGATCTCCCTGGCGATGCGCGCCAGATCGTCAGGCTGTTCGAGCAGTTCGCCCCCAAGTTTCAGGACGAACCGGGGCTTCCGCGCCGAAGCCGCCATCAGAGCAGCCCTGTCCGCTCGTCGAGGCCAAGGACGATGTTGAGGTTCTGCACCGCCTGGCCGGCGGCTCCTTTCACCAGGTTGTCGAGCACGGCGATGAGGGCAGCGCGATGGCGTCCTTCATCCACCTTCCAGCCGATGTCGCAGAAGTTGCTGTGCGCGACGTGCTTGATCTCGGGCAGCGCGGCGCCCGTCAGGCGGACGAACGCGGCGTCGCGATACGCATCCTCCAGCGCCCCGGCAACCTGCGCCTCGGTCGTGCCTTTGCCCAGCGAGACGTAAATCGTCTCGAGGATGCCGCGATCGAGCGGCACCAGATGGGGCACGAACGTCACCTCGCGCTTCAGCTCCTGCTCGATCTCCGCGTTGTGGCGATGCGAGAAGACGCCGTACGCCGCGACGCTGCCGTGGTTTTCCGAGAAGTGCGTACGATCGCTTGGCGCCTTGCCCGCGCCGGAGATGCCCGATTTCGCGTCGACGATGACGGTCCCCTCGAGGAGGCCGGCATCGGCGAGCGGTTGCAGCGCGAGCAAGGCGGCCGTTGGATAGCAGCCGGGACACGACACGAGCCGCGCATCCTTGATGGCGGCGGCATCGCGCTCGGGCAAACCGTAGATCGTCCCGGGCGGCAGCGTGGCCGTCGCGGGATACCAGCGCCGACGATCGGACGCGTCGCGGATGCGGAACGCGCCGGAGAGATCGATGACGCGCACACCACGCTCGAGCAGCTTCGGCGCGATCTCCGCCGACGCCGCTTCCGGGAGGGCGAGGAAGACGATGTCGGCGGAGGCGGAGAGCTGATCGATGTCGAGCGGCGTCACCTCGCGGTCCCAGATGCGGGCGAGCGCCGGCATCGGCCGCGGCGTGCTGCTGGCGCCCGAGGACATCGCGGCGGTCAGCGTGACCGCCGGATGCCGCGCCAGGATGCGCACGAGCTCCTGCCCGGCGTAGCCGCTGGCGCCGGCGACGGCCACGCGCGGCTTCGGCGGGCGGCCGGCGGCGCCGGTCTGCGGCTTGTCGTTCTCGTTGACGGGGGCGGCGACGGCCATTCTCGTGTGTTGATCCGGAAAAGAATATTTATACATTCCGATGCATAATCAGTCAAGGGTTTGGTGTATCCTGAAATGCGATGAAAGCGCGCCGGCAGGCGGTCATTCTCGACGTCATTCAGCGCGCGCCGGTGCGCAGCCAGGAGCAGCTGCGCCGCAGCCTGCGCGCCGCCGGCTTCGACGTCACGCAGGCGACGCTCTCGCGCGACATCCGCGAGCTCGGGCTCGTCAAGGGGGGCGCGGACGGCGCCTACCAGCCGCCGGGCAAGGCCGCTGCCCCCAACGGCCGCACGGCGGAAACGATGCTGCAGCGCGCCGTCGCGGAGTACCTGCTGCGCGTCGATCGCGTGCAGCAGCTCGTGCTGCTGCGCACGGGCCTCGGCCGCGCGCAGGCGCTCTGCGTCACGATTGACGACGCGCATCTGCCCGAGGTCGTCGGCACGGTGGCCGGCGAAGACACGGTGCTCGTCATTGCGCCAGACGCGAAACGCGCCAAGGCGCTCGTCAAACGGTTCGAGCGATTCACCGGAGAGGGACAGCCAGCGTGACACCGACCCGGCGCGCCACACGGCGCATCGTCATCGCCTGCTCCGGCAGTGCCGACAGTCTCGCAGCCATTCCACGCCTCGCCGCCGAGCTCGAGGCCGACGTCGTCACCGTGACGCTCGACATCGGCCAGGCGCGCGAGCTGGAAGGCGTCCGTCAGGCGGCGCTCGCGGCGGGCGCGGTGCGCGCGCACGTGGTCGACGCGCGCGACGAGTTCGCCCGCGACTGCATCGTGGCGCTGTCCCGGGACCAGAAACCGTCCGTGCGTGCGCTCGTCGCGCGCACGCTCGACGAGGTCGCGGGTATCGAAGGCGCCACCGCCGTGATGGACACCGGCAACGAAGACGACCTCAAGGCGACGCTGTGGGAGCGGTCGCCGGGCACGCCGGAGCTGAACGAACCGGCGCGTCTCGAGATCGCGTTCGAGCGCGGGTTGCCGGTGGCGGTCAACGGCGTGCCGATGACGCTGACGGAACTGATCGAGAGCGTGGCGACGATTGCGGATGCGCCGCCGTCCGCGATCTTCCAGGCCGCTCACCAGGCGCTGGGCGCCGACGCCTCGCACGCCTCCGATGCGACGGTCTGCCTCGAGCTCTTCAAAGGACAGCACCGCGTGCTCTCCGCGCATCGTTCATGACTCTCTGGTCCGGCCGTTTCGATACGGCGCCCGATCCAGCGGCGTTCGACTTCCAGGTCTCCTTCGGCTTCGACCGCGCGCTCTTTGCAGACGACGTGACGGGCAGCCTCGCCTGGGCCGAGGCGCTCGGCGCCGCCGGTGTGCTGTCGAAGCAGGATGCGGCGGCGATCAGGAAAGGGCTCGAGGAGATTCTCGAGGAGGGACGCCGCGATCCCGCGTATGTCACGGGACCCGACGAAGACGTCCACAGCTTCGTCGAGCGCAAGCTCGTCGAAAAAATCGGCGAGGCGGGCAGGAGACTGCACACCGGTCGATCGCGCAACGAGCAGGTGTCGCTCGACCTGCGGCTGTACCTGCGCCGGCGCATTCCGCTGCTGCAACAGGCGTTGACGCAGGTGATTACGGCATGCGCCGATCAGGCGGAGCGCGCAGGCGGTGCGCTGATGCCCTCGTACACGCACCTGCGGCGTGCGCAGCCGGTGCTGGTCGCGCATTTTTTTCTCGCCCATGCATCGGCGCTGCGCCGCGACGTCGATCGTCTCGAGGCCGCGCGCGCCGAAGCCGACGCGATGCCGCTCGGCTCCGGCGCGATCGCGGGCACGAGCTATCCGATCGACACCGCGGCGCTCGCGAGCACACTCGGCTTCTCGCGTGTCGTGCGCAACAGCATCGACGCGTCTTCGGATCGCGATTTCGTCGCGGCGTTTCTCTTTGCCGTCTCGCTCGCGATGGTGCATCTGAGCCGCGTCGCCGAGGACCTGATCGTCTTCACGGGTGACGAGCACGGCTTCTTCGAGCTGTCCGACGCGACGGCGACCGGCAGCAGCATGATGCCGCAGAAGAAAAACCCGGATGCGCTGGAGCTGGCGCGCGGCAAGAGCGGCCGCGCCATCGGCCGCCTTGCCGGCTGGCTCACGACGATGAAGGGGCTGCCGAGCGGCTACAACAAGGATTTGCAGGAAGACAAAGAGGCGGTCTTTGACGCGGATCACACGCTCGCCATCTCGCTGCGCGCCACGCATGCCGTCATTGCCCGCCTCGCGCTCAATGCCGGGAACGCGTCCCGCGCCGCGTCGGGCCTGCTGCTGGCCACGGACGTGGCCGACTATCTGGCGATTCGTGGAATGCCGTTCCGGCAGGCGCATGAAATCGTCGGCGCCATGGTGCGCCGCCTCGTCGCGGAAGGACGCGATTTCAGCAGCCTGACGCTCAAGGAGTGGAAAGAGGCGAGTGACTTCTTCGGCGACGACGCGCCACAAGCGGCCACGCCGCTCGAATCTGTGCACGCCAAGCGAACGCCCCAGTCGACCAATCCCGATGCCGTGCACGCAGCGTTAAAGGAGCTTAAAGACTGGTTAAATCCCAAAGCCTGATTTGGGATTTTGCTTTTGGGATTTTCCTTGTAAACTCTGGTTTACCGCCGCCCTTTTTAAAAGAGAAGAATCCCGCCTGAAAGGGAACGGTTCCGGGGGAGTTCATGCAGCAACGCCGGCTTCGGCTCGGTGACATTCTGGACGACTACTGTCCGCGTGAGCGCCGCATCACCAATCACGTGATCGTCGCGATGATTGACGATGAGGTGAAGCAGACGCGCTGCACGACGTGCGACGCGGACCACGAATACCGGCAGGCGCGCGTCCCCCCGCCGCGCCGCAAGAAAGACACGCTCACCCCCCCCACACCGGCGCACATGGCCAACCAGGAAACACAAGAAGAAGAGATCGTCGAAGAGACGCCGTTTGTTCCGGATGCGCCCGCGGAGGCGGCTCCCGCCGAAGCGCACTCCGAATCCGTTGCCGCCGCCGCAGCGAGCGAAGAGACGGGTGAGGCGGGTGACGAGCAGCGTGACGATGACGGGCCGGTGCATCGCCGCTTGATCCGCGCGACGCTGCCTCGTCCCGAGGGACAGGCTCCGGAACGCAAGATTCCGGAATTCACCGTCCGCCAGCCTGGCGGCCAGGGCAATCCGCGCCACGGCCGCGGCGGCGCGCGCACCGCGCGCGGGCCGCAGGGATCGTTCAGCGGTCCGATGCGATTCGGCAGCGGCTCGCATCAGAACTCGCCGCAGGGGGGTCGCCAGCGTCAGAACGGCAATCGTCCCGGCCCCGTCGCCAACAAACGATCGATCGCGTGGGCCATCGCTCAGGCGACCGCGAGCCGCGGCGCGCGCCTGGCGCTCACCTATCAGGGACGCTTCGAAGAAAACGTCAACGAGCTGTCGGCAGGATTGCCGTCGCCGCCGCTCGTCCTTCCATGCGACGTCACCTCGGACGAGGACATCGAGGCGGTCTTCCACAGGGTCGATCAGGAATTCGGCGGGCTCGACTTTCTCGTCCACGGAGCGGCCTTCGCACGGAAAGAGGAGCTCTCGGAGCCGTTTTCCAAAACGACGCGCGAGGGGTTTCTCCTCGCGATGGATGTCTCCGCGTATTCGCTGATCGCGCTGGCGTGCGGCGCGACGCCGTTGATGGAGAAGCGCAACGGCGGCAGCATCGTCACGCTGTCGTACCTGGGCAGCCAGCGCGTGTTTCCGAACTACAACGTGATGGGCGTCGCGAAAGCGGCGCTCGAAGCCAACGTACGGTATCTGGCAGCCGATCTTGGGGTGAAGAATATCCGCGTCAACGCCGTCTCGGCCGGTCCCGTCAAGACGATTTCCGCGATGGGCATCGGCGGGTTCTCGAGCATTCTCGGCGTCTACCGCGATCGTGCGCCGCTGCGGCGCAACATCGAGACGAGCGAAGTAGGCGAGGCGGCCGCGTTCCTTCTGAGTGACGCCGCGCAAAGCATTACCGGCGAGATCCTGATGGTCGACGCCGGCTTCCACATCACAGGTATGTAGCTTGCAGCCGGCCCCTCGTTAGCGCGGGCCGGGTCCTTTCGGACCCGCTAGATTGGACGAGGGCCTGGATATGGAGAAGCTCGGCTGTTGGAAGATGACGCTGCTGGCGGCGCTCGTGGCGACGCCGCTCGTCGCGGGCTGCGGCAAGACAATCGGCGAAACGATCGACGACACGACGATCACCACTCGCGTGAAGACCGCGATGCTCAACGATCCCAACGTGGGCGGCACCGGCGTCGACGTCGACACCTACAAGGGCGTCGTGACGCTGTCAGGACGGGTGAAGAGCCAGACGGAGCACGATCAGGCGCTAGCGCTCGCGCGGCAGGTCGACGGCGTGACCGAGGTGAAGGACGCGCTGCAGGTCATCCCGTAGCCCTCTCCCAGCTCTCGGTCCGAATCAAAGGCCCAGGGACGCCCAGATCCTTCAGCGTGGCCGTCGATTCGCTCACCAGCGACGGCGGCCCGCAGACGAAGCAGAGCGTCGCGGACGGCTCGTGCAGTACCGCCTCAAAATGGCTGCGCCCGATGCGCCCCCGATGCCCCTCCCACTCCGCATCGTCATCCCGTGTCACCGTCGGATGCAGCTCGAGCCGTCCGGAGCGCTCGTGCGCGCGGAACTCCTCCATGAACGCGAACTCGTGGCGGTGTCGCGTGCTGTAGAGCAGCGAGATCTGTTCCGTCGGATGATGCCGCAGCGCGTGATCGAGCATCGCACGTACCGGTGCGATCCCCGTTCCCCCGGCGACAAACAGCACGCGTGGTTGATCGAGCGATGCGGGAAACGTGAACGTCCCCATCGGGCCTTCCATGTCCACGAGCGCGCCCTCCGTGGCCCAGGCGAGATCGCCCGCGCCCCGCTCCATCGCGATCAGCAGCTCGAGCGCATGCGTTTCCGCCGCGCGCTCCGGCGAGCACGCAATCGAAAACGGCCGCCGCACGGCAGCGCCGTGCGGTCCCATCATGACGGCTTGTCCGGGAAGAAAGGCGAAGGTGTGCCCGCTGGCGTCTATCGAGAGCAGGCGCGAGCGTGGCGACGGGGCGTCAACGCGCGCGAGCGGCAGGGTGAGGAAGGTCACCGCCGCCAGTGTACCCCGCGCTCTCCATCGCTTCGGTGCTGCGCAGCCGCGCGCGCGCCGCCTTGCGCTGGCTCTTGTCGCGATACATCCGGCTGTCTGCCTTGGTGAGCAGCGACTCGTAGCTGTCGCCGTCGTGCGGAAACACGGCGGCGCCGGCGCTGATCATCATGGGAATGCGCAGGTCGGGATGCACCTCGAGCTCCACGTTGTCCACCGCCTGCTGCAGCTCCTCGCGTTTGATCTCCGCCTCGTCGCGTCCGCAACCCGAGAGCACGACGATGAACTCGTCGCCGGCGTAGCGGACGCAGATGTCGTACGGGCGAATCGCCGTGCGCAGCACGGTGGCCACCTCGCGCAGCGCCCGGTCGCCGATGTGGTGACCGAACGTGTCGTTGATTTCCTTGAAGTCGTCGAGGTCCATGACGAGCAGCGACACTTCGGCGTTGAGGCGATCGGCGCGCGCCAGCTCGCGCGACAGATGCAGGAACATGAACCGGGTGTTCGGCAGGCCGGTCAGCGGATCGGTGAGCGAATCCTCCTGCGTCTGCTCGAAGACCGTCGAGTTGTGGATGACCGCCGCCGCCTGCTCGCCGACGCGATCGAGCAGCCGCCGGTGATCGTCCTGATAGAAGCTCGGCTCGACGTGGTAGACCGACAGCGTGCCGATGAACTTGTCGGCGACGATGAGCGGGCAGACCAGCGCGGACTGCAGCCGCGTCTGCTGATCCGAGCCGCCCGCCTCGAGATCGGCGCCGGGACGCGCGTTGACGAGCGGCCGCCGGTTGCGCGCCACCCACCCGCTCAGCCCCTGGCCGTTGCGCACCGACAACCGCTCGAGCAGCTCCGCATCGACGCCCGTGGCAAACCGGCAATGCAGCGTGTCGGTCGCCTCGGTGTGCAGGAAGAGCGCGCAGGCCGAGAACGGCACGAGCTCGGTGAGCTTCGACGAAATCACTGCCATCGTGTCCGCGACGCCGAGGCTCGTGCCCATCGTCTGCGCAATTTGATAGAGCGCGACGTTCAGAAGCTGAACTTCGGCGCGCAGCTCGGGGAGGATGCGGAGGAACGTCTCGACGACCTGCGGATCGAGCGCCTTGCCGGCCTCCTGCTGCAGCAGCGCGACGGCGCCCTCGACCGACATCGCCTGATGGTACGGGCGCTCGGATGTCAGCGCGTCGAAGTAATCGACGATCGAGAGGACGCGCGCGCCGAGCGGGATCTCCTGTTCGCGCAGTCCCGCGGGGTAGCCGCGGCCATCCCAGCGTTCGTGGTGACTCAGGATGAGCGGCGCCACCGGATAGGGGAATGGCACCGCGCTGATGATCCCGGCGCCCACCTGTGGGTGGATGCGGACCTTCTGGAATTCCTCGGATGTCAGCGGCCCCGGCTTGGCGAGGATGTGTTCGGGAACCGCGAGCTTGCCGATGTCGTGCAGCAGCGCGGCGGTCTTCACGCCGCGAATCTCGTGCTCGGACATGCCGAGCGTCCGGGCGAGGCCAACGGCGTAAATCTGCACGCGCCGGATGTGGTTGTGCGCCGTCTGATCCTTCGCATCGATGGCGAGCGCCAGCGCTTCAATGGTCGCGAGGTGCAGCTCGGAAAGTCGATGCGCGCGCCGCGAGACGCCGCACGCGAAATAGAGCGCGAGCAGCGCGATCGGGAGAAGCCAGAAACCGGAAGAGGAGAGGAGCCAGGAAACTGTCAGCGCGACGCAGACCAGTGCAATGGAGCCGGGTGTGCTCCAGAACAGACGCAGCAGCGTCGTTTGCACGGACGTCGGGTTCATGAGCTGTATCGGAGAGGCTCGTCGGTCAGCGAGCGGGGGGACGGCTGCTGCTGCCTCAGGGGAGCCAGATAATCGTCACGCGTGCTCTCATGGTCAACCTCGCGTCGGAAACGGGCGATTCCGGACGCGCAAAGGTCCTGCCGTGTCAGTGCGTCAAAGTGACCTGAGGGCATAACTTGCGCTGCCTGAAAGGGTTAGCGGAATCGCGAGCGGCAGCTTCGGACCACCGTCGACATCGAAAGCTGTGCCAAAGCGGAACAGCGTGTGCTACTCGGGTGTCCGATTCCGGGACGTCCGGGTTTCCGGCTCGAGGCTGTATTCGACGATCTTCCGGTAGAGCGTCCCGCGGCTGATCTCCAGCACGCGCGCCGCCTCCTTCTTGTTCCAGGACACGGCATCGAGCACGCGCACGATGTGCGCGCGTTCGGCGTCGCGCAGGGTGGGCAGGCGCGGAGGACCGTCGGTGACGGGCATCGCCACGCCGGCGTGGAGGAACTCGATGTCGTTGTCGCGAATGACGCGGCCCGGTGCGGACAGCGCCGCGCGCGACACCGTGCTTTCGAGCTCACGGATGTTGCCGGGCCACGGGTACGTCTGCAGGCGGCCCATCGCCTCGGTCGAGAGCGTCTTGGCGTCGAGCGGCAGCCCGTTGCTCGCGCAGTAGCGCGCGAGGAACCGGTTGGCGAGCACCGGAATGTCGACCGGACGTTCGCGCAGCGAGGGCAGCCGGATCGAGAACGCGTTGACGCGGTAGTAGAGGTCTTCGCGGAACCGCGCGTCACGCACGAACTGATCGAGCGGGCGGTTGGTCGCCGAGATCAGGCGGAAGTCCACCTGCAGCGATTTCTGTCCGCCGAGCCGCTCGAAGCGGCGATCCTCGAGCACGCGCAGCAGCTTGGCCTGCGCCACCAGCGAGAGGTCGCCGATTTCGTCGAGGAAGAGCGTGCCGTGATCGGCCAGCTCGAGGCGTCCCGGCTTGCGATCGTGCGCGCCGGTGAACGCGCCCTTTTCGAATCCGAAGATTTCCGATTCGAACAGCGTATCGGGCAGTGCCGCGCAGTTGACGGCCTGGAACTTCTCCGGGCCGCGGCGGCTCAGCTCGTGAATCATGCGGGCGACGACTTCCTTGCCCGATCCGGTCGGTCCGAGGATGAGCACCGCGATGTCCGACTTGGCGGCGGTGCGGATCCACTCGAACACGATGAGCATCTTCTCGTCGCGTCCGATCATTTCGCGGAAGCGCTGCACCGACGGCGCCTGATCTTCCGTGCTAATCGCGGCGCGCCGCTCGAGGAACGTGTCGAGCAGGATTGCCGAGTCCTCGTCCACCGGACGCGCGGCGCCGAAGCGCGGCGGCACGCCCGGCACGCGGCGCGCGACGCCGAAGGCGGCGAGCTCGTTGAGACAATTCTCGACGTCCAGCCGCAGGCGGCCGAAGGTCGACATCAGCGCTTCGACGTCGAAGGTTTCCTCGGGCCGCGCGCTCAGGAAGCGGAGAAGCCCCGCCCGGAGCGGCGACTGTACAAGGTTGCGGAACCGCGTCTCGAGATCCGGCCCCTCGGGGGTTTTCGGAAGCGACGCAATAGCGCGCCTGGCGGCAAATGTCAGTTCGTCCACAGTCTTTAGAAAGCCCCGGCGCAGTCCTGCGGGAGCTCGACTGGTTATCGGCGCGTCTCGTTCTGAGCCACAGGGGGTGTGCTCGTTCGTGGCTGCTGTTGGTAGTACGTTGACTGGAATTGCTCGATAAGGCGCTGCATTTCAAGGGCATCCCGCTTGCGATGCCCGTGACATTTCACCGGGCTGGCGCCGCCGGACGTCTCAATATAGACATCGCTGAACACCACGCCGGTATCGACCCGGACGGACGCCACGTGCGCGACATGGATTGAGTGCTCGGTCCGGCCGAACCAGTGCGGGGTGTGGTGGACGATGGCCGACGGGGTGATCTGGACCTGGGTGGGAAACAGGTGATTGCCGGAGCTGAGCCGGCTCGCGCGGAAGACGTGCCCCGTGGCGAAGGGCCGCCCTCTGCGCCAGACGATCAGCACCAGGATGACCGCGATGGCGACGACCGCGACCGCGGCAATAAACCAGGGCGACTGAAAATTTAGCTGATCCGGCATAGGGCGCGGTTTAATACCAATGATGCCTCACCGCGCGCCCGGATCCACGGGCAAAACACGCGAGCAATACCTCTCCGGCAAGCCGATCCGCTACTACCGTCCACGGGGCAGCGCCGACATTCGTCATCTGATCGACGAAGGATTTCAGGCGTTCAACGCCGCGCGGCTCGGCGAAGCGTGCCGCATCTTCACCGACAAGATGCTGCTGCCCGAGCACGACACCACGATCGCCTTGACGATTGCCGGCGCGCTCACCCCCGCGGGCCTCGGGGGCTGCATCGTCGAGATGATGGAGCGCGGACTCATCGACTTTCTCATCAGCACGGGCGCGAACCTCTATCACGACCTGCACTACGCGCTGAACTTCACGCTGCATCGCGGGTCGCCCTTCGTCAACGACGTCGAGCTGTACGAAGAGGGCGTCATCCGCATTTACGACGTACTCTTCCCGTCGAGCGTACTGCTCGAGACCGACGCCTACATCCGCGATTTCCTCGTTCGCGCGGGCATGAACGGGCCGGTGTCGACCGCGGAATTCCACTACGCGCTCGGACGCGATCTGATGACGCGGCAGCCTGGGTGCGAGGCGTACTCGGTCGTCGCCGCCGCCGCGGCCGCGGGCGTGCCGATCTATACGTCGTCGCCCGGCGACAGCTCGATCGGGATGAACATCGCGTACCACGAGCTGATGAACGACAGCCGCCTGATGATCGATCCCAACAAGGACGTCAACGAGGTCTGCGCGCTCATCCTCGCGGGGAAGAAGAACGGCTGCGTGATTCTCGGCGGCGGCTCGCCGAAGAACTTCTACCTGCAGGGACAGCCGACGCTCTGGGAGGTGTACGGCATCCCGAAGGGCGGCAACGACTACTTCATTCAGTTGACGACGGACCAGGTCGTCTGGGGCGGCCTGTCGGGCGCGACGCCGGCGGAAGCCGTCAGCTGGGGCAAGGTCAATCCTGGCGTCCTGCCGGATACCGTCGTCGCCTACTGCGATTCGACGATTGCGTTTCCGCTCTTCTGCGAGTACGCCGTTGGCGCGACGCATGGCCGCCGCCCGCGCAAGGAGCTCGTGCACAAGCGCGACGCGCTCGTCGCGCAACTGCGCGCCGAGGCGAAGAACGCGACGCGCACGCATCCCCGGCCGGAGGAGACGACCGAGACGATGCCGGACTTGGAGAGACACCGGTAATCGTGGGAACACTGGCTTCGGAGTTGGCGCCTCATGCCGAGCGGTTGTCGGAGCACACGCGCGTGTACGT
>QHWQ01000121.1:0-8409 GCA_003222635.1 Acidobacteriota bacterium | reverse complement strand
GGCGAACGCTCATCAGCTTCGACCGCGATTACCTGGACGACCGGAAATTCCCGCCGGCCCAGAGCGGCGGCGTCGTCATTCTCACGGCGCCCGAGGAACGCGGCTACATCGCGCTCCTCAAGCGGCTCGACACGGCGGTCTTTCAACCCTCGCTCAGCGCCAGCACGGTGCCGTTCGTCGGACGAAAGGTACACGTGCACGTGGACTGGCCGGGAGATACAATCCCACTCACGCCGTGATTCTCGGAGTTGAAGTTCGCGAACACGCAGTCCTGGCAGTTGCCGCGGATGACGCCGGCGCGATCACGAGGCGCGGCAAACACGAGGGCGCCACTGGATCGTCGGCCGTGGACGCGGTGCGCGCGGCGCTCGGCGGCGCGCAGCCTGACGCCATCGGCCTCGCCGTCCGCGACCCGTTCGAGCACGGCGTCCCGGAAGTGGCCAAGGCGGTTGTCGCGGCGGCTGGCGTATCCATGTCTCCGCGCCTCCTCACGCGCGGCTGCGCCGTGGCGGTCGGCGAGCAGTGGCGCGGCGCGGCGAGCGGCGCCAGTCAGGTCGTCGCGCTGGTCGCCGCCGACAGCGTGCACTCCGGCCTCGTCATCGATGGCACGCCCTTCGAGGGCGCGCACGGCCTCGCGGGCGCGGCCGCGTACCTCGCGCTCAATCCGGTCGAACGCGAGGACTACCGTCGGTTCGGATCGCTGCAGGCGGAAATCGGCGCGGCGGGCATCGTCCGCCGCCTCGTGTGGCGCATCAAGTCGGGCGATCGTTCTCGCGTCCTGGAGATGGCGGGCGGGGACATCGCCGCCATTCAGGTGCAGCAGATTTTCGAGGCGGCCCGCAACGGCGACGGCGTGTCGATCTCCGTCGTCCGCGACACGGCGCGCTACGTCGGCATGGCGATCGCCAACCTCGTCGCCATCACGGATCCGGACATCGTCGTGGTCGGCGGCCTGATTGCGGAGGCGGCGGATCAGCTGCTGCAGCCGTCGCAGACCGAAGCGGTTCGACGGCTGCCGAAGAGCATCGCCGAGTCGCTCAGCGTCGTCGCCGCCGCGCTCGGCGATGACGGCGGTCCACTCGGCGCGGCGCGGGCAGCCATGATCGTGAAATGATCGTCCTCGCCGGCGGCGACATCGTCCTGCCGGATCGAATCCTCTCCAACGGCTCGCTCGTCATCGACCAGGGACGGATCGCTGCGATCGACATGGCGCGCGGTACGCCTGCAGGCGCGTCCATCGTCAACGCGCAGGAGAGCTACGTCGTTCCCGGCTTTATCGATGTCCACGTGCACGGCATCGAGGGACACGACGCGCTCGACGGCGCCGGCGCCATCGCGGCGATCGCGTCACGGTTGCCGCGCTACGGTGTCACCGCCTTCTGCCCGACGACCGTGGCGTGTGGACCTTCGGAGCTGGCGGCGGCGCTCGCACAGATCGCGGACACGCGCGTGAGCAGGGCGCGCGGCGCGGCGCGCGTGCTGCCCGCGCATCTCGAAAGCAACTTCATCAACCCGGAGTACAAGGGGGCGCAGCCCGTGGCGTGTCTGCGCGAGCCCAGCGACGAGCGGCGCGACGGCGACTTCAGCGGGCGCGAGATCCTGCGCGTCATCGAATCGAGAGCGGCGGATGTCGGCATCGTCACCGTGGCGCCGGAGGTCGAGGGGGTGCTCGACCTCATTCCGCCGCTCGTTCGCGCCGGTCACCGCGTGTCGCTCGGACATTCGGGCGCGGATTTCGATCAGGCTGCCGCCGCCATCGATGCCGGCGCGCGCCACGCGACGCATCTGTTCAATCGCATGACGCCCATCACACATCGCGCGCCGGGCCTCGCGGGAGCGGTCTTATCGCATCAAGAGGTGAAGGCGGAGCTGATTTGCGACGGCTTCCATGTGCACCCGGCGATGAGCCGGCTCGCCATCGCGGCGAAAGGCGTGGACAACGTGATGGCGATCACCGACGGCACCGCCGGCGCCGGTCTTCCGCCGGGCACGATGACGCGGCTCGGCGGCCGCGCCATTCGCGTGTCGGATCAGGCCGCGCTGCTCGAGGACGGCACGCTGGCGGGAAGCACGCTGACGATGGATCGCGCGTTCCGGAACATCGTCACGCTGTTTCACGCGTCGATTACGGAGGCGGCGGTGATGTGCTCGACGACGCCGGCGCGGGCGCTCGGCCTGACGCGGTTCGGCGTGATCGCGGAAGGCCACGTCGCCGATCTCGTCGTGCTCGATCGCGCATTCCGCGTGACGAGCACGTTTATCGACGGCGAAGAAATCTATCGGGCAGGTTGAACCGCGTAGCGCGTCCGATCCTCGACGCCTGCTTCGTTGAACGCATCACGCCGCTCGCGGCACTTGCTGCACACGCCGCAATGCAGTCCGTCTTTGGGAGACATGCACGACAGCGTCAGCTCCAGCGGCACGCCGAGCTCGACGCCGAGCCTGATGACGTCCGACTTCTCTTTCTGCGCCAGCGGAGTGACGATGTCGATATCGTGCGCAAGACCGAGCGTCAGCGCGCGACCCATCGCCGTGAAGAACTCGGGCGCCGCGTCCGGAAACGGATTGTGCGCGAGCGAACCCTGCGCGAGCCGCGCAATGCCGTGCTGCGCGCAATAGATAGAAGCCTTCGTCAGCAGGATGATGTTGCGCCCGGTGAGGTAGACGTCTTCATCCGGCGTGTCGAACGCGGGTGGTTCGCCTCGAAGCGCCCAGTGCGTCGGCGGATACAGATCGCGGACGGTGAATGTCAGGCGCGCGAGCGGCGCGAGCGACCGATACGGCGGGGTCGCGAGCAGCCGATCGAGCGCGGCGAGCTCTTCCTGTTCCCAGGCCAGACCCGCGCTGACGTAAATGGGATGCACGTGCGAGCTCCGCGCTTCGGACGCGGCCAGCACCGCGCTGTCCAGACCCGCCGACAACAAGACGGCAACGGAAGCCATTGACGAATTTACGAAATTACGAAATTACGAATTGGAATTCAGCAATCACTTTCGTCAATTCGTAAATTCGTAAATTCGTCAATAAGATTAGTCCATGTACTCCGTCACCAAGCGCATCGACTTCTGCTACGGCCATCGGCTCCTCGAGTACGACGGCATCTGCAAGCACCCGCACGGCCACAACGCGGTGGCGGAGATCGAGGTCCGGACCGACGCGCTCGACAACCGCAACATGGTCGTCGACTTCAGCGACATCAAGCGCATCGTCAAGGGATGGATATCTACGACATGTCGCGCGAGCAGGGGCTGCCCGTCGTGCGCGTCACCGTCTGGGAGACGCCTACGTCGTGGGCCACCTATACCGCCGCCTGATCGCCTTCGATCTCGACGGCACGCTGATCGACTCCTCGCGCGATCTCGCCAACTCCGTCAACGAGCTGCTCGGCGAGCTGGGCGCGCCGCCGCTGCCGATCGACGAGGTGAGGGCGATGATCGGCTCGGGCGCGAAGGTCCTCATCCGGCGTGCGCTCGCCGCGTCCGGCATCCCTGAAGATCCGCAGGCGATAGGCAGATTTCTGGACATCTACGACCGCCGGCTGCTCGATCACACGCGTCCGTACGAGGGCATTCCCGAGATTGTGCGCGAGGCGCGCCAGCACGCGCGTGTTGCCGTGCTCACGAACAAGCCGCTGGCGCCGACCGAGAAGATCCTCGCCGGCCTCGGCATGCGCGACCTGTTTGACGACGTGATCGGGAGCGACGGAGCGTTTCCGCGCAAGCCGAATCCAGCGGCCCTGCTCGCGCTGATGGATCGCGCCGGCGCGACGCCGCAGCGGACGTTGATGGTCGGCGACTCGGGCATCGACTACGAGACCGCGCAGGGCGCGGCCGCGCGCTGCTGCCTGGTGGCCTACGGGTTCACCGACTTCGCGCGCCAGTCGCCAAACTCGTAGGAGAGATAGCCGAGGCCCGACAACGTCGTCACCGCGTCTTCTCGAGTCAGCGGCGCCGCAATCCCGATCACCCACTGCGCGTCGTGGCGATTCCAGCCGACCCGCATACCCGGCGACAGCGTGATGCGATCCGTGCCCTCGACCAGCGCTTCCACCAGCGGGTGCAGCATCGGCGCCGCGCGCCAGATGGCGCTCGCGCCGGCATACGGCCGCGAGATCGACGGGACCCGCGTGAAGCCGACATTCCAGTGCAGATAGAGATCGCGCGCCTGTTCGCTGAACGGCAGATTCATCTGCCATCCCACGCCTCCCTCACCCAGACCGCGCGCGCTGTTGCCGGTCGGCAGGATCAGTGAGAAGCGCGGCGAGAAGGCCGGTGTACCGTTCCCATCGCCCATCAACTGGAAGCGGTAGTTGAGCATGACGTCGCCGACGCCGCGTGCGCTCGTGGTCGCGGCGTACGGGATCGAATAGGAGACTTGATGCGTGTGGCCGAGCAGCGGCCACTCCTGCGTCAGGCTCGATTCCCAGTCGTTCCGCGCGCTCATGCGCAGCGTGCCGATGGTCTGCACCGTGCCCGCATCCTGGTTGAACGCTTCCTCGATCAGAAACGAGTTGTCGATGATTTCGAACGGCCGCGTGGCCTGCGCGCGTGCGGCGGATGCCATCGCCGCCACGAGGACGATGATGCGGGCGGCCTGCACCAGCAGCTTCGATGCGGCTCGCGCGCCGATGGTGATGCGGCGGTTGTGCTTGCCGCGCAGCCGCACGCTGTCGGACGCCTCGTCGCGCTGGAGCGTCTGCGTCTGCTGCTTCTTGATAAGGCCTTCGGAGTCAGGAATCGGATCCCCATGCGGATCGACCTCGGGACGTCCGAGCATCTCGTCCATGCGATCGATGAGGCGGTCGGAGACGACATGCTCGAGCAGCTCCGCTTCGTCGTGCACTTCGTCCCAGCGCAGGCCCATCACCTGCACGAGGAACAGCTCCACGAGACGATGCCGCCGCAGCACGAGGGCCGCCAGACGTCTGCCGGCGCGCGTCAGCGCCACGCCTGCGTACGGTTCATAGTTGACGAGGCCCGATTCCGCGAGCGTCTTGACCATGGTCGTGGCGGTGCCCGGCGTGACACCGACCGCCGACGCGAGCTGTCCCATGGGCAGGAGGCGCGGCTCGGCGCCTGGGCCGCTGGTGCCCAGGTAAATCGTCTTCAGGTAGTTCTCGACCGTGCTCGACGGCAGCATCTTCGCCAATCATAAATTGACTTTTGGCCCGTCGACGAAGTATTTTTTGACTGGTCAAAAAATGGCGACCGAGCTGGAACAGACGAGATCGGACGGATGGCGGCTGCCGCGCGGCGAAAAGAGCCTGCGCGAGGTGCACGGTTCCATCCCGATTCCGCAGGACGCCGGCTTCTGGCGGAAGATGCTCGCCTTCGCGGGTCCCGGCTACCTGGTCGCGGTCGGCTACATGGATCCGGGCAACTGGGCCACGGATCTCGCCGGCGGCGCGCGCTATGGCTACACGCTGCTCAGCGTCATCCTGCTCTCGAACCTCATGGCGATCCTGCTGCAGGCGCTCTCCGCGCGCCTCGGGATTGCGACCGGGCGGGACCTTGCTCAGGCGTGCCGCGATCACTACTCGCGGCCGGTGACGGTCGGCCTCTGGATCCTCTGCGAGATCGCGATTGCGGCGTGCGACCTCGCCGAAGTGATCGGCGCGGCGATCGCGCTCAACCTGCTCTTCGGCCTGCCGCTCATCTGGGGCGTCTGTCTGACGGCGCTCGACGTGCTGATCGTGCTCTTCCTGCAGAACCGCGGCTTTCGCTACGTCGAAGCGCTGGTCGTCGCGTTGATTTTGATGATTGCGGGTTGCTTTGCGATCGAGCTGTGGCTGTCGAACCCGGAACCGATGGCCGTGGCGTCGGGCTTCATCCCCTCGCCCGCCATTCTCGGCAACGCCAACATGCTGTACATCGCCATCGGCATCCTCGGCGCGACCGTGATGCCGCACAACCTCTATCTGCACTCGTCGATCGTGCAGACGCGGAAGTACTCCGACACCTACGCGAGCAAGGCGGAGGCGATCCGCTTTGCCACGATCGATTCGACCGCCGCGCTGATGTTCGCCCTCTTCATCAACGCGGCGATTCTCGTCATGGCGGCGGCGACGTTCCACGGCAGCGGCTACGACAGCGTGGCGGACATCAGCGATGCCTATCAGCTGCTGTCGCGGCTGCTCGGCACGAGCGCGGCCAGCATCCTGTTCGCGGTGGCGCTCCTGTGCTCGGGTCAGAACGCCACGCTCACTGGCACGCTCGCCGGGCAGATCGTCATGGAAGGCTTCATCAACCTGCGCATCCGGCCGTGGCTGCGCCGGCTGGTGACGCGCGTGCTGGCGATCATCCCCGCGATCATCGTCGTGGCGCTCTACGGTGAGCGGGGCACCGGCGCGCTGCTGATCCTCAGCCAGGTCGTGCTCAGCCTACAGCTCTCGTTCGCGGTCTTTCCGCTCGTCCTGTTCACGGGCGACAAGGCGAAGATGGGCCCATTCGTCGCGCCGCGATGGGTGCGCGTGCTCGCCTGGACGGTCGCAGTTATCATTGCGGCGCTCAACGCCTGGCTCCTGGTCCAGACGTTCGCCTGACGATGTATCAGCGGATTCTCGTCGCCATCGAGCATTCACCTGCCGACAAGGCGATTCTCGAACACGTGCGGCAGCTGGCCGCGCAGATGGGATCCGAGCTGCACCTCGTGCACGTCGCGGATGGTTGGGCGGCGCGCAATTTCGATCGCTTCCAGCTGCGCGAGTCCGAGGAGATGAAGGACGACCGCGATTACCTCGCCAAGCTTGCGGCGGATCTGACGGCTCACGGCTTGAAGGTGTCCACCGAGCTCGCCATGGGCGATCCCGCCGATGAACTGATTCGCCTCGCGGAGGAACGTCAGGTCGATCTCGTCGCCATGTCCACACATGGGCATCGCTTCCTCAACGATCTCGTTCGCGGCACGACCGTCAACCGCGTCAGGCATCTCGTCAAGATCCCCGTCCTCCTCGTTCGCGCGACATAATCGTTCGATTCGTTCGAAACGAACGATCCGAACGACCATTTATGAGTCTGCGATCCGATATCTCGACTCCTTCGAGCAAGCAGCGTTATGTCCGCCGGCTCTTCGCAACCATCGCGGATCGCTACGACCTGATTACGGCCGTCCTCTCGTACGGGCGCGATCGCATCTGGAAAGATCAGCTCATCGCGCTCGCGGGAGTCCGCGCGGAGGATCGTGTGCTCGATCTGGCGTGCGGGACGGGCGACATTCTGTTTCGCGCGGCCGGCAAGGCCCGGCTCGCCGTGGGTCTCGACGTCACGTTCCGAATGCTGCAGCTCGCGAAGGCAAAGAAGCCCACCGCCGCGCTGGTCGCTGGTGACATGCAGGCGCTGCCGTTTCCGTCCGGCCACTTCAGCGTCGTGACGACGGGCTATGGGCTGCGCAACGTGCCCGACCTCGCGCAGGCGATCGACGAGATCGCGCGCGTGCTCGCGCCGGGTGGACGTCTTCTTTCGCTCGACTTCAATCGCCCGGCGCAGCCGCTGCTGCGCGCCGCGTATCTCACCTACCTGACGATCGTCGGCTCCACGCTCGGCTTCATCCTGCACCGCGATCCGGACACGTACCGCTACATCCCCGAATCGATTCGCAACTATCCAGGGGCGGAAGGTGTGGCGCGGCTGCTCGAGCAGCACGGCTTCACCAACGTGGAAGTCGTCCCGTTATTGGGTGGATTGATGGCGATTCATTCAGCGTTCAAGCCACGGCTCGAGCGCCGTGACGAGAAACGCCAGGACGTCGTTGTCGGATAACTCCTGCGGCGTGGCGCCGGCTTTGATGGGCCGCTCGTCCTCGATGGTCCGCGACCCGCGTGTATGGCGGATGCGGCCGACGACCACGGGCCTGTCGCCGCTGCCATCCAGCGCAAACTCCACGTAATCGTCGCGGCCGCGGTCCGACGCAAGCCGCAGCCCTCCGCTGGGCGTCGAAACGGTAAACAGGTAGCCCTCCGCCTTCAGTGCGTTTGCCAGCATTCTCGTCGTCGGCGTCGCCACCTCTTCGAGAAAGAGCGCGTACGCGCGTTCGGCGTCGGCGGCGTGCTGACGCCGCTGCTGCGCGCGCGCTTTCGCGCGATCGATGGCATGCATGAGCTGCTTGCGAACGTCGGAGACTTCCACGTGTGCCTCGTGAAGCTTATTGTAGGGGACTGAGATGGTGATGAGACTGTTGGCTGCTGCCGCGATGGTGATGCTGCCGCCCGCAGCGTCCGCGCAACAGCAACCGGCGACGCCGCGTGACCAGCCTGTGGTCATCACGTCCGGCGAAGGCGTCGTGAAGGCGGCGCCCGATCGCGCCTGGATCACGATCAGCGCCGAATCACGCGCCCCGAGCCCGCGCGAGGCGCAGCGCAAGAATGCCGAGGCGATGAAGCCGGTGCAGGACAGGCTTCGCGCGGCGGGCATT
>QHWQ01000120.1 GCA_003222635.1 Acidobacteriota bacterium | reverse complement strand
ATCGCGGAGCATGTGATGGCCTGCCTGCTCGCGCTCGCGCGCAAGCTGCCGGAGACGCTGCGCGATCAGCAGGAGCGCGTCTGGCGGCCGAATACGTACGTCGGCGACGCGTCACCCTGGCTGCTCGCCGGACGGACGATCGGCGTTGTCGGCGTGGGCACGCTGGGCGAAGCGATTGCCACGCGCGCGAAAGCGTTCGGGATGCACGTCATCGGCATGCGGCGGAACCCGCAGCGAGGAGCTCCAACGGGCTTCGATGAGATCGTTGGACCTGCGGATCGGAACCGCCTGCTCACGGCGGCGGATGTCGTCGTACTGGCCGCACCGCTGACCGCCGAAACGCAGCGTCTCCTCGATGCGGCGACGATCGCCTCGATGAAGCGCGGCGCCATCGTCGTCAACGTCGCGCGCGGTCAGCTGATTGATGAAGCCGCGCTGGCGGAGGCGCTTGAAGCGGGCCGGCTTGGCGGAGCGGTGCTCGATGTGTTTACCATCGAGCCGCTCGCGCAGGACAGCCCGTTCTGGTCGATGCCGAATGTCGTCGTGACGCCGCACAACTCCGGCTTCCGCACCGGGCACTTCGATGCGGTCGTCGATCTGTTCTCGGAGAACCTGAGGCGCTTCGAGCGCGGCGTCGATCTGCTAAACCGCGTTGATCTGCAGACTGGATACTAGCCGCGCGTGGCGGCTCCGCCTTGCGCGATAGCGTCCCCACGCCATCTTTGCCCCGACCAGTGTCAGCACGCCGCCAATCGCGTAGTCGAGCGCCCGCTCGGGCATGTAACGGTTGACCACCGAGCGCGGCGTGAGGTCGTGCGCCTTCCGCTGGAGCTGGCTGATCTTGTAGTCCAGCTCCGCCTTCGTCTGGCTCATTTCCGAACGGATGACAGCCGCTTCGCTATCCATTCCGAGTTCTCCTTCAAGGTCGCGACGGTTTCTTCGGGGACGGCGTGGATCGTCGCCATCTGTTTCCGGCCCGACGAGAGCGTCACGAAACCGCCGATGCAGAGCAGCAGCGCAACGATGAGAAAGCCCGTCCACGCGGGCCAGCCGAGCAGGTTGGCGATGCCGAGCGCAATCGCCACCAGAAGGAACGTGCCGCCGAAGGCGAGCGCCGCGGCCGCGATGCCGAAGCTCAGCGCCGCCGCTTTCGCGCGTCCCGCCTGCTCGCGGATTTCAACGCGCGCCAGGGCGATTTCTTCGCGGATGAGCATGCGGAGGTCGTTGAGGATGCCGCGGATCAGCCCACCGAGTGATTCCTGGACGAAATCTCCATTGGCCATGCCGGCGAACGCAGCAATCCGGGTGCCCGCAAACCCCAAGCTCCAAATCCCGAACCCCAAGCGGAAGGTTAGAGGTTGGGATTTGGAATTTGGGATTTGGGATTTGGGATTTCCCCTGGCGGCGGCTCGATATGGATGACAACGTCAACAATTTCGGGGAAGCGCGTCATCAGCGTGTCCTTGACGACATGCGAGAGCCGATGGGCTTCGCCGAGCGGCGTCCGTCCGTCGATCCAGAGATGCAGGTCGACGAAGACGTTGTCGGCTGACCCGCGCGTGCGGATTTTTTCGGTGCCGATGACGCCGGGCACGGACTCGACGACCGGGCGGATGCTCTCCTCCGGCAACACGATTTCATCCGCGAGAACGCCTGATGCCTCGCGCGCGATCTGCCAGCACGCATAGCCAATGAACACGGTCACGACCAGGCCGGCAATCGGATCGAGGATCGGATAGCCGAGCCACACACCCACGAGGGCTGCGAGCACCGCGAGCGTTGTCCAGACGTCGCTTCTGGTGTGCTTGGCATCGGCGCCGAGCACCTCGCCGAGCAGGTGCGCGAGCGCGCGCTGCGCCACTTCGACGAGCACGATCACCATGAACATCAGGATGCCGACCGCGGCCATCGTTTCGTACTTGCGATGGCCGTATGGATGGTTTTCGTCCGCCGGCCGCTGCGCGGCGGCGACGCCGACGAGCGCGACGACGTTGGAGGAGGCGTCAGCGAGCGAGTGGAAGCCGTCGGAGAGAATGGAGACCGCCCCCGAGAACATCCCGAGGGCGATCTTCGCGATGGCGACGAGGAGGTTGAGGACGAGTACGCGACGAAGAACGCGAACGACCGACTGGTGCCGGTCGCTCAGAACACGTGCGCCGTCGGAACCGGCCACCAGCGCAGCTGCACTTTGCCGATGATGTATTTCTTCGGCACGAAGCCCCAGTGGCGGCTGTCGGAGCTGTTGTTCCGATGATCGCCCATGACGAAGTAATAGCCTTCGGGGACGACCGTCGGACCGAAGTCGTCGTGACTCCGGAATTCGGGCGCGACGAACCGATCGTCCATCGGCACGTCGTTCACATACACGCGGCCATCGACGATGCGCACCGTATCGCCCTGCTCGGCGATCACCCGCTTGACGAACGACTTGTCCGGGTTGAGCGGGTAGTAGAGCATCACGATGTCGCCGCGGCGCGGCGAGCTGACGCGGTAGACGAACTTGTTGACGATCAGGCGATCCTGATCCTCGAGCGTCGGCGCCATGCTCAGGCCCTCGACGCGCGCGACCTGGAAGCCGAAGGTCACGATCAGCGTGGCGTAGATCGCGGCGGAGAAGAGCGTCTTGAACCAGGCGATCAGCTCGTCGCGCCACACGCCGATCTGCTGCATCATCCGCGTGCTGCGGTCATCGAGCTCGAGGCGCATGTCACCGGACGGCGTCGCCGCCGTTTCCATCGATGCGGCCGCAGCCAGCACCGGGTCCACCGGCGGCAGCTGCACGGCGTCGAGCGACGGCGCGTCGATGGCCATGAACGACCCCGACCCGCGCGGTTCGCTTACAGCTTCAGATATTCCCGCAGCCTCTTGGTTTGCGAACGGCTCACGGGGATCTCCGTGCTCTTGGCGTCCTTCATCCTGAGGATGTAATTCCGGCTGAACCAGGGCACTATCTCCTTGATTTTATTAATGTTGACCAGGTGCGACCGGTGAACGCGCCAGAACACTTCGGGGTCGAGGCGTGCCTGCAGGTCGTCCAACGTCCGGTAGTTCGAGCTCCCGGTTACGTGGCCCGTTACTATGTTAATCGACTCGTCCGCCAACGAGGCATAGATGATGTCATCGGCCTGGACGAGGAGAAACCGCTCGCCCACCTTGACGGCCACCTGATCCCGCCGGATCTGGCGGCCCGACATCATCTTTACGATTCGTTCGAGCTGGTCGTTTAGGGGTGCACCGCCCACCGGGCGATCGGAGCTCAGCCGTCGGCGTGCCCGTTGCAAGGCCTGCTCGAGCCTCCCGCTATCCACTGGTTTCAGCAGGTAGTCGACCGCATTCACCTCGAACGCCTCGATGGCGTGTTGGTCATACGCCGTCACGAATATGAGCGCCGGCGACTCATCGTCGCGCTCGAGCAGGCGGCGCGCCACCTCGAATCCGCTGAGGCCCGGCATCTGGATATCGAGGAACACGAGGTCCGGATCGTGCCGTTCGACGGCGGCAATCGCCTCGAGGCCGTTGCCCGCCTGTGCCACCACTTCCTCCGTGCCCAGCTGTCCGAGCTGATAGCACAGTTCTTCACGCGCCAGCGCTTCGTCGTCGACGACCACGACCTTCATGCGGTGATTTGTTCGGCGGCCATGAGCTCCGGAATTTCAATGCGCGCGCGCGTTCCCTTGCCCGGCTCGCTCGCCATCGTCAGCTGGTAGGTGGCGCCGTAGATGACGCGCAGCCGCTCACGGACGTTCGCAAGCCCGATTCCGCTCGCCATCGGTTGCTCGAGCCGCTCGAGGAGAAAACCCATGCCGTCGTCTTCGACCTCGATCATCACGCGCGCGTTCTCGCGCCAGCTCCGGATGGTTATCGTCCCCGTACCCACTTTTCGTGAGAGCCCGTGCTTGATCGAGTTTTCGACCAGCGGCTGCAGGATCATGCTCGGCACGACGACGTCGATGGTGTCGGGCGCGATTTCCTTGCGGACGCGCAGCTTCGGCCCGAAGCGGACGACCTCGATGTCGAGGTATTCGTCGATCGATTCCAGCTCTTCACGCACCGTCACGAAATGCTCGTGGCTGCGCAGCAGCCGGCGCAGCAGTCCCGACAGCTTGTTGATCAGCGTGCGCGCGGTTTCCGGCTGCGAGCGGATGAGCGAGGAGATCGACGTCAGCGTGTTGAACAGGAAGTGCGGATTGATCTGGCTCTTGAGGGCCTCGATTTTCGCCGCCAGCAGGAGGTTTTCCTGCTCCTGGAGCCGATGCTCGATGCGCGCGCTGTTCCAGATCTTGATCGGCGTGGCGACCGCGAGCACGGTGGCGAGGATGATGAGCAGCATCATCAGCGGCGACACCATCTGCAGGTCCGCGCCCGGATAGAACAGCAGCGCGGCGCCGAAGCGCGCACCGAGCGCCTGCCGCAGCACTTCGAGCCCGATCGGCGCGAGCATGAGCCACAGCTGCCAGCTGACACCGAGCTTTCTGACCATCACCCAGATGTGTTTGTGCAGGTCGATGAACACGAATGGCGAGAACTGCCAGATGACTTCCTTGGGGCACGCTTCGCGCAGGCCCCCGCCGGCGAAGCCGCATCCGACGGCGAACGGCAGCGCGATCACCTCGCCCGCGATCGCGGCGGGAATGCCCACCAGCATGCCGACAAGGGCACCGGCGTAGGGACCGGCAATGAGACCCGCGAGGAACGCGCCTTCGAGCGAGAGGTCGGCGGCCTTGTAGCTGAGCAGAAGGCGCGCGGTCACTCCCGCCATCAACGGGATGCCCAGAGCGAGCGTGAAGACCAGCCGATCGAGCCAGCCGCGGCGCTCGAAGATCAGGATGTGCCTGAAGCGGTGATAGCGCGCGAGCATCGTGGCCAGCACCGCCATGACCGCGAGCTTGACGATGAGCGTCGTGAGCAGGAACTGGTCCGCCGACAGCAGGCGGTTGCCATCAAGCACGCGGCCATTTTACGTTATGATTCGAAGGATGATCGGACCCCTGATTACCGGGCTGTGGACCACGTTCCGGCACATGTTCAAGCCGAAGGTGGCGGTGAACTATCCGTACCAGAAGGTGCCGATGTTCCCGAAGTATCGCGGCAAACAGGTGCTCATGCGCGACGAGAACGGCCTCGAGAAGTGCGTCGCGTGCGGTCTCTGCTCGGTGGCGTGCCCGGCGGATGCCATCTACCTCGAAGCGGCGGAAAACGACGGCACCGTGATGGCGGGCCCGCGCTACGCGAGCGTCTACCAGATTCACAAGATGCGGTGTATCTTCTGCGGCTACTGCGAGGAAGCCTGCCCGGTGTCGGCGATCTTCATGGGCAAGGACTACGAGCTGGCGGTCTACAGCAAGGACGATTTCATCTGGGACAAGACGGACCTGCTGGTTCCAGGGCCGACGCAGAGGTCCGCCTGAAGCAGCGGGTCCGCCTGAAGGCGGACGCTACCGCATCGATTTTTCACGAATCGGTAGTGTCCGGCTTTAGCCGGACGTAACGATGATCATCGGCGCGCTCGCCGATATCCACGGCAACTTCGACGCGATGCGCACCGCGATGGAGCGGCACCCCGAGGTGCCGTTCTGGCTCTGCGTCGGCGATGTCGCCAGCCGCACGTGCGCGTATCCCGAACCGCCGAAGCCGTTCTACTGGATCAAAGGCAACAACGAAGACTTCGATCGGATCGCCGCATGGCAGGAGGGACGCGATTCCGTGCCGAACCTCCATTTCATTCCCAACGGAACGTCGACGACGGTCGGTCCCTTGCAGGTGGCGGGGCTTGGCGGCACCTACGCGCCGACCTGGTTCGACAGCGCCGCGGCGCAGCTGCCGGGCAAACGGCGCGATGATAAGCGCCGGCATTTCGTCCGCGAGGAGGTCGAGGCGTGCAAGCGGATGCGGGGCATCGACGTCTTCATGACGCATGAAGCCGCGCGCCCGTTCGTGATCGTCGATGAGCCGAAGCCGGGAAAGAAGCCGCTCCGCCGCGATGCGGGGAAGCCAGCGGTCAACGACGTGCTCGCGTCCATGCAGCCGCGGCTGCACCTGTGCGGCCATCACCATCGCTTCGTCGAGACCGTGCGCGAAGGCGTCCGCTCCGTGTGCATCGATCGGGTCAACAGGTCGTATCTGCTGATCGATGCTGATACGCTGGAGTATCAGAAGATTGATCAATGAAACCGTTTCTCGCGGCTCTCGATGAACGCGTGCTCGTCTGCGACGGCGCGATGGGGACGATGCTCTACGCGAAGGGCGTGTTCATCAACCGCTGCTTCGACTCGCTGAACGTCATGTCGGCCGACACGGTGACGGAGATCCATCAGGACTACGTCCGCGCCGGCGCCGACGTGCTCGAGACCAACACGTTCGGCGCCAACCGCATCAAGCTGCGGTCGTTCGGTCTGGGCGACAAGGTGCGCGAGATCAATGTCGAAGGCGCGCGCATCGCGAAGAAGGCCGCGCGCGATCAGGCGTACGTGGCGGGCGCCATGGGGCCGCTCGGCGTGCGCATCGAGCCGTGGGGCAAGATGGGCACCGACGAGGCCGAAGCGTACTTCCGGGAGCAGGCGGAGGCGCTCGTCGAAGGGGGCGTCGACCTCTTCATTCTGGAGACCTTCCGCGATCTGAACGAGATCGGCGCCGCGATTGCCGCGGTGCGCAGCATCTCGAAGCTGCCGATCGTCGCGCAGATGACGATCGAGGACGACGGCAACAGCCTCGACGGAACGCCGCCGGAGCAGTTCGCGCCGGAGATGCAGCGGCGCGGCGCGGATGTGGTCGGCGTCAACTGCAGCATCGGGCCGGCGCACATGCTCGAGACCGTCGAGCGGATGGCGACGGTGACGCGGGCGCGGCTCTCGGCGCAGCCGAACGCGGGCCGGCCGCGCGACATCGAGGGGCGGAACATCTACCTGTCCTCGCCGGAATATCTCGCCTCGTATGCGCGCCGCTTCGCGCAGCAGGGCGTGCGTCTGGTCGGCGGCTGCTGCGGCACGACGCCGGAGCACATCCGGCAGATGAAAGCGGCGATCAGGCAGGTGAATGTCGGCAAATTGGCGGCGAAGCCCGCCGCACCCGGTAGCGCGGGGCGGGTCCTTGTGGACTCGCCAGATTCGCCGGCGCCGGCTGCGACGCCTGTCCCGCGCAGCGAGAAATCCCAGTTCGCGGCGGCGCTTGCCGCCGGCCGCTTTGCGACCGTCGTCGAGCTGCTGCCGCCGAAGGGGTTCGTCGGCGATCAGATGATCGAGCAGGCGCGCGCGCTGAAGATTCGCGGCGTCGACGTCGTGAACATCCCCGACGGACCGCGCGGCCCCCGCATGAGCGCGCTGGCGCTCGCGGTGCTCGTCCAGCAGAAGGCGGGGATCGAAACCGTGCTGCAGTTCTCCTGCCGCGATCGCAACCTGCTCAGCATGCAGTCGGATCTGCTCGGCGCGCACGCGATGGGGATCCGCAACCTCGTCTCGGTGACCGGCAAGTCGCGCATGGTCGGCGACTATCCCGACGCGACGGCGGTGTTCGACGTCGATTCCGTCGGCCTTACTAACGTGATTACGCGGCTCAATCACGGCCTCGACATCGGTGGACAGCCGATCGGGACGCCGACCGGCTTTCACATCGGCGTGATGGTGAACCCGGACGCGGATAATTTCGACTCGGAACTGCGGCGCTTCGAATACAAGGTCGACGCGGGCGCCGAGTTCGCGATCACGCGGCCCGTGTTCGACGCGGCGACGTTCGAGCGGCTCTACAAGCGGCTCGAGGCCGCTCGCATTCCGATCCTCGTCGGCATCTGGCCGTTCGAGAACGTCATCGATGCGGAGTTCATGGCGAACGAAGTGCCGGGCGTTCGTGTTCCCGATCACGTGCTCGAGCGTATGCGAGGCGCCAAGGACGAGCACGAGGCGGCTGCACAGGGAATCGCGATTGCACGCGAAACGCTGCTGGCCGTCCGCGGCAGTGTCTCGGGCGTTCACATTGCCGCTCCGGGAGGCCACATCGACGCTGCACTTGCCGTGCTGGAGGGGATCGGCGTCCCGAATTAGCTTGTTCGCCACGGCTGAGAACGCTATAGTCAGGCCTTCATAATGCTCTTCGACCGTGAGAACGAGGATTTTGCATCCGACGTCGCGACGCGGGCCTTATCTGTAACAGCCGTCGAAAACGACTTCGTCAACCGCGTTTACGAAAAGCTCGCCAAGGTCTACGACCTCATCTTCGGTCCCACGCTTCATCACGGACGGCTGGTCGCGATCGAACGCGTGGCGATGCGGCCAAGCGATCGCGTGCTCGAGGTCGGCGTCGGCACCGGCATCAATCTCAATCTTTATCCGCGCAACTGCCACGTCACCGGCATCGATCTCTCCACGTCGATGCTCGAGAAGGCGCGCGAGCGCGTGCAGAAGGCGGGATTGCGCCACGTGCGCCTGCAGGAGATGGATGCCGCGCATCTCATCTTCGGCGACGACACCTTCGACATCGTCTACGCGCCCTACCTGGTCAGCGTCGTGCCCGATCCGGTGCAGGTGGTGAAGGAGATGCGGCGGGTCTGCAAGCCGGGCGGAAAGATCGTCATCCTGAATCACTTCCGCAGCGCGAGCCCGATTCTCTCGCGCCTCGAGCGCGCCATCTCGCCCTTCACCGTGCACATCGGCTTCAAGTCCGATCTCGATCTGCCTGGCTTCCTCGCGCAGGCGGACCTGCAGCCGGTCTCGATCGCGAAGGTGAACTTCCCGAAGATCTGGTCGCTGGTGATCTGCCGGAAAGACTAGCAGCGGCTGTTCACGCTTCCGACTTCTCACTTCTCCGTTCCTGTTCAAGTTCGGTTCTAACCGCGAACCCCGAACCGAACATGAACACGAACCGGGAAGTGAGAACCTAGAAGAGTGAACCGCCGGGTCTCCGCCCTCCTCATTCTCCTCCTGCATCCAGGTTTCTCCGAGAGCCAGACCACGTCCGACTGGCTCGGTGTATGGCGACTCGATCTTGCACGCTCCGAGTGGAAAACGGGTCCCTCGCCGTACACGCGCGGCACGTGGAAGATTGAGCGTGCGGGCGATGCGGTGAGGATGATTTACGACCTGGTTGGCACGCGCGGCGGCGTCACGCACATGGAGTGGACGGGCCAGTTCGATGCGCGCGACTATCCGCTGCAGGGCGCTGACGCGGTCGTCACCTACGCGTACACGCGGGTCGACGCGCGCACGCTCGATCTGCTCGTCAAAGTCGACGGCAACGTCACGATGCGCGGATGTCTGATGCTTTCCGCCGACGGACGATCGCTCACGTCCGAGACGCCGGCGACGCGCACGCTCTACGTGAAACGCTAATCCGGCGGACGTACCCAGCGGAATCGGCTGTTCAGCAGCGGGAATGCGTCGAGGCCCACCAGCGAGAGCCGCATGCGGATGGCGTGGCCGTCCATCGTGCCGTTGAGGATCAACTGATCGTCCGCCGGCCGTTCGAAGGTGAACGGCGCCTTCCACGTCGCGCCTTTCATCAACGTCAGCCGCCGCTCCCCCTCATCAATCGAAACGTCGTACCGCGCGAGCGAGTCGTCCGTGCGCTGGAACGCCATGCGGCCGGGAAAGTCGAAGATGGCGCGCCGCCAGCGCCGGTCGTAGTCGTTGAGGACGGCCGGGTGCACGTCACCGTCGATCGACAGCTCCTCGATGTCCCAGATGCCGTAGAGCGCCGACCGCGGATGCGCCGGCCCCTCGGGCGCATGCCACTGCCGCACCTGCAGGAGCGTGAACATCGCGAGCAGATAGAGGCCGACCGCGATTTGCGCCCGCCACCTGCGAGGCTCCGGCCGCCACGCGACCAGCAGGAGCGCCATGACGATGAAGTGGAAGGAGATCTGTTTCAGGCCGACGTCGTAGGCCATGTTCAGTGCGAAGACCTGAATCATGTCCACGAGCGCGATGAGCGCGCCGATGGTGGCCGTGCGCGGCCATATCAGCAGGAGGCCGGCGAGGACTTCGGCGAGGCCCGTGAAGATTTGATAGGGGAGCGAGGCGCCCATGAAGATCCACAGCAGCGTCGACAGCGGCGCGTTGCCGATCGGCTGCACCAGGGTTGTCAGCGCTGGCGGCACGAACTGCGTCGGAATGATCTTCGCCATCCCGAAATAGAACATCTGCGCCGCGAGCGCGAAGCGCAGGAAGATTTTGAAGGTCCGCCCGGCAGTGTCCGGCTTCAGCCGGACCCAAATCGCGGCGGCGACCAGCGCGACGCAGAAGATCCAGAACGTTTGCACCCAGTAGAACAGCGTGTCAGCGCTGTTGCCCGGCACGAACGTCGCGGCGACGCCGAACAGATGCGTTCCGATCCATTCAGTGATGCCGCGCATCGGCCAGTGCGGACCGAGCGCCGGCAGCGTCCCGAACGGCGTCATCGTGAGCCCGCCAAGCACCTGCGTCGCCGCCGACCAGAGCGCGAAATAGACGAAACAGAACCTGAACGCGTATTCTCTGGCCATGAACAAGCGGTTCGCGTTCGTCTGCGTTGCGCTGCTCGCCGTTGCGGCCCCCTCGCGGGTTGTCGCCCAGGATCTCGTCATCAGCAACGCCCGCATCATAGTGGGCAACGGCTCCGTCATCGAATCCGGAACCGTGGTCGTCCGCGGCGGTCGCATTGTGTCGGTCGGCGCAGCCACGGCGGCGCTGGCGGGCTTGCCCCGAGCGGAGTCGAGGGGCTTGCGGCAGATCGATGCACGCGGCATGACGCTGATGCCCGGCTTCATCGACGGCCATCGCCACATCATCTCGGGCAACGCGGAGCAGTGGTTCAAGGATGCGCCGCGGCGGATGCAGGAGTTCCTCGAAGCGGGCTACACGACGCTGCTTGCCGGCGGTGGACCTGCGGAAGGAAATCTCGAGCTGAAGCGCCGGATTGATTCCGGGCAGCTCAAAGGGCCGCGCGTCATTCCCGCTGGCGCGGTGAACCTGAATAACACCATGCCGGATCAGGCGCGCGCCGAGCTGCGCAGGCTCGCGGGACTCGGCATCAGGTTCATCGGCGAAGAGACGATCAACCCGAAGCCGCCGACCCCGACGCAGCTCGAAAACCTGCACGCCATCGTTGACGAGAGCAAGAAGGTGGGCGCGCTCGTGATGGTCCACGCGGTGAGCCCGGAGGCGATGCTCGCGGCGGTTGATGCGGGTGTGCCGCTGCTGGTGCACACGCCGCATTACGGTTGGCTCACCGACGAACAGGCAAAGCGGGTGGCGGCCGCAGGCGTCTTGACGCTGTCGTGCACCGCCTTCGGCGTGCCGCTGTTCGACGCGTTCCGGCAGGACAACGTGCCGACGTTCCGCGACGGCAAGCGGTGGCCCGACGACATCATCGATGGCGAAGGCCGCGGACGCGAAGCGGGCTACAAAGCCGTCAACGCGCGCACCCTCTGGGACAACGGCGTTGTCTACGGCTTCGGCACCGACACCGGTTACCTGCCGGTGAAGGGCCTCGCGCAGGAGCTGAAACCCCTGAACCTGATGTTCTCGACGAAAGACCTCGTGAAGCTGATGGGCCCCCACAGCGCCGCCTTCGTACAAATGAGCAACGACATCGGCACGCTCGAACCGGGCAAGCTCGCCGACATCGTCATCTTTCCGGCCAATCCACTCGACGGCTACTGGAACATGCTCAACGCCACGATCGTGATCAAAGGCGGGGAAGTAGTCGTCGACAAGCGAGCAAACAAGCCGCTCGACACGGCCCGGGGTAAACGTTAGATTACCGGCCCATGCGAGCCACTGCAGAGACGGCCAGCCTGGCGGCGGAAGCCTACAACGTGGTGCGGCAGCGCATCGCGCGCGGAGAGCTCGTGCTCGGCCAGGCGGTCTCGCGGCGGCAGATTGCCGCGGAGCTCGGCATGAGCTTCCTGCCGGTCACCGAAGCGCTGCGGCGATTCTCTTCTCGCAGGTAGCGACGGCGGCCGAACGCTCCGAGCTGCGCCGGCTCGCGACTCGAGTCGATGGGCTCTCCATGAAGTCGGACCGCTCGATGTACGTCACGCTCCACCTCAAGCTCCATCAGCGCATCGCGGAGTGCGCACGCTGCGAAGCGTTGAGCGAGGCGATCGGACGAACGCACGCCATGGCGATGATCTGGTTCTGCGTGATGCGCAAGCCGTCACCAGACGACTCGCCGCGGCGCCATCAACATCTCGTTGATGAGATCTCGAGCGGCGACGAAACGCGGATCGCGACCGCTGTCCGCGAGCATCTCGCGGTCGGCAAGCGCCACACGATTGAAGTTCTGGAGCCCTGCTTCAAGACCAACAGCCTGCGGTTTTCTCGGACGCGGTCCGCCTGAAGGCGCATTCGGGTCCGCCTGAACGCGCATTCGGGTCCGCCTGAAGGCGGACACTACATGGTAGTGTCCGGCTTTAGCCGGACCTGCCGGGCTTTGGCATATCAGTCGCCCGTCCCAGGTCCGTTCCCACCACAAAGCGCAGCGAAAACATCGCGATGGCCGAGATCGCGGCCGGAATCGAGGCCGCGAGGAAGATGTCGCGCGTGGACCAGTGCGCCGCCATGAACATGCCGCCGATCGCGGGACCGACGATGGCGCCGATGCGGCCGACGCCCAGACCCGCGCCGATGCCGGTCGAGCGGATGTAGGTCGGATAGTACGCGCCCGAGAGCGCGTTCAGCCCCGGCTGACTCCCGACGACGCACCAGCCCGCGATGAACACGATGACGTAGAGCAGCGCCAGTGAGACCGAGGGCTGGCCGATCAACAGCACGCTGATGGCCGCGATGACAAACGTCACGCTCATGATGCGCACGAACCCGGCGCGCGCGACGAGCCAGGCGAGACCGACCGTGCCGAGCGTGCCGCCAACCTGCAGCACCGTGCCGACGAGCACGGCGGTCTGCGCCGAGTAGCCCGCATCGCGGACGACCGTCGGCAGCCAGCTTGCCAGCGAATAGAGATTCAGCAGGTTCATGAAGTTGACGACCCAGAACACCAGGGTTGCCAGCGCGCGTCCTTCGCTGAACAAGTGGCTGATCGGCACGCCCGCCTTGTTCTCCTCGCTGGCAACGAATTCATCGCTGGGCGTCGCCTTCAGCGAAGGATCGACCTGATTCAGCCAGTGCGCGAGCTTCGCGGGGCTCTTGCCCCGCAACGCCATGAACTGCAGCGACTCGGGGAGCGCGAGGAGCATGATGACGCCGATGAGGAGTGGAATGGCGCCGCCGAAGTAATACACCGCCTGCCAGCCATACAACGGGATGAGCGCGGTCGCGACGAATCCGCCGAACGCGGCGCCGCCCGTGAAGCCGACGCCTGAATACATGATGAGCGTCGCCCGCATCCGCTTCGAGCCGTATTCACCAACGAGCGAGCTCGCGTTCGAGACGATCGTGCCGAGCCCGATGCCCGTGAGGAACCGCATCATCAGCAGCTGCGGCACGGATGTCACGCGTCCCGTCAGGATCGTCAGCACGCCGACCAACAGCGCTGCAGTGACGATGACGGGACGCCGCCCGATACGGTCGGCCAGCATGCTGATGAAGAGCGCGCCGAGCAGCACGCCGAAATTGGCGGCCGCAAAGACCGGCCCGAGCGTCGCGGCCGCGACGCCCCACTCGCGGACAATCGACGGCGCCGTGTAGCCGAGCACCTGGACGTCGAAGCCGTCCATCACGAGGCACGCCATGCAGAGGGTGAAGGCGCGCCAATGGAGCGGGGTGAACGGCGAGTGGTCGACGATGTCGGTGACGTTGATGGTGCTGCGGACGTGTTGTGCCATATCAGTGTTGAACGAGCCGTGGGCCGCTGAGTATACTGCCCGCCGGTCCGGGCCGGCTAAAGCCGGCGCCTACCTGCTTGTGGCCGCGGAGGATCTTGATGCGTAGGTTTGTGCGTGAGTTGCGTATGGCAGTCGTGGTGCTTTCCGCTCTCCTGCTTGCCGCCGACGTGCTGGCGCAGGGTGGGTCAACGGCGCAGATTTCCGGCACCGTGAAAGATGAAAGCGGCGGCGTCCTTCCTGGCGCCGACGTCACGGCAACTCAGACCGACACAGGAGTCATGCGCAGCGTCGTCACCGACGCGGACGGCTCGTACGTGCTGTCGAACCTGCCGCTCGGTCCGTATCGCCTCGAAGTGAAGCTCTCGGGCTTCCGCAGCTACTCGCGCACCGGCATCGTGCTGCAGGTCAACGCGCAGCCGGTCATCGACGTCCAGCTCGCGCTCGGCGACCTGAACGAAACCGTGTCGGTCGTCGGCGCGGCGCCGCTCGTGGAAACGCGCTCGCCCACGCTCGGACAGGTGATCGAGAACGAGCGCATCCTCGAGCTTCCGCTCAACGGCCGCAACTCCGCCGACCTGATTCAGATTGCCGGCCCCGTCGTCTCTCAAGGCGTCTCCTCGAGCCGCAGCATGCAGGGCGGCGTGGCGTACTCGGTCGCGGGCGGCCAGTCGTTCGGCGTGGCGTACCTGCTCGACGGCGCGACGCACAACAATCCGTACGACAACCTGAACCTGCCGCTGCCGTTCCCCGACGCGCTGCAGGAGTTCCGCGTCGAAACCAGCGCGCTCTCGCCGCAGGCGGGCATGCACTCGGGCGCGTCGGTGAACGCGGTGACCAAGTCGGGCACCAACACCTTCCACGGAAACGTGTTCGAATTCCTGCGCGACCGCCGCTTCAACGCGAAGAGCCCGTTTGCGGCGACCGGTCCCGACGGAAAGAAGCTCGACGACGGATTGAACCGCAACCAGTTCGGCGGCACGCTCGGCGGTCCGCTGAGGCACGACAAGGTCTTCTTCTTCGGCGCCTATCAGGGGACGCGCCGCCGCCAGGTGCCGGTGGACAACATCTCATTCGTCCCGACGGCGGCAATGCTGGCCGGCGATTTCTCGCAGCTCGCCTCGCC
Organism: Acidobacteriota bacterium; assembly: GCA_003222635.1. Lineage (GTDB taxonomy): Bacteria > Acidobacteriota > Vicinamibacteria > Vicinamibacterales > UBA2999 > Gp6-AA40. The sequence goes on along the minus strand of QHWQ01000120.1, from coordinate 816 downwards.
GGCGTGCAACGGCGGCCGTTCGGTCGCGCTGCGCGCGCCGTTCGTGAACAACACCGTCGCGCGCTCGGCGCTGAGCCCCGCGGCGCTCGCCATCGCGCAGAAGCTGCCGACCTCCACGGATGCGTGCGGCCGCGTGGTTTACGGCCTCGCGACCAACTCGGATGAACTGCAGAGCGTCGGCAAGGTCGACGTGCAGCTGTCGAACAAGCAGTCGGTCTTCGGCCGCTACATGGCGACGACCTACGTGTCCGACCCGCCGTACCTCAGCTCGGAGAACCTGCTGACGACGCGCATCGGCGGCCGTCACAACCTGGCGCAGTCCTTCACCGCGGGACACACGCTCATCCTGAGCGGCGACACGGTGAACTCGATCCGCTTCGCGTACAACCGCACCGCGGTGCACCGCACCAACGCGGATACGTTCAGCGCGCCGGACGTCGGCATCAACATCTACAGCTACATGCCGAAGTACTCGCTCGTCACCGTGAACAACGCGTTCGCGATTGGCGGCGGCACCGAGAACGAGGCGCGCTTCGACACCAACACGTATCAGTTCAGCGACGACCTGACGCTGGTGCACGGCGCGCATCAGTTCGGCTTCGGCGCCAACATCGCGCACTGGGACTCGTTCAGCGAAGCGAACGTCCGGTCGCCGGGCGCGTTCACCTTCGACGGATCGGTCACCGGCATTCCGCTCGCCGATTTTCTCACCGGCAACCTGAGCCAGTTCCGCCAGGCCGCGCCGAACACGCTCGACATGGCGCAGTGGTACGGCGGCGCCTATGCCGCCGACACCTGGCGCGTCGGTCCGCTCGT
>QHWQ01000373.1 GCA_003222635.1 Acidobacteriota bacterium | reverse complement strand
CGCGGCCCACTCGACGACGTAGCGGGTCTTGGAGCCGTCTTTCTCGGTAACATCGACATCAATGAATGAGTGCGGATTGCGGAGTACGAACTGGACGAGCTCGCCGTCGATGGTGACCGTCTGGTTCTCGAGATACGTCGCCGCGAACGAATGATGCGCCCATCCCTGGGCAGCCGCGCCCAACACCAACAGAGCCACGGGCGCGACGAGATACCGCTTCATACGATCGTCCTCCTGCTGAACGGCTGATTGCCCGACGGGACCCTGAAATGATATATGCTGCGCGACCAACCGCGAATGCGAAAATTTCCGCTGATTCTATTCGGGATTCTCGCCATCAGCGTTCCCGCCTTTGCGCAGGTGGATCTGACCGGGTCGTGGGCGCCGCGGCTGTACGAGGACTACATCGAGCGCGGGCCCGGTTCGGATCTCGGCGACTTCACGGGCATGCCGATGACCGACGAGGCGCGCGCGAAGGCGCTGCTCTACACCTCCAATCTACCTTCGACCGTCGAGCGTCAGTGCCTGCCGCAGTCGCCGTGGGTGGTGCAGTACCGGCCGCGCGGCATCTCGATCTGGGCCGAAGAGAATCGCGACGGCGAAGTGATCGCATGGAAGCTCGGCGGTGATTATCTGCGCGGCACGATCACGATCTGGATGGACGGCCGCCCCGAGCCGTCACCGAACTCGCTCGCGGTCGCCGAGGGCTTCACGACGGGCAAATGGGAAGGCGACACGCTGACCGCGCGTACGACGCATGTGAAGACGGCGTGGATTCGGCGCGGCAACGGCATTCCCGGCAGCGATCAGAGCACCTTCACGGTCCACCTGACGCGCCACGACAATCTGCTGACGATCGTCACGATCCAGGAGGATCCGATCTACCTGACCGAGCCGCACGTCGTCAGCCGCGTGTGGGTGCTCGACCCGCGCGCGACGCCGGGCAACTACGTCGAAACGAACTGCAACACCGCGAACGAGATTCCGCGGCTCGAGGACTCGGGCATCGTGCCGCACTATCTGCCCGGTGGCAATCCCGAAGCGGACTTCATGATGCGCACCTACAACCTGCCGAAGGAAGCGGCAATGGGGTACGCGGAGAGCCTGTATCCGGAGTTCCGCAGGAAGATTCGAACCACTTACACACCGCCGGCGTCATGCGGCCGCTACTGCTGCGGGTGGATCGAGCGTCAGGGGCTGCCGGGCGCGGCGCCGGGCCTGTCGTGCAACGACGGTGGTCTTGGCGATCTGCATCCGGCCGTACGCGGCAAGGCCGAGCGCACCGCGAAATGAAGCGCAGTGTTCACGAACGATGGACCCGCCGGGACGTACTCGGCGTGTTCGCGGCAGGCGTCGCTGGCATCGCGTTCCCGCCTGTCACTGCGTCGGCCGCAGCTCCGGCCTTCGCGAAAGGCGCGGTCATCCGCGGCGTTCTCAAAGATTACGCACCTGATGACATCGGCAGCGGCGCCACGCTCTTCCACGAACACCTGTCGCTCGCGCCAGACTTTCTGACGCGATTCGGCCGATACACGGCTGAAACGAATGCCGCCGCTGGCTTGCCGCCACCTGCGGGCGCACCAGACGATCTTTCCTTCATGCAGGATCCGGATTTACTCACAGCGGAACTGACGGCCGCCAGGCGTGAAGGCGTCGGATGCATAGTCGATGGCGGACATCCCGACATGGGCCGCAATATCAATTTTCTGCGGCAGCTGTCGATGAAGGCAGGGCTGCCGATCGTTGCTGGCGGCGGATTCTACACGCAGCCGTTCTACCCGAAAGAGCTCGGCACCATGAACGAGGATCAGATCGTTCGCGCGCTCATCAAACAGGTCGAGACTGAACCTGTCGGCGTGTTCGGTGAAATTGGCTCGTGGGACTACATGACCGCCGGCGAGCGCAAGGTCTTTCGAGCGATCGGCAGAGCGCACCTCGCCACGAACCTGTCCATCTTCACCCACACGGGAATACCGGGGAAGGCGGCGCTCGAGCAATTGGACCTCCTGGAAGACGTGGGCGTGAAGCCTGACCGCGTCGTCGTCGGCCATCTCGGCAACCTGGTCGACCCGGCCGTGCAGATCCACAAGGCGATCTGTAAGCGCGGTGCCTACGTCGGCTTCGACCGCCTGGGCGGCCCCACCGACGAGCCGCAGGTGCCGATGGTGATGGCGCTCGTCAATGCCGGCTTCGCCGATCGAGTGATGCTGTCGTCGGATCTCGCGCGTCCCAACGCGATCAAACGCAACGGCGGACCCGGATACGCGAAGACGCTGACTGTGTTTCTGCCCAAGCTGAAGGCCGCCGGTGCGACCGATGACGTCATTCGGCAGATGACGGTCGACAATCCCCGGCAATTCCTCGCGTTCGTGCCGAAGACACGCCGGCCGGCGTAGCTCTCGAAACCGCGAACACGCCCGGGAGCCGCAGCCAGGTTGGACTACGATTGAACCGTGAACTTACTACGGCGATGGTGGCGGCGTCTCTTCGGTTCGCGAAGATCTGGCAGCGATCTGTATCCACCAGAAGCCGGCGTCCGCGAGCCGAAGCGATCGAATCCGGGCGGGCGCAGTTCGGCCGTGGCGGTCACGGAACCCGACGAGTCGAGCCGCTTCGCTGACGCGATTGGTCGACTCCGGAGGTGAGTCCGCACGCCCGCGGAATCGCTCTCTCTAAGCACTCCACGGGTTGATGATGGGAATAGTCATGTCCGCGAAATGCCGTACGTTGCGTGTCGCGAGCGTAGCGCGCCGCGCACGGGCAATGCCGGCGATTTGCGTGTCGCGCAGATCGGCGGGTCGGCCTTTCTTCTGACGGTCGGCCGCAATTAACGCCGCAGACGCGGCTGCCACCGCATCGAAATCGAGGACGCGGTTTTCCAGGTCGTCTTCGAGCAGCTCTCCGAAGGCGGCCTCGAAGGCCTTCCGGCGCCGGCCGTCGGGCAGCAGGGC
>QHWQ01000119.1:14434-15404 GCA_003222635.1 Acidobacteriota bacterium | reverse complement strand
CAGTTGCCGTCGGTCGGATCGATCAAGGTGCGTCATCCGGTGACCGGCGCCGAATACGACTATCCGCTTCCCGCCGGCGGGCGCGGATACATCCGGCCGGCGTCGCTCATCAGCGTCTGGTCCACCGCGCCGTTCCTGCAGAACAACACCGTCGGCCACTTCGACTCGAGGCCGTCGGTCGCCGCGCGGATGCAGTCGTTCGACGATGCGATCGAGCAGATGCTGTGGCCGGAGAAACGGCAGAAGGACGCGCTCTTTGCCAACGAGAACGGTCCCGGCGTCGGCGTGATCGATCGCATCACGACCGACAGCTATCTCGACGTCGCCGAAGGATACGTTCCGGACTATCTGTTTCCGTTCGTGAACCTGGGTCGCCGGCTGTTTCCGTTCGTCACGGGCACGGGCTATTCCATTCGCGTCGGACCGTTTCCGAAGGGGATGCCGGTCGGCCTCATCACCAACATCGACATGCTCGGCTCGGAGCTGTCGGACGCGGATCGGCGTGAGCACCAGAAACGGATCGTGGCGCTGCTGGGCCGCGCGAAGGAGGAAGTGAAGACGCACGACGATCTCGGCAGCATCCTCGGCGATCTCGTCGACGACATGCTGGCGGTCAGCAAGTGCAAGGACTTCGTCGTGAACAAGGGGCACTACTTCGGCACCTCGTACTTCACGGAAGAACCGGGCCTCAGCGACGCCGACAAGCGCGCGCTGATTGGCTACCTGAAGACGTTCTGACAATGAAGCGCCGCGACCTGCTCAAGGCGGCGCTCATCCTCCCTGCGCTGCGGCTGCCGCAGCGCACGGCGGCGGCTGCGCCGGCGCGCCGCGCCGTCGCGCCCCAGGCATCGGCAGCGCCTTCTGCTCCCACGGTTGCCGATTTCGTCGTCGTCGGTTCCGGCGCGGGTGGTGGAACGGTGGCCGCGCGCCTCGTTGAAGCCGGCTACTCGGTCGTCGTGCTCGAGGCGGG
>QHWQ01000119.1:0-14372 GCA_003222635.1 Acidobacteriota bacterium | reverse complement strand
GCGGCTGCACCGCGCACAACGCGATGATCCTCGTCTATCCATCGAACCGCGACTGGGACCAGCTTGCCGATCTGACCGGCGATCCGTCGTGGCGCGCCGAGAAGATGCGGCCGTACTTCGAGCGTCTCGAGAACTGCCGTCATCGCCGCATCGCGCGCGTCCGCCACACGCTCGGTGTGAATCCAAGCCGCCACGGATTCGACGGATGGCTGCCGACGGAAAAGGCGTCGCCGTCCGATGCGATTCGCGACCGCAAGATCCGCCGGCTCTTCGCGGCGTCGATCCACAACGCGCTCAAAGAGGTGGGCATGCCGACGGTGTCGCGCCTCGAGAGCCTCGGCGACCCGAACGACTGGCGCGTCGTCTCCGAAAACGAGTTCGGCCCCTGCTACACCCCGATGACGACGAAGAACTATCAGCGGGTCGGCGCGCGCGAGCGCTTGATGCAGGTGAAGGCGCGGTACCCGGATCGCCTGACGATGGAGCTCGACGCGCTCGCCACTCGCGTCCTGTTCGATGAGCAGAAGCGGGCGATCGGCGTCGAGTACCTGAAGGGCGAGCGGCTGTACCAGGCGCATGCGAGGCCGAACGGCGCTTCCGGCGACACGCGTCAGGTCCGCGCCCGCCGCGAGGTGATCCTCGCCGGCGGCGTCTTCAATTCGCCGCAGTTGCTGATGCTGTCGGGCATCGGGCCGGCAGCCCAGCTGCGGAATCACGACATCAGCCCGGTGCACATTCTCGAGCGCGTCGGAAAGAACCTGCAGGATCGCTACGAGGTGGCGGTCGTCAACCGGATGGCCGAGCCGTGGGACATGCTGAAAGGCGCGACGTTCAGCGAGCGTGATCCGCAGTACGCGCAGTGGAGCGCAGAGCGCCGCGGCGTCTACACGAGCAACGGCGTTCCGCTGTGTGTCATCGCGCGCTCGACGGCCTCGCAGCCCTCGCCGGACCTGTTCTGCTACGCGCTGCTCGCCGACTTCCGCGGCTACCAGCGCGGATACTCGGAGGTCGTGCGCCAGCATCCGAATTACCTGACGTGGGTCGTGCTCAAGGGACACACCAACAACACGGCCGGCGAGGTGACGCTCGCCTCGCGCGATCCGCGTGTGCGGCCCGCGATCAACTTCAAGTACTTCGAAGAGGGAAGCGACTCAGCAGGCGACGACCTCACCGCCGTCGTCAACGGCATTTCGCTCGTTCGCCGGATGACGGCTGGACTGCGGGATCCGCTGCGGATGGTCGAGGAAATGCCCGGGTCGGACTATCCGTCCGAGGACTCGCTACGCGATTTTGTCCGGAGGCACGCGTGGGGTCACCACGCCTCGTGCACGTGTGCGATCGGGCCGGAGGATCGCGGGGGCGTGCTCGGCGGCGACTTCAAGGTGTACGGCGTTCGCGGTCTGCGCGTCGTAGACGCGTCGGTGTTCCCGCGGGTCCCGGGCCTCTTCATCGTGAGCGCTGTGTACATGATTGGCGAGAAGGCGGCCGACGTCATCATCGGTGACGCGAAGAAGGAGTCAGTGACATGAAGACACGAGCAATCTCGATCGCGGCGGCGGCTATGCTGGCGGGTTGCTCGGTCGCGACCACCGTGCGGCAGAACACGATGGCGATCAACGGCAGCTCGGCTACGATCGGCAGCAACACGGCGGCGATTCGCGAGTCGACGATGGCCACGACCGCGCTCGTGCCGGCGCTGCAGGGTGTGAACGGCCTGCGCGCGCCGCTCGAGTCGGTCGCCGCGCTGAGCCCGACGCTGCAGGGCGTCGCCAGCCTGCGCGAGCCGATGACCCGCGTGGCCGCGCTCGACGCGCCGATGCAGTCACTGGCGGCGCTGAACGCGCCGATGCTGCGCGTCGCCGCTCTCGATTCGACGATGAGCGCGGTCGCGAGGCTGGATGGACCGATGCAGAATGTTGCCGCGATGCGGCCAAGTCTGGACAGGGTGGCGGCGCTGCAGCCGTCGCTCGATCGCGTCTCCGCCCTCGACGTCAGGCTTGCCGCCGTTGCCGGACTCGGTCCGCAGCTGCAGCAGGTCGGCAGCCTCGGTCAGCCCCTCGAACGCGTCGCCGCGCTCGAGCGCCCGATGTCGCAGCTCGCGGCGCTCGGCACGATTCTCAACCGACCCTTGCTCCTCGTCGGCATCGGCGCGCTGGCGCTCGCCGCATGGGGGCTCGTGACGTTTGTTGCTGTACGCTTCGCCATCCTCAGCGCGTCGCGTGCGCATCCGAAGTCGGAACGGCCGTTGACGGTGTAGTCCAGCACGAGGGAGGCAGTCATGGCTTTGTACGCATTCGACGGTACCTGGAACACGGAAAAAGACAATGACGTGCAGTACGACAACACGAACGTCTGCCGCTTCTACGAGGCGTACACCGCGACCAGCGGCACGAATGACATCTACGAAAAGGGGATCGGGACCCGATTCGCAGGCATCCCCGTTGTCCACGAGGTGACCGCTTTCATCGGCGGCGCCTTCGGCGCCGGCGAGCTCGATCGGCTGCTCGACGCCTACCGTCGGCTGTGCAGCAACGTTGTGGAGAAGGGCGATGCGGTGGTTGACCTCGTCGGCTTCAGCCGCGGCGCCGCCACGTGCCTCGACTTCTGCAACCTCGTCGAGGACTGGCAGATCAGGGACCCGAAGAAGCTGGGCCCGACCTGGGACCTCGCTTCATACCTCAATGCGCCCAAGGTTGCGGCCGCGCCTCCGTTCCGCTTCATCGGCCTCTTCGACGTCGTCGGCGCCTTCGGCCTCGGCGCGATCGCGGGCGACCTGCCCGAGTTCAATCTCGGACACAAGCTCCGCCTGCCGAAGACGCGCGTCAACTACTGCTTTCATGCGATGGCGCTCGACGAGACGCGGACGTCGTTCAATGTGATCCGCGTGAAGGGGGCGCACGAAGTGTGGTTCCGCGGCGTGCACAGCGACATCGGCGGCGGCGACCGTGTTCGCGGCCTGAACGACATCACGCTGCGGTGGATGTTCAGGAAAGCGATCGCGGCAGGGCTGCCGATTGACGCGAAGGTGATCGACGGCCTGAAGTGCGATTACAACATTCCACCGGGCGTGCTCGATCTGCCGCCGATCTGGCGTCCGCTGGCGAAGACCGATCTGCTGCATTACACGGTCAGGACGTTTGCGAATACCCGGCCGCTCTTCACCGAGTGCCCGACGGAGTTCCCCCCCGACGAAGCGATCGCGCAGCCGGTCGCCGCATCGGGTGTGGCGGCCGACGCCGTCCCCGCGGCGACGTAGGTGGCAGCGACGTAGGTAGCGTCCGGCTTTTAGCCGGACCTACTTCAACTCGTCATAGATCGCCTGAACCGCCAGCTTCAGGCCTTCCGACGTGTAGCCCTTGTACTTGTCCGTCAGGTTGATCGATGCCGCCGCCGCGTCCGCGTTCTTGCCGGCGCGGCGCGCGGCCCGCACTTCGGTCAGCAGGTCCGCGGTGTAGCGCTGGTACTCCTGCAGGTCGCTCCACTTCGTCAGCGGGCTGTGTCCCGGAACGACGGTGTCCACAGGCACATTCTTCAGCGCGGCCACGGCCTTGGAGAGCGTCTGCGGGTAGGCGACGCCGCTGCCGCCGTTGGCGCGATCGATGCGCGGCGCGTCCTTCCTGGCGAAGAGATCGCCGGTCTGCAGAACGCGGAGCGCCGGGAAGTAGATCATCGCGTCGCCGTTGGTGTGGCCGGCACCGAAGTAATAGAGATTGATCTGCTCCTTGCCGCTGCCGAGCGTCAGCGTGTCCTTGAATGTCTTCTTCGGCAGGAACACGGCCTTGTCGCCCTTGAACGCGTCCATCTTTGCCATGTTCGCTTTCGTGTTGTCCTGCGCGACGATCTCGACGCTGGTCCCGAACTTGTCGTCGTTGCCGGTGTGATCCCCATGCGTATGCGTGTTGATGATCATCGTGACGGGTCTGGTCGTGACGGACTTCACGCGATCGAGAAACGTCTGGCCCCACGTCGCGAGCTTCGTGTCCACGAGCACGACGCCGTTGGCCGTGATGAAGATGCCGACGTTGCCGCCGCTGAACGTCGCGTCGTTGCCCGGCGTGGAGCTGGTCAGCACGTAGTAGTTGTCTGCGACCTTGACGACGTCGAGCACGCCCCCTCGAGGCGACGCCTGATACGCCATGAACTCGGTTTTTCCGAGGCGCGGCGCCCAATAGGGCGCGAGCGCGCAGTGCGCCGACCCGGTCACCGGGTCTTCGTCGATGCCGGATCCGGGCGCGAAGAAGCGCGAGACGAAATCGAATCCGGACGTCGAGGCGCGGCTCGTCACGATGACGCCGCGCACAGGCAGACTGCGAAGCAGCGCGTGGTCGGGTGTCAGCGAGCGGATGTCGTCCTCATTCGCCATCTCGACGAGGTAATCGAACTCATTTCGTGAGACGCGCACCGGCTGCGTGCCGAGCCCCTCAATCAATCCCTCCGGCGGCTCGCATGGCTGCGCGGCCTTTGCCGGGAAATCGAGCTCGATCAGCTCGCCTGTCTCGGCGGCCGTGAGCACGCCGCTCATCGTGTGGAACCGCGCGACGGCGCCGCGCGACAGCAGACCCTCCTCCAGCAGCGCGTGCGCCGTGGCGAGCGTCGCATGTCCGCACAGCGCGATCTCGATCGTCGGCGAGAACCATCGCAGCGACCAGTCGTCGCCCGTGCGGCCCACGAATGCCGTCTCCGACACGTTCATCTCCGCCGCGACGCTCTGCATCCAGCGCGCGTGCGGTGCGGCGCCATCGAGCAGGCAGACGCCTGCCGGGTTGCCTTTGAACGCTTCGTTCGTGAAGGCGTCAATTTGAAAGATGCGCATGGGCTTTGCCGATCTCGAACACGACGCTCTCGCGTCCGCTCCGCACCACCGTGCCGGCGCGGCGAACGCCGCCAATCTTCTCCACGGCGCGCTGCGACCGGAAGTTCCGCGGTCCAACGAGAAAGATCACCGTGTTCACGAACTCAAATGCGTGGCGCAGCATCAGCTGCTTCATCTCGCCGTTGTGGACACCACCCCAGTACGCCCGGGCCAGGAACGTCCAGCCGATCTCGATCTCGCTGCGCGGCTCGTCGTAGCCGAAATAGCGCGTCGAGCCGATGATGCGTCCGCTGGCGCGATCGATCACCGCGAAGGCGCCGCCGGATTCCATCGCTTCGCGGAAGAAGTCGCGGAACACCTCTTTCTCGTGGCGATCGCTCGCGGGGTGCTGCTCCCAGATGCCCGGGTCCGATGCCACCGCATAGAGCTCATCGCAATCCGCGTCGCGCAGCGGCCGGAGTTCGAGGAGCGTGCCCGTCAACGTCGGCTGAAGCTCGAATGGCATCGTTCCCGATATAATCCAGCAGTTTTCGAAAGGGTTGTCCGTGAGACAAATTGTCATCGCGATTGCATCTGTGCTCATTGCTGCCACGCACGCTTATGCACAGGGTGGCGATTTCACGACCGGTACTCCGGCGGCCGACGGCAAGACCAACGAAGGGGGCGTCGTCTTCATCAATCCGGGCACGCCCGTGCTGCGCGACAACGAGATCAACAGCCAGCCGGTCCCGCGGCTGCCCGATGGTCACGTCGACCTGACTGGCCCGTGGGTGGGCGGCGGCGCGATTGCCGACATCGAGCGCGACGGCGGCCTCAAGGCCGGCGAGCTGCCGCTGCTGCCCTGGGCGAAGGAGCTGCGCGACAAGCGCAAGTCGCAGGACGATCCGTACACCGCGTGCATGCCGATGGGCCCGCTGCGCACCAATCCATATCCGTGGAAGCTCGTGATGTCCTACACGTCAAAGGGGCTCACGCACATCTTCATCCTCCACGAGCTGATGGACGATGGCGTGCATCGCACCGTCTTCATGGACGGGCGCAAGCATCCCGCGGGGATGATTCCGTCGTGGGTGGGCCATTCGATCGGCCGCTGGGATGGCGACGCGCTGGTCGTCGACACGGTCGGCTTCAACGACAAGTTCTGGTTCGATCGCCGCGGCACCCCGCACACGGACCAGCTGCACATTGTCGAGCGCTACACGCGGCCGAACTACGGGACGCTCGTCAACGACGTGACGCTGGAAGATCCGGGCGCGCTCGCGCATCCGGTGACGCTGCAGTTCAAGTCACGGCTGATGCGTCCCGACCGCGAGACCGGCAGCGGCGACTTGATGGAGTTCGTCTGCAACGAGAACAACCAGTACGGATCGGCGGGCGGTTTCCGACCCGGTACCGGTGCAGGCAACGGCGAGGCGCCGAAATAACGTTGGTCGTACGCGCTGATGGAACGCAAGTGGGCCGCACAGTGGCGGCGGGCAGCCGGCGCACTCGCGCACGTGCGGGCTCGCGAGCTCGCAAACCTGTCCGACGCGAGCGGCAACGGCAACCCTTAGTGCTACCTGATTCGCGGGCCGTGCACAGAAACTGATCGTACGGCCCGCGCGCGAGCCGATCGTCGTTGACTCGTCACGACACCCTTCCTACACTCGCAGCCCTCTCAGCGTTCATCACACCGTGAAGGAGGAACGTTATGAAAAAACTCCCGTTCTTATAAGAAATCGAAAATTGGAGTGAGCCGCCGTGTGTTGCGCGGCTCAGAAAAAACTTTGGCCACAAAACCCCATGGAGAATCAGTCAATGAAGCACAAGAAGCTGTTCGCATTGCCCATCTTCGCACTAGGGGTCCTTGTCCTGTGCGCCACTGCTTATGCGCAGAACTCAGACCAAGGCAACGGTGCCTCCGGCAAGCTCGGCCCCTACAGATTATTGACCACAATCAGCAACGACCCGCTGTTGCATGGTTTTGATATCAGTTGGGTCGATTCCGAGCACGGCAGATACTACCTCGCCAATCGAGGAAATAACGCCACGCCGTCAGTGCCCAACATCCTCGTGATCGATACGGAAAGCGATCAGTTCGTTTCTGAGATTCCGCTAACGAACGCCCCAAATGGAATTGTCGCGATCCACAGGACTGGTAATGGTGAGGGAGAGCCTGGAGCAGGGACGCTTGTGGCGGGTACAACACCCAAAGCCGGCGAAACCAGCAAGGTGTTCTTCATCGATCTTCGATCTGGTGCCGTGTTTGCTGTGGTGGATACCGGCGGACAGGTGGGGTGCGTCCCCGCATGTCGCGCGGATGAGCTGGCATACGACCCGCGAGATCACATCATTCTGGTCGCCAATGATCGTGATCAAGACCTGTTCGTCACTCTCATCTCTACGGAAGACACACCCCACGTGGTAGGTAAGATTTTCTACAACGGCAGTACCTCAGGAAACCCGGTATCGACGGGGGGCATTGAGCAACCCGTATGGGATAAGCGAACGGAAAGGTTCTACCTTGCCATCCCGTCAACGGTGGCCCACCCGACCGGCGAAGTGGATGAGATCGATCCTAACGCGACGCCCGCGCCTGGCGCCGATTTTGGCCAGGGCGGGATCACACGGATCTTCCCGACCACCTGCCGACCGGCCGGGCTGGCTTTGATTCCCAACCAGCGCCTGATGACGAGCTGCGGTGACGTGCTGGATGTGCAAACCGGCGCCGTCGTGACGCACGTCCCTGGAGTAGCTGCCGACGAGATCTGGTTCAACCCGGGAGACGAGCGGGTGTACTTTGGCCGCAACCCCGCATTCGTGGTCGACGCCGAGACCTACCAGCAGATTATCGGAGTCGGACCCAATGGCCCCCCGATTCCCGCGGGGCCGACTCACTCGATTGCCGCCGACAGCGAGAACAACCACATCTTTATACCGGTAACCGGCCAGGGAGTGAAGGTGTACACCGACGATCAGGACAAGGGAAAAGGACAAAACAAGTAAACGCACGAGGAGAAGTAGCGGAGGATCAGCATCCCATCGGTCGATTGGGACCACCGGGTACGCGTTTTGGCGCGGGGTACGCGTTCGAATAGATCGAGTCGTACCGCACCCTGACGCCGTCCTTGTCCAGGAATCCCATCGACTGGTAGAACAACGCAGGCGGCGGTGCCGAGGCCGGCACCGTCGCCTCGGTGATGTAGACACGGTTCTCGTGCATGTAGATCGCGGCGAAGGTCTTTGACTTGTCCGCATTGGTGAGCTGCACGCGCCGGCCTTCGATGCGATCGCTGTTGGCGTAGCCGTAGTAGGTCACCTTGGCGTCCCGCTTCAGGAAATTCCATACCGCGTAGTCGAGCGCCCCGCGCAGCTCGTTTGCTCCCTGATTGGTGCACTGGTCGGGATAGAGCGTGCATCCCTTCACCTTGTCGCCGTGAATCTTCACGACGTCGCTGTAATCGACGACGGTCACCGAGTAACGGCTCGCCCCCTCTTCGTAGAAGTGCTGATGCGCCGGCAGGTCCAGGTCATATTCCGTGTGATAGGTGATCGTCTTCACCTGCGGCTGCTTCGGAAAGTTCACGAGAAACCCATCGTCGCGGCTGTAGTACTCGACCCATTCCTGGGCGAAAGCGGGCGCGGCGAGAAACACAATTAAAAGTGCCGGAACGAGTCGGATCGGTCGCATAGGCCTCCTCGTAGCAGCCAGATATTACTCGCGATAGGATTTGCGTGTGAACCGGCAGGTCAAGGCGGTCATCCGCGTCTCCAGCGGCAATTTCCTGGAGATGTACGACTTCATGGTCTTCGGGTACTACGCCGCGGCTATCGGCCGCGCGTTTTTCCCGAGCGGCAACGAGTTCGCCTCGCTGATGCTGTCGCTGATGACGTTCGGCGCCGGCTTCCTGATGCGCCCGATCGGGGCGCTCGTCCTCGGAGCCTATACCGACAAACATGGCCGCCGCGCCGGCCTGATTCTCACGCTGGGCCTGATGTCGGTCGGCATCGTCGCGATCGCATTGACGCCGGGCTACGCGACGATCGGCCTGCTCGCGCCCCTGCTGGTGCTCGGCGGCCGTCTGCTGCAGGGATTCTCCGCGGGCATGGAACTCGGCGGTGTCTCGGTGTATCTCTCCGAGATCGCGACGCCCGGCAACAAGGGCTTCTATGTGAGCTGGCAGTCGGCGAGCCAGCAGATGGCCGTGATGTTCGCGGCGCTGATCGGCGTGATCCTCAACCAGACGCTCGCGCCCGCGTCGATGGCCGAGTGGGGCTGGCGCGTGCCGCTGCTCGTCGGGTGCGCGATCATTCCGTTCCTTTTCCGCCTGCGCCGTTCGCTCGAGGAGACCGGCGAGTTCCTCGCGCGGCGGCGCTGTCCATCCGCGTCAGAGGTATTGCGCTCCCTCGCATCGAACTGGACGCTGGTCGTCATCGGCACGCTGATGGTGACGATGACAACCGTATCGTTCTACATGATTACGGCGTACACGCCGACGTTCGGCAGCGCGGTGCTGAAGCTGACGAGCGGCGACAGCTTGATCGTCACGCTGTGCGTCGGCGCGTCGAATCTGTTCTGGCTGCCTGTCTCGGGCGCGTTCTCCGATCGCGCCGGCCGCAAGCCGCTGCTCATCGTTTGCACGCTGCTGATGATCATCACCGCGTATCCCGCGATGCTCTGGCTCGTCGATGGTCCGACGTTCTGGAAGCTGCTCGGCGTCGAACTGTGGCTCTCGTTTCTCTACGGCTGCTACAACGGCGCGATGGTGGTGTTTCTGACGGAGATCATGCCGGTCGAAGTTCGCACGGCGGGATTCTCACTCGCCTACAGCCTGGCGACCGCGATCTTCGGCGGCTTCACGCCGGCAATCAGCACGTACCTGATTCAGATCACAGGCAACCGCGCGGTGCCGGGACTCTGGCTGGCGTTTGCGGGCGTGTGCGGGCTGGTTGCGGCGCTCGTCGCGCGCGCCCAGCCGGTTGTGGCGACTCAGTCCTTCGAGTCGTATCGCTCGGCCGCGGAATCAATCAGCCTGCCGAGTACGTAGACCAGGATGACGATGCCGAAGTTCACGAGGACGACGGTCCAACCGAGAGACATCTGATGCCTTCGCAGTCAGGAGGCAGGTGGCAGGGGGCAGGTGGCAGTAGGTGGCAGGAAACAGCGGCCGGACAACCTGCCGTCTGTTGACTGCGACCTCCTGCCTCCTGCCACCTACCCTCTGCCCCCTAGAAAGAATTTCCCAGAAACGGCAACATGCGGCCGCAGTACATCACCGCCACGAAGGTACACAGCGCCGCGGCGCCGATGACGCGCTCGCGCACGTGCGTCGGCGTCCCGACGTCCGTTTTCCATGCCTGCGGCCAGACGGTGAGGTAGAGAAGGTCGGTGGCCGCGAGGAGCAGGAAGATCAGCTTCCAGTAGAAGACCACGTTTGTCGTGTAGCCCTTCGGCGTCGCGATGTAGAACATCATCCCGCTCACTTCGTTGACGCCGAAGCCGAGGAGCGCCCACGGCAGCAGCCGATGGAGCGAGGGATACGGGATCGCGCGGAACCATCCCATCAGACGCAGGTTCGCGAGGAGCAGCACGCCGAACCAGAGCGTCATGCCGACGAAATGCGCGCTCTCGAGCGTCGGCCAGACCCACTGATGGCCCCGGCCGTTGACGAAGAACGCCACGCCCGCCGCGGACATCGAGAACATCGACTTCGCGCCGGCGGTGCCCGGGTCGGCGAGGATCTCCGGATGACGGATGTCCCCGCCGAGGCTCGCCGCGACCGTCATCAATCCCAGCGAAACCGCGGAGAGCACAAACGTCAGAATGGTCAGCGCCGGCGGGATGCGGCGGGTCCGCCGCCACCTCCAGAGCCCGAACCACGCGGAGGCGCCGGCGAACTCGAGCACGACGAAGGCGAGCAGCGCCGAATCCTCGTGCGAGTCCATCGCGGCCTTCGACACCCCCGGGAGCTTCTCGATCGCACCTTCGGCCGCCAGACCGGTCGTGAAGACGGGGAGCGTCAGCACGGCGATCGCGAAGAGCACGCCGAGCGCCGTCGGCCGCATCGTGTCGTGCTTCATCGCCTCGCTGTCGCTGAGGATGGAGACGACGAGCAGCGCGAACGCGACGATGAGGCCGACGGTCGGGAAATGATTCAGCAGTAAGTGCAGGTGCGAGAGGTTTCCCGGTGTGATGAGTTCTGACATAGCCCTACATGTATCCCAGCAGACGCCCGGTGAAGATCGTGCCCGCCCAGAGCGCAGCCGATGCGGCGGCAAGCCGCCGTACACCTCCAGAGACGACCGTCGGCTCGGGCGTGTTCCCATACAGGGCGCGCTCGAGCCGCCTGATGAGCGGCAGGTTGATGATGATGAGCGCCATCTTCGACCAGAAGAGCATCGACGCCGCCTTGCGCTGCGGATCGGCGATGAACAACAGGATGCCGCTCGCAAAATTGATCCAGAAGGCGAACCACATGATGCGGAACAGGGGCCTCATCGGTCCGATCGGGATGGTGCGGCCGACGCCGAGCAGCCGCAGGTCCATCACCCACGCGCAGCCGACAAGCAACATCATTCCGAAGGTATGAACGGTCAGGATGGTGGGAAATGCCCAGACGGTTTCCGCCTCGCGGATCCAGGTTGAGAGGGCGCTGTTATACAGCGCGGTCAGCAATTCCATGATGGCAATTTGAAACCTGAACTATAGCAAAGACGGGGGATTTCACGTTCGCGCGCGACCAATTGCCATGAACACGCGAACGGGAAAGGAGGCAGCAGGGATGAATCGTATCTGCTCGACGCTCGTTGTCTATGCCCTAGCCCTCGCCGGCGTCTCGGCTTGTGATCAACGGCCGCTGTCGCCGTCGCCGATGTCTTTGACATCCACATCCACGCCGCCGGTCGGCGCCGCAGCGGCGGCAACGTCAGGAGGCGCACTGTCGGCGGCGCGTTTCGGCGATCGCACGCCCGGCGTCGTCTATGTCGCCAGTCAGGGTCTCTACTACGACACCTTCGTCGTCAAGGACCCGCTGCCGATGAACGGGAAGTTCCAGTTGCTAGCGGATGGCCAGACGGAGTTCGGACCGGGCCAACCGGGATATCTCGGCGGCCGCTGGTGGGAAGACACGAATCACAACGGCATTCAGGATCCGGACGACCACTACTTTCTCTGCCCGCTGCTGCCGCCGGGAAGGCCGGCGCCGTAGCGTGCGAACTTCGAGCGTCGTGTCGACGGTCGTCGTCTGCGTGCTGGTCTGCCGACCGGCTGCGGCCCAACAGGCTGCCCGCGCGTTTGCGGGCGGCCTCTTCGGCGTATCGACGTTGTCCGCCGATGGCCGATCGGTGACGTCGGGGCCGTCGGCGGCATTGTCGCTGTACAAACCGGAGAACGGGATGGCGGTTAATCTGTTCGCCGGCGTGCACCTCCTGCAGTACTTCAGCGTGCAGGGCAACTGGATGTGGAATCGCAATGACGTGACGCTGGTTTCGTCGCTGGCGGATCCGCGCGGCGGAGGGTACTACGAGCAGCGCCGGCACAGCCACCAGCACGCGGCGGTGATCGACGGTCTGATCTACTTCCTCCGCCTCGACAGCCCGGTGCGGCCGTACCTGGGTACCGGTCTCTCGGTGCTGCGGTTTTCGAGCAGCGATGTGGTGAGCTCGGTCGCCGCCGGCCTCGCCCCACCCGAGGGCGCCATCGCATCGACGCGCGTCGGCCTGCGCTCGCACGTCGGCATCGACCTGCGGCTCTCGGGGCGCGTTGATTTCCGCTACAGCTTCAGCGAAACGATGAGCCGCAACCCCATCAGCCCGCGGCTGACGCCGCCGGCGCCGCGACGCCTCGCCAATTTTCAGAATCTCTTTGGACTGGTCGGCCGCTTCTAGCCGTTGTGAAACTCCGAGTACGGGCAGCCGGGCCAGAAAATCGGCGCATGCTCCATACGCTCGCCCAGCACCCGCGCGTGGCAGACGCGGCACGGATTCATCGAGCGGATCGCCGTGCCCATCGGCAGCAACGCCACCGAGTGCTCGAACACGCAGAGATGGCCGCCGCTGTTCTTCGTCTCTTTCAAATCGAGCAGCGGCGCTGATCCGGCCATCCGCATGATGGCGGCAGAATAGACCTTCGATTTCAGCCGGGCGGGGGCGCGCTCGTCGCTCCCTTCACCCATCCCGGCCAGCCGTTCGAACCAGAGATCATCGAACATCGTCATTCCTCCAACCAGAGCTGTTTGAATCGCGCCCGGGCGCGCGCCAGCATCCGCTCGACGCTTTTTTCGGTCACCCCGACCGCCTGCGCGATGTCACGCGTGCTGCGCTGTTCCCAGTACCGCCACAGGAGAATCAGGCCGTAGCGTTCCGGCAGACGCGCAATCACGGATCGCGCTTTCTCGCGCGCTCGTGTCGTGTCCAGTTGTTCGTCGACCATCGGCGCCGCGTCCGGCGGGTCGCGATCGAGCTGCGCGGTGTCGTCGAGCGATTCCGGAGCGCGCAGCCGGCGGCGATAGACGTCCTCGATCTTGTGTCGCGCGATGCCGATCAGCCAGGTGCGAAGCGACGACTGGCCCTGAAAATGCCGCAGGCCGCCGAGCGCGGCGAGAAACACCTCCTGCACGGTGTCCTCGACGAGATCGGCCCGCGGCAGCAGACGCTGGCGCGCGTAGGTGTAGATCGCGTCGATGTGCGCGGCCACAAATCGCGCGGCCGCCTTTCGGTCGTTGCGCAGGATGGCGGCGACGAGCTCCTGCTCCCCGCTATCTTCAGCCGGCGGCGGGATCTCGCCGGCCAGACCGGGCATCACCGGCAGGTTCGGGTCCACGCCGTAATTGTCGCGGACCAGGCGGTTTTCCCCCGCGTGTACCCTAGAGGAGGTGCGTGGTCACGAGTGCTATCACTGCAAGCAGTGGGTCGCTGAAGGCGAGCCGCACGACTGCTGGACGACGACGGAAGCGGCGCTGACGCGCGAGCTCCCCGAGGATCTGCGCGACGCGTGGGAACGGCTGCGCGACACCGCCGCGGACTTCGGCGAGCAGCGCATCTACGCCTCGCACAACTCGATCATGTTCTCGCGCAAGGCCTGCTACTTCTTCGTGCGGCCGAAGCAGAAATATCTGGAGCTCGTGATCTTTCTCGGACGCGTCATCAAGTCGCCGAAGATCCGCAGTGTCGTGGAGTCCTCGAAGGCCAAGCGCGCGCACGTCGTCCGCATCACGCACCGTGACGAGGTGGAAGCGCCGATTACCGGCTGGCTGCGGGAGGCGTACGACGTGTCGGAGAGACTGAGCGGGCGGGACTCGACGAAGAAGCGTACGACGAAGAAGGCGGCTCAGCCGGCTGCGCGCGCTCACGCAGCCGCGCCAGGAAGGCGCGGAGATCGGCGGGCCCGTCGATAGCGGCTCGATATACGCGCTGCATATCGATTGTGTCGTAGGCGTGTGCAACGACGTTGCGAAAGCCCGCAGCCTTGACAAGTCGATCCGCGAGACCCTGCTCGATCACGTCCGCCTGTTGCAGGCGGCGGAATGCATCCCCGTAGATTGACGGTGTTCCCAGGTCGAGCGCCAGGCACGCGGTCATT
>QHWQ01000118.1 GCA_003222635.1 Acidobacteriota bacterium | reverse complement strand
GCGCGCGGTTCATGAACGTGAAGAACTCGTACGGGTTGCCGCTGTACCAGGACGTGAAGAACTCGGTGGCGTAGGCGTAGCCGACCATCGACCCGGTGACGAGCATGATTTTCGCCATGTAGTCGAAGTGGCGGAGCGTGATGATGTGCTCGAGGCGAAACGCCGTGCGGCAGATCACCATCAGCGTCACCACCATGGCGAAGCCGGAGAAAATCGCGCCCGCGACGAAGTAGGGCGGGAAGATCGTCGTGTGCCATCCGGGAAGCAGGGAGACCGCGAAATCCATCGAGACCACTGAGTGAACCGAGAGCACCAGCGGCGTCGCGAGCGCCGCGAGCACGAGATAGGCGCTCTCGTAGTGGTTCCAGTTCCGCACCGAGCCCCGCCATCCGAGCGCGAAGAAACCGTAGACAGCCTGACGGACGCGGGTCTTGGCCCGATCGCGCATCGTCGCCAGGTCCGGAATCAGGCCGACGTACCAGAACAGGACCGAGACGGTTCCGTACACGCTGACCGCGAAGACGTCCCAGAGAAGAGGGCTCCTGAAGTTGGGCCACACGCCCATCTGGTTCGGGACCGGGAACACCCAGTAGATGACCCAGACGCGTCCCACGTGGATCCCCGGGAACAGCATGGCGCACATGACCGCGAAGATGGTCATCGCTTCCGCCGAGCGGTTGATCGAGGTGCGCCACTTCTGACGGAAGAGGAAGAGGATCGCCGAGATGAGCGTTCCGGCGTGCCCGATGCCGACCCAGAACACGAAGTTCGTGATGTCCCAGGCCCAGCCGACAGGGATGTTGAGACCCCAGATGCCGATCCCTTCCCAGAAGAGCCACGAGACCGCCACGCCGAGAAGGCCGAGGAGGATGACGGAAGGGATGAAGAAGATCCACCACCCGATCGGTGTTGGCCGTTCGACGGCCTGCGCGACGACCTCGGTGATGGCGTGGAAATCCGGCGAGCGCAGGATGAGCGTCGGGTTACCCTCGACAGGGTTGTCGAGCAGTTCTGCTTCCGTCTGGGCCAAGCCGTTTCCCCCAATTTGAGTTTGAAGGGCACCCGCTTGTAGATGAAGAGGCGGTTGGTACCTACCATCTGCGCATCGCGAGAGTCAAGATGCTGTCGGTTCAGGACGTGGGACGCCCGAGGCGGAGCCGCGCCATGACCTTGCGCGGGTCCACCGATGGATGGAACCGGCGCGGCGCGGGCAGCTGCAGGTACATGATCGCGGCCGCCGACAGCAGGCCCAGCAGCCACGAGTGGATTCGGATCGCACGCAGGATCTCGCACGACAGGAAGACGTAGACCGAGAACCGCGCCCGCTCGTGGCGGCGCAGCATCAGCGCGCCCACGACCGGCGCAATGATGAAGTAGACGAACCCGTCCCAGGGCAGGCGGCTGCCGAAGTTGAGCCAGCGCGTGTGGAAGACCAACGCCAGGAGGTGAATCACCGGGCTGGCGAGCAGCACGACGGTCAGCAGCCAGAGTCCAGGCGGTCGCCGCATTCCGTTTGCGGTCTCAGGTTCCATCGGAAGAGTGGAGCTGCGCGAGGATCGCGTCAATGGGCGTCTTCGCGCACATGAACATCGGCGTGTCCCGCTGCGTATAGAGGCTCGCCTCCGTGTAACGGAGCCGTCCCACCAGATCGACGAACTCCTGCGGGTAGTCCGAGTCGAACGCGACCACGAAGTCCTGATCGTCGATGCCGTAGCTGTTGCTCGTGTTGAGGCGCACGCCCTTGAACGGCGCGGAGGCGGCGATGTGCTCGTCCATCATTCCCTGCCGCGCGTGCGGCGAGAGGCGGTACCACGACCGCGTTTTCGTGAAGGGATACACGAACAGGTATTTGCCTTCCCCCGGCAGCAGCTCGACGCCCTCCCCGGCGCCCTTCATCTTGTTGACGTACGGTGAGCGGCGCTGCAGCGAGAGGAAGCTATAGACCGGCGACAGGTAGGCGCCCAGCCGTGACCCTCTGATCGCCGCTTCCATCGACTGGAAGCACAGTGGCTCGAACGCAATCCGCCAGAGCATGAAGTCGACGTCCGCGCGCAGTCCCACCAATGAGTACGTGCGAAGGATGAAGTCCTCCAACGACTCCCACGTGCGCACCAGTTCGACGAACTCATTCCCCGCCGTCCGCCGCTCGTCCGCCGGGAGCTGCCGGAACACCGGATCGAGCCGGTAGAACGAATAGTTCAGGAACTGACGCCGTTGGCGGTCCGGACTCTTGCCGGTGACGATTCCGGTCGGGTCGAGATCGACGGAGGGGCCGCGGCGGGGCGGCGGGCCCTCGGGAGACTGCTCCATGTCGATAGCTTAGTCCACTGTAAGATGCGAGCGCATCCGTGAACACCCGCGACTTCTATTTTGGCGTGCTGGCGATCACTTCGTTCTTTGCGCTGATCCTCGCCGTCTATTTCACGATCAAGACGCGCGACGACATCGCGTGGTCGCTGATCCCATTGGTCATCTCGATCGGCATCTTCGTGTGGGCCTTGATGGTGTTCTTCCACCTCGCGCCTCAGAACACCTCGCCGAAATAGCTCCAGAGCCAGTCGCGCGCGCGATCCGGAAGGGGCCGCGATCGCCAGTCGTCCGGATCGATCTTCTTCGAGCGCGTCAGGTCGCTTTCGAAGTCGGATTCGAGGCGCGCGGTGACCGCGCGATCGAAGATGGCGACGCTCAGCTCGTCGTTCAGCTCGAGCGAACGATTGTCGAAGTTCGCGGATCCGATGATGCCGAGCACCCCGTCAATCATCGCCGCCTTCGCGTGCATCATCGTCGGCTGATACTCGGCGATCTCCATCCCGTCGTCGAGTAATGCCTTGTACTGGCCGCGGCTCGCGAACTTGACCGTGCGGGCATCGGTCTTGTCGCCATCGACGAGAAAGCGGATGCGGACGCCGCGCCGCCGCGCCTCGTGCAGGCTCCATTGCGACGATTCATCGGTGATCAGGTACGGCGACTCGATGTCGATGCTGTGCCGCGCGGAAGCGATCGCCATCAGGAACAGCAGCTTCATTTCGTTGAAGCCGCCCTGGCGGGCGCTCCACACCACGATCGACTTCGCCAGTCCGCTCGGCGTCGCCTCGACCGGCCGGATCACGGGATCGACGACGCCCCCGGTCAGAATCCAGTTCTGGTTGAATGCGGCTTCGAGATCGGTCACCGCGGGTCCATGCACCTCCACCTGCGTGTCGCGCCAGCGCGGATACTCCTTCGTATCCTTCCAGTAGTGATCGCCGATGCCCATGCCCCCGACGAAGGCGACGCGGCCGTCGACGACGAGCGCCTTGCGGTGCGTCCGGTAATTCGCTTCGCTGATGGAATAGCTGATCACCGGGTTCACCCATCCGAGCCGACAGCCGGCGTCTTCGAGCCGCTTGATGTCGTCGCCTGACATTTTCTTCGACCCAATCGAGTCGAGGACCATTCTCACGGTGACCCCTCGCTGCGCCGCGCTGGCCAGCGCGGCGGTGAAGCGCTCGGCGATCTCGCCCTTCTCGAAGTTGTAGGTTTCGAGGCTGACGCGCTCGCGCGCCTTCTCGATCGCGGCCAGCATCGCCGGCAGCGCATCGTCGCCGTTGGTGTGCACGACGTAGGAATCGCCCTGCGTCAACTGGTGGCCGAGCAGGTCGGAGAGGTATTGCGGAAAGCGGGGATCGTCAACGGCCAGCGAGGTGCGGACGCGTAGCGTTTCCTTGTCCTGCGCGATCAGAAGCCCGGCGGCAAGCACAATGAGGCAGATCAGCACACCCGCGAGGACGCGGTGGTGCCGCGCCCAGTGCAGCCGCCGAGGTTTCTTTTTTGCCATTCCTCATGGGCGCGCTTCCCAAATGCGTGCCAGATTGACGTCACCTCAGCATGGGTATATGTTCCGCCCCGCTATGAGAGGCAGGCTTGTCATCGCCCTGGCGGTAAGTGCGTTCATCTCAACAGCAGGCGCCGAACGTCGTGTATCCCGCCTAGGCAGCGTCCCGGTTCCTCCGAAGGCGAACTAAGAAATAAGAAAGGAGTCGCTGGGCGCCATAGAGAGAGGAGATCCACATGCTGGAGATCCGGAAGCACCGCTTCGTCCCCTCGTTCGTCCTCGCTACGGTACTCTTCGCACTCGCTGAGGCGTATCCAGCCGCGCAGGGTACGATCGGCAGCATTCTGGGGACGGTCTCCGATTCGAGCGGCTCGGTCATACCGGGTGCTACCGTCACGGCACGAAACACCGGCACCGGCGCCATCCAGCTCGCGACCACTGACGCGCAGGGGCGCTACCGGATTCCGGTCCTCCCTGTTGGCGACTACGAAGTGCAGACCGAGCTCTCGGGTTTCCAGACCGTCGTCCACACCGGCATCAGGCTGAGCGCGGGCGCCGACGTCGTCGTCGATTTCAAAATGCCGATCGGTCAGATCAGCGAGTTGCTGACAGTCACTGCCGAAGTGCCGCTGGTGAATACGACATCGGCATCGCTCGGCACGGTCGTCGATCCGACGCAGATCCGCGAGCTGCCGCTCAACGGGCGCAACTTCGAGGAGCTGGTGCTCGTGGCGCCGGGCGTGAACGTCTCGAGGGGAGCAGGGTCGCAAAGGAACGCGTTCACCGGCAAACAGGAGTACTGGACCGTCTCCGGCTCCCGTCCCAACGGGCAGGAGATTCTGATGGACGGGACCAACATCCAGACCTACCAGAATCGCGGAACGGGAACGGGCATTCTGGGAACCAGCCTCGGCGTCGATGCGATCGGCGAGTTCCAAATCCTGACCAACACATACGGCGCGCAATACGGTGGCAACGGTTCGGTCCTGAACTCGGTGACCCGATCCGGCACCAATGCCTTGCATGGATCGTTGTACGAGTTCACGCGCAATTCGAAGTTCGATTCGGTGCAGTGGCCGGCGACGACCACGCAGCCGTTCTGGAAGCATCAGTACGGCGGCACGCTCGGTGGACCGGTGAAGACCGACAAGCTGTTCTTCTTCGGGAATTTCGAGAGCCTCCGGCAGCGTGAAACGCAAAGCAACATCAGGGTCGTGCCGAATGCGCTGGCGCGGAGCGGCATCATCCCGCTGCCGGCCAACGGCATTCCCGCGGCGGGCTGCATCGTGGCGGCGATTCCGGGCCATCAGAACTGCGGGCTGGGAAGTCCGAATGCGGCCAACTTCCTTCTCGTGAAGCCCTACCTCGATCTCTACCCGCTTGGGCCCAACCAACCTGGAAACGTGCCTCCGGTCGGGCAAATCGCTGGATACGAGAGAGCCGAGTTCGGCGAACCGCAGGACCAGGGGAACGGCACGGCGCAACTTCTCGTCAACGCGACTTCGCCCGGCACTGAATACTTCGGCGTCGGTCGTCTCGACTGGAACATGTCGACGAAGAACTCGCTCTTCGGGCGATACCTGCTCGACAAGGCCTACACCACGGAACCTTTCTACGGACTCTTTCCGGCGTGGCCGGAGCTCGAGGATTCGAAGAACCAATACCTCACCGTTGGAGACAAGCATGTCTTCTCGGGAAGGTTGATCAACACGCTCCAGTTCGGCTTCACCAAGACGTTCTTCGACATCCGCAGCAACAGTGTCACGCCGACGGCGACTCCTGGTGTCCTGCCGGAAGGCTCACTGAACTGGTCGGGCGACGTCTTTACGCGCGACGGAGAGCCCGTAATGGACGGGACGCTGAGCCCGGGCTCGGGCATCAGCGCGATCGGTCCGGGACAGATCTCGCCGATTCGAAAGGTCCAGGTCCGGCAGAGCATCACCGAGGATCTCTTCCTGATCTCTGGCGGCCACAGCTTCCGCTTCGGCGGCAGCGTGACGAAAAATTCCACCGACGGCATTCATGCCTTCCCCGGAGGAGGGACGTGGACGTTCGCGAACCTGTCGAACTTCCTGCACGCGACGCCGGTGCTGTACCAGGGCCCGTGCAATTTCGCGAACGGCAGCCCCGGGTGCGTATTCCCCGACGGCTCACCGCTGCTCTTCCCGAGCGATCTGCGCAAATCGCGATCGTGGGACTTCATCATGTATGCGCAGGACGACTGGAAGATGACGTCCCGGCTGACGTTGAATCTGGGGTTGCGGTACGCGCCGTCGACCATTCCGTCCGAAGCGACGAACCAGACGTACGGACTGCTGCCCGTGCCGTTCGGCCCCAACGGCAACAACGGCCGCGCGTCGAGTGTGACGTCGCCGCCGCCGGCGCAGCTGACAGCGATGAGCCACTTCTTCCTCAGGAATCCCTCGCTCCGTACGTTCGATCCGCGCATCGGCGCCGCCTGGGATCCGTTCGGCGCCGGAAAGACCGCCATACGGGGCGGGTACGGGATCTTCCACGCGACGCTCCAGTGCCGCGATTACTGCTACGGCGGGTGGTTCACCCAGCCCTGGACGGTCAAAACGATCACCGACCCCGCCGCGCTGGCCACGTTTCCGCGGCCGTTCCAGACGCGCAGCGAGACGGCGACGAGCGCGTCCTGGGGAACCAATCCTTATCAGACCACTCCGTGGATGCAGCAGTGGAACGTGAGCATCCAGCAGGAGATCATGCCCAACACCGTCGTCGTGGTGGCGTATGTCGGGTCGGCCGGCGTCAGCATGGTCGGGCAGCGGGACGTGAACCCGCCGCTGGCGGCCGGCGTGGTGACGCCGTATTTCAATACCGGCGCGATTGCACTCAACCAGAATCAGACGCTGGTCGACAACTTCCCCGGATACCTGGATCGCCTCGTGTTCGTGACGGGATCGGGTGTGCGCACGGCCGACGGCCTGCAGTGCGCGACGGCGACGTGCACGCTGGCGACGGCAGATGGAAAGCCGATCATCAATCCGGCGAGCGGCGAGATGTCCTATACGCATCTCGTGAAGACGGGTGCGACGTACGCCGCGCTGGCAAACAGCCGCTGGAACCCCAACTTCGGGAACATGACGTCCGGCGTGACGGACCTGGACTCCAGATATGACGCGCTCCAGGCCGGGATCAATCGACGCATGAGCCGCAATCTGGCTGCGCAAGTCTCCTACACCTATTCGAAGTGCACCGACATCAGCTCCGGCAACTGGGGTCAGGAAGGCGGAACGATGATCCTGAATCCCTACGACGTCGAGGACGACCGCGGCCGCTGTACGTTCGAGCTCCGGCACAATCTGTCGAGCAACGCCGTCTATGCGCTGCCGTTCAGCGGCAACCGGCTGGTCGAGGGGTGGCAGATCAGCGGGATCTTCTACGCCAGCTCCGGCGGCGCGTTCAGCATCCCCGGCATTCCCGCGCTCGGCAGCAACCCGGGCGCAACCGCGAACAACAACCGCGCCGACTATGTGCCCGATGCGCCTGGCTGTAATGGCGAACCGATCGTCAAGGACTTCAAGAGCAGATTGCGGAATGGCTTCCCCGTCTATGTCAATAACGCCTGCTTCCGTGTGCCGGCGGTGGGCGAACTCGGCAACTCGCCCAGGAACGCCTTTGTCGGTCCGAGGCAGTGGAACTTCAATATGTCGCTGCAAAAGAGCACGCGGATCAGTGCGTCCGCCCAGCTCGAACTGCGGTTGGAAGCCTTCAACGTGTTCAATCACAGGAATTACAACAACCCCGCCTTCGGATGGACGCAGGGTGCCGCCACGTCGGCGGCAAGCGTGATGTCCGGCACACCGAACGCGACTGCAGGTACCATTACCGATCTCGTGGGAACCATGCGCCAGATTCAACTGGGCGCAAAGCTGATCTTCTGACTGGTGGAGGCTCGTTATGAAATGGATTCGCAGCGCAACGCTGTTTCTGGCGGGCATCGCGGTCGGCGCCCTGCTGACGCAATCGATCGCGGCGCAGAACCGATCCACCGGCCACCGGATCAATCACGTCGGGATCAGCGTCACCAATTTCGATGAATCGCTGAAGTTCTACACGCAGGTCATGGGCTTCAAGGAGGCGTACCGGTTCCCCAGCCAGAATGGCCAGCCCAGCACCACGTTCCTGCAGGTCAACCGTGACACGTTCATCGAGATGGCGCCGGCCAACGCGAGACAACCCGCCGGCCTGACGCACATCGGCCTCTACTCCGACGACGCGCAGGCGAGCGTCATGCAGTTCCGCCAGGCGGGAGCGACGGTCGGCGACGTGCGCCCGAGCGAGAACAGCGGATCGAAACTTTCGAACGTCACCGATCCCAATGGCATCCGCATCGAAATCAACGAGCAGCCCGCCGGATCGCTGATGAGAAAAGCCATGGAGGCGTGGAAATGAGAAAGACAGTCATCACGCTCGTCGCACTCGTCACCGGTCTTCTGATCGCGTCGCGTCCCGTGGCTGCGCACCACGGCGCCGCCGCATTCGAGAACGACCCGGCCAAGCGCCTGGTGCTCAAAGGCATCGTCACGGAATGGATCTGGGCCAATCCGCACACGTTCCTGCAGTTCGACGTCAAAGGTGACGATGGGCAGGTGAAGCACTGGGTTGTCGAGGCGAGCAATCCGCCGGACATGCAGAACCGCGGGTGGACCAACAAGAGCTTCAAGGCGGGAGACGAGGTGACGGTGACCGTGCGTCCGGTGAAGAGCGGCGCGCCGGTCGGCAGCATCATCCAGGTTCAGTTTGCCGATGGTCACGTGCTGAGCGCGGTCAACGGAAACCCGGGCGCGCCTGCGAGGGAGCCATGAAGCAGCGTTTGGCGTTGATGTGTGCCTTCGCGGCGATCGCAACGGTTGCGGCGTTCGGCCAGGGCGAGGTCCGGCAGCCCGGCGCGGTCTACGACTTCGACTTCAAAGGTCAGAAGCCGGCGCCGGCGCCGAAACGCGACATCTCCGGCGTGTGGGAACCTGCCGCCAGCCCCAGCGCCGGCATCAACGCCACCGGCGCGCAGCAGATGCCCTCCGACGGCAAGCCGGAGCACGAGCTGCCGTACACGGCCGAAGGCCGAGCGGCGTTTCTTTCGCACAAGCCGACGTTCGGCGTGACGATGGTACCCTCGGCGCTCACCAACGATCCGATGCCCGGATGCGATCCGCAGGGCTTCCCGCGGATCGTGCTGCACAACTTCAGAACGAGCCGCATCATTCAGACGCCCGAGAACGTGGTGATCCTCTACGAATTCAACAAGAAGTGGCGTACCATCTGGACCGACGGCCGGCAGCTTCCCAAAGAGGCGAAGGACGTTGCAGAGCCGCGGTGGTGGGGCTATTCAGTGGGCCGCTGGGTCGATGACGACACCTTCGCTGCCGATTCCATCGGCTTCGACGACCGGACGTGGCTTGATAACGCCGGTCGTCCGCACAGCGACGAGATGAAGGTGCACGAGGAATACAAGCGCACGGATCGCGATCACCTGCAGATGACCATCGTCATCGACGATCCGAAGTTCTACACGAAGCCGTGGACGGCGCTGATTCTGTCGCTCCGTCTGCAATCGCCGAAGTTCGACATCCGCGAGATGGAGTGCTCGCCCTCTGAGACGGCGCTGTACAACAAGCTGTTCGCGAATCCGGCGGCTGGAGTCCAACCGTAGTCCGGCTAAAGCCGGACACTACTGGCGCGCTCTTCCCAGACGCGCGCGAGGTTGACGATCACCTCGACCGCTTTTTCCATGTCCTGCACGGAGACCCATTCGAGCCGCGAGTGGAAGTTGTGCTCCCCCGCGAAAATGTTCGGCGTCGGCAATCCCATGAATGAGAGCTTCGATCCGTCGGTGCCGCCGCGGATGGGCCGCTCCCGCACGTCCATCCCCGCGCGGCGGATCGCCTCGCGCGCGTAGTCGACGACGTGCGGGTGCTGGTCGAGGACCTCGCGCATGTTGCGGTACTGCTCCTCGATTGTGATCTCCACTCTGGCGCCGTGGCGCGCGGCGGCGGCGCGTGCAAGCTGCTCGAGCATCCGTTCTTTGTCCGCGAGCGCCGCGGTCTTGAAGTCGCGAACGATGAAGCGCACGGTGGCCTTCTCGACACCGCCCTGGAGCACGTACGGATGGACGAAGCCGTCGTAGCCGTCGGTCCGCTCGGGCGACATGTCGCGCGGAAGCTGCACCAGGAAATCGCCGGCCGTCTTGATGGCGTTGACCAGTTGGCCCTTCGCGTATCCCGGATGGGTGTTGAAGCCGACAAACGTCAGCGTCATCGCATCCGCGGAGAAGCTCTCGAACTCCAGCTCGCCGCGCGTGCTGCCATCAATCGTGTACGCGTAACGGGCGCCGAAGGCGGTGACATCGAAGTACTGCGTTCCCCGGCAGCGTGGTTCCCGATGCGGTGACGATGTCGTCGCCGACGCGCTCGGCGAGCGGAGCGCAATCGGACGCACGCAGCACGGCGCCGGGATCATCAGGCAGCACGATGTCACCGCCGTCCCAGCGCCGGTGCACGATCGGCTTCACGTTGGCGCCGCTCATCTCGGGTGAGGTATCGACGTGCGCGATGAAGCCGATCGCCGGGACCTGCCTGTTCGAGGTGGGAGGAACGGTCGCGGTGACATAGCCGTGTTCGTCCATGGCCGCGTCGGTGAGGCCCAGCGAGCGCAGCTCCTCCGCGAGATCGCGCAGCAGCACGAGCTGCCTGCTCGTGCTCGGATACGTGGTCGAGTTTTCGTCTGATTGCGTGTCGTACTTCACGTAGCGGAGGAACCGCTCGAGGACCGGGGCCATTGTTATAATCCTTAACCCTAGAGGAGGACTCATGAAAAGGTTTTTCGCGCTTGCGCTCGTCGTGGGCGTCGCACAGATGGCCGCGCTGCGCGCGCAGGCGCCGCCGCAGAGCGACGTCGTCAAGGCGGACGAGGCGATCACCAAGGCGCTCGTCAGCGGAAACAAAGCGGCCGCCGAGAAGATGCTCGACGCCGACTTCAGCTGGATCGATCCCGACGGCGTCTACTACGCGACAAAGGGCGAGGCGTTCGCGCACGGCGTAAAGCCGCTCGTCGGCACGGGCGCGGACGTGAAGGTCCTCGAGCATCGCTACGGCAAGCTCGTCTACGTCGAACGCAGCGAAGGAGACAAGAAATTCTCCGGCCACTTCTGGGCGCAGCGGCCGAACGGATGGAAGCTGCTGCACATCAACGATCTCGAAGTGCGGCCGCGCGATTATCAGCCCGTGCGGATCACGTTTGACGTTCCGTGCGTGAACCCGTGCCAGGCGCTCCCGTACAAGCCGCTCGGCGCCGGCGAGAAATCGGCGCTCGAAGCGTGGCAGGAACAGGAAAGCGGCTCGGCCGGCTGGGGCAAGCGCGTCGCGGACAATTTCGATCAGCGCGCCATCAACACATACGGGGGCCGCTCGGCATCGAAGAAGGAGCGCTTCGCGGGCATGCTGCGTGCGCAGGAACAGAATCCGAACCGTCCGAAGATCGGCGCGGCGCCGGTGGCGTTCGGGCGCGCGTGGGATTTTGGCGATTCAGTTCTCTGGGTGCAGCTGCAGCCGACCTACGGCGAGAAGCCGTACTGGTCGAGCCGCGTGTATGCCAACGTCAACGGCCTGTGGCAGATGACGGAGAGCTATCACACCTACATCAAGGACGCGCCGATCATGGCGCCGGTCCCCGAGTCGGCCACCAAGAAAGGCGCGACGAACTAATCATGACGAAGCACGTCGTCTGGGGCTTGTGTGCGTTGGCGATCGCCGCGAGCGCCGCAGCCCAGGACGCGGCGCCGAAGACGCACGAGATCAAAGCCACACCCGAAACGACCTTCTACCGTTTCCTCGACGCGGACGCGAAGCCGGTTCTCACGATTAACTCCGGCGACAGCATCCGGCTCGAGACGGCGACGGGAACGCCTGCCTACTTCGAGCGGTTAGGTGTGCCGAAGGACAAGATCCCGGCGGAGCTCTCCGCGACCTTCAAGGGCGCCGACAACGACGGCGCGCGGCGCGATCACACGCTGACCGGTCCGATCTACGTCACCGGTGCGGAGCCTGGAGACTCGATCGAGATCAGGCTGCGCGCCATCGATCTCCGCGTGCCGATCGGCGGTCAGGGGATTGGCGGCAATGCCGCGCTCGCCGGCGAATTCCAGCCGCGCGACAAGATCATCACGATCGATCTCGAGAACAAGACGGCCGAATACCAGCCGGGTGTCGTCGTCGCGCTGACGAAGCCGTTCTGGGGATCGATCGCGGTTGTTCCGCCGCCGTCGGTCGGGCGCATCACCGATCAGCGGCCGGGTCCATGGGGCGCGAACATGGACAACCGCGATCTCATCGCCGGAACCACGCTGTATCTGCCGGTGTTCGTGCGCGGTGCGCTGCTGTCGATCGGTGATGGTCATGCCGCGCAGGGGGAAGGCGAGGTTGGCGGCTCCGCGGTCGAGACCTCCCTCAAAGGCGAGATTCAGGTGGTGCTGCACAAGGGGAAGACGCTGAAGCTGCCGCGCGCCGAGACGCCGACCGAGTACATGACGATGGGGTTCAATGAGGATCTCGACGAGGCGGTGAAGATCGCGACGCGCGAGATGCTCGACTGGATCGTCGAGATGAAGGGCATTCCTCGAGACGAGGCGTATCTGCTGGCGAGCGCCGCGATGGATCTGCGCGTGACGCAGGTCGTCGATGGCGCGAAGGGGATCCACGCGGTGATTCCGAAGTCGATTTTCCGGAAATGACGGCGCTTCGGATCGCGCTTGTCATTGGCCTCCTCGCCGCGGCGTCAGCGGCGCTCGAGGGGCAAGGCCGCGGCGGCGGGGCGCCGCAGCCGGGTGACTGCCCTCGCGACAATGTCTCGTTCCATACCTGCGCGCTCGCGAAGGCGAAGACGTACACGCCCCCGCGCACGCCCGACGGTCAGCCGGACATGCAAGGGATTTGGCGCGGCCAGGGCGGCGGCGTCGAGAACATCGAGGAGCATGCCGGCAACGGCGACGTCAACGCCGGACCGACGTGGGTCGTCGATACGCCGGACGGCAAGGTGCCGTACCAGCCGTGGGCGCTCGAGCAGCGGAAGGAAAACTGGGAGAAGTACATCGATCCCAACGTGCCATGCCTGTCGTCAGGCGTGCCGCGGATGCTCTACACGCCCGGCGACATCACGATCGCGCAGACGAAAGACGTCTTCGTCCTCACTCACTCGCGCAGTCATACTTTCCGCCTGATTCCGATCGGATCGGCGCCGCGTGTCGATTCATCGGTTCGCCTGTGGCTGGGCACCTCACGCGGCCACTGGGACGGCAACACCTTCGTCGCCGACGTGACGAATCAGAATGGCAGGACGTGGCTGGATCAGGCTGGCAACTTCTTCAGCGAAGCCGTCCACGTCGTCGAACGCTTCACGATGGTCGACGCCAACACCATCCACTACGAGGCGCGCATCGACGATCCCACGGTCTACGCGCGACCGTGGACGATGGTGTTCGCGATCCGGCGTAACACCGACCCGAAGTACGAAGTGTTCGAGGAAGCGTGTCACGAGGGCGAGCGGGACACCGAGCAGATCCTCGGCGCTGGCCACTCGTTCTATCCGGGCATTACGCAAAAACCGTAGTCGTTCGAACCGTTCGGACCGTTCGGGTTGTTCGGATCGTTCTCGTTCTTCTTGTCTGTCATCGGCGAGAAGCTGGTTAGCCATCGACATATCCCTTGATGATCTCGCCACGTCTGACCGTGTGATGTGCGACCGTCATTTCCAATGGTCTCTGCGCCAGAACGATCCGAACGTTCCGAACGACTCGAACGATCCGAACGGTAAGATTATTCCCGTGCATCAAGGGACCCACGACGCGCCACTCCAGGACGTTCTCTCGCGATACTGGGGATACACGGCGTTCCGTCCGCTTCAACGAGAGGCGATGGAGGCCATTCTCGACGGGCGGGACTCGATCACGGTGCTGCCGACCGGCGGCGGCAAATCACTCTGCTTTCAGGCTCCGGCGCTTCTGCGCGCGGGCGTCGCTGTCGTCGTCTCGCCGCTGATCTCGCTCATGAAAGATCAGGTCGATACCCTGGTCGGCAACGGTGTTCCCGCGGCGCTTTACAACAGTTCGCTGTCTTCCGACGAAAAGTCGCAGGTCGTCGCGGGGCTGCGCGGCGGGCGGTATCGCCTTCTCTATGTCTCACCCGAGCGGCTGGTTGGAGAGGGAAGCGAGACATTTCTGAACCGGCTGTCGTCGTGTGACGTGAGCTTCGTCGCGGTTGACGAGGCGCATTGCATCAGCCAGTGGGGCCACGACTTCAGGCCCGAATATCGTCAGCTCGGCCGGCTTCGCGAGCTGCTACCCACGGCAAGTCTCCACGCGTTCACCGCGACGGCGACCGCGCGCGTCAGGCGCGACATCGCCGCGCAGCTCGCGCTGCGCGATCCGCTGCAGTTGGTCGGCTCCTTCGACCGGCCGAACCTGCTGTACCGCGCGCTCCCGCGCGGCACGTTGAAGCGGCAGCTCGAGGAGATTGTCGCGCGCCACCGCGGTGAGGCGGGCATCATCTACTGCATCTCGCGCCGCGAGGTCGACGCGCTCGCGGCATGGCTGACCGGCGCGGGCGTGCCGGCGCTTCCGTATCATGCCGGCCTCCCCGACAGCGACCGCAGCCGCAATCAGGATGCATTCCTCAGCGAGCGCGTCGACGTGATTGTCGCGACCGTGGCGTTCGGCATGGGCATCGATCGATCGAACGTGCGGTTCGTCATTCATTGCGGCGCACCGCGATCGCTCGAGCATTACCAGCAGGAGTCGGGGCGCGCCGGGCGCGACGGCCTCGAAGCCGAGTGCGCGCTCATCTACTCGAGCGCCGATTTCATGAAGTGGCGCCAGATGCTCGAGAGCAACGGCGAACTGACGGACGCGGCCGTGGTGCTCCTGCGGCAGATCGAGCGCTACGCCTCGAGCACCGCGTGCCGGCATCGGCATTTGTCCGAGTACTTCGGCGATCGATATACGCAGGACAGCTGCGGCGCCTGCGATGTCTGTCTCGATGAGCTGGAGCCCGCGGCGGAGCCGGTCGTGCTGGCGCGCAAGATCCTGTCGTGCGTGATGCGGGTCGGCCAGCGCTTTGGCGCCAACCATGTCGTGAGCGTGCTGCGCGGCCAGGCCAGCGAGCAGGTGACGGGCCGCGGCCATCACACGCTCAGCACGTTCGGCCTGCTGCCGGACGCGTCGGTCGCGGAACTTCGCGGCTACATCGAGCAGCTCGTCGGCCTCGGGCTGCTCGTGCTGAACGGCGACGAGTACCCGGTCCTCGGAGTGACCGCCAAAGGGATCGACCTGCTCAGAAACGAACACAGCTATCCCGGGCTTGCCCTCGCGCGACAGCGCACGCCGCGCAAGGGCGCGCCGCGCACGAGATCCAGGGCCGAAGCCGAATCATGGGAAGGCGTTGACGGGGCGCTCTTCGAGCGGCTGCGCGCCGTGCGCCTCGAGATCGCGCGCTCGCGCGGGGTGCCGCCGTACGTCATCTTCCATGACGTGACGCTTCGCGAGATGGCGAGGCTGCGTCCCTCGTCTTTCGACGCGTTGCTCGGCGTCAGAGGCGTCGGCGTGCGCAAGGCCACCGACCTCGGCGATCTGTTCCTGACGGCGATCCGGGAGCACACCTCCTAGCCGCCAGATGCCTCTCGCGACCCTCGATCGCGTCTCGATCGCGTACGGCCACCTCCCGCTGCTCGCGGATGCCAGCCTGCAGGTGGAGCCGCGCGAGCGCGTCTGCGTCATCGGCCGCAACGGCACCGGCAAGTCGACGCTGCTTCGCATCGTCTCCGGCGAACTGGCGCCCGAGGCGGGGACCGTCTGGCATCAGCCGGGACTGCGCATCGGCAGCCTTGCGCAGGACGTGCCGCTCAACGATCCCCGTCCGGTCTCCGTTGTCGTTTCGGAAGGGATCATGCCCCGGCCGGACGTCGAGGAGTGGCAGAAGGATCAGCTCGTCGCGCTGACGCTCACGCGCCTCGGCCTTCCGGCGCAGGCATCCGTGCAGACGCTCTCCGGAGGATGGAAGCGCCGCGTCCTGCTGGCACGCGCGCTCGTTGGCCAGCCGGATCTGCTGCTTCTGGACGAACCGACCAATCACCTCGACATCGAGACGATGACCTGGCTCGAATCGCTGCTGGCCGACTACCGCGGGGCCGTCGTCTTCGTCACACACGACCGGGTGTTTCTGCAGCACGTGGCCACGCGCATCGTGGAGCTCGATCGCGGCAGGCTCACGTCATGGCCCGGCGATTACGACAGCTTTCTGGCGAAGAAAGAGGAATGGCTGGCGAACGAAGCCGTGCGCCACGAGAAGTTCGACAAGCGTCTTGCCGAGGAAGAAGCGTGGCTGCGTCAGGGCATCAAGGCACGGCGCACGCGGAACGAAGGACGGGTCAAGGCGCTGACGGAGATGCGGAAGGAGCGCGCCGCGCGCCGCGCGCGAACCGGCAACGTGCGCCTGCAGGCGGCGCTCGCGGAGCGCTCGGGTCAGACGGTGTTCGAGACCGAAGGCGTGACCAAATCGTTTGGCGGCCAGGCCATCGTCCGCGACCTGTCGATACGGGTGACGCGGGGCGATCGGATCGGGCTGATCGGGCCGAACGGGTCCGGCAAGACGACACTCCTGCGGCTGCTGATCGGCGAGCTGGCGCCAGACGAGGGCGAGGTGCGGCGCGGCGCCGGCGTCCAGATCGTCCACTACGATCAACAGCGCGAGCAGCTCGATCCCGATCGCTCCGTGTTCGACACCATCGCCGACGGCAGCGACACTGTCCTCGTGAACGGCCAGCCGCAGCACGTGCACGGGTATCTGAAGCAGTTCCTGTTTCCACCCGAACGGGCCCTCTCGCCGGTGCGTGCGTTGTCGGGCGGCGAGCGCAACCGGCTGCTGCTCGCGCGCCTGTTCACACGCCCGTCGAACGTGCTGGTGCTCGACGAGCCGACCAACGATCTCGACATCGAGACGCTGGAGCTGCTCGAGGAGATGCTTCTCGACTGGCCGGGAACGCTGCTGCTCGTCAGCCACGACCGCGCCTTCATCGATAACGTGGTGACCAGCACGCTGGTGTTTCAGGAGGCAGGGGGCAGTGGGCAGGTGGCAGGCGAGGTGAAGGAATACGTGGGCGGATACGAGGACTGGCTGCGTCAGCGCCCGCAGTCGTCGATTGCCTCCCCCGAACCAGCGAGCCCTCGAACCCCTGAACCGGCGAACTCTCGAACCAGCGAACCACCGAACCGCGGAAGCCTCGGGCCGACCGCGAAGAAGCTGACGTACCGCGAGCGGGAGGAGCTCGATGCCCTGCCCGGCCGCATCGAAGCGCTCGAGGCCGAGCAGAGAGCCCTCGAAGCCGCGGTGGCCAGCCCCGACTTCTACAAGGAAGGCGCCGACGCGATTACGCGCACGCTCGCGCGGCAGGAGGCCGTGCACGAGGAGCTGCTCCAGGCGCTCGCGCGCTGGGACGAGCTCGAGTCCAGGCCGCGCTAGGGCCCGCGCCAGATCCGCCTGCTAGAATGAAAGGTTCATGATCTCAGTCAGCGGCGTCTCCATGCGGTACGGGTCGAAGGTGCTCTTCGAGGACGTGTCGACCGTCTTTTCCTCCGGCCGGCGATACGGGCTCACGGGCCCGAACGGCGCCGGCAAATCCACATTCATGAAGCTGTTGACGGGCGAGCTCGACCCGCAGCGTGGGACGGTCGTCCGTCCGCCGAAGCTCGGCGTGCTGCGCCAGGATCACTTCGCCTTCGACGAGTACCGCGTCATCGATACCGTCGTGATGGGAAACCGTCGCCTCTGGAACGCGCTTGCCGAACGCGACGCGCTGTACGCCCGGACCGACATGAGCAACGAAGACGGCATGCGCCTTGGCGAGCTCGAGGGGATCGTCGGCGAGGAAGACGGCTACACGGCGGAAAGCGACGCGGCGATCCTGCTGCAGGGGCTCGACATCCCCGACGCGCTGCACGAGCGGACGATGGGCGAGCTCCAGGGCGGGCAGAAAGTCCGCGTGCTGCTGGCGCAGGCGCTCTACGGGCACCCGGCGGCGCTGCTGCTCGACGAGCCGACCAACCATCTGGACCTCGACTCGATCCACTGGCTCGAAGAGTTCCTCGGGCGCTACGAGGGAACGCTGATCGTGATCTCCCACGATCGGCATTTCCTGAACAACGTCTGCACGCACATCGCGGACATCGATTACGAGACGATCATTACCTACACCGGCGGCTACGACGACATGGTGGTCGCCAAGACGCAGATCCGTTCGACGCTCGAGTCGCAGAACGAGCAGCGCGAGAAGAAGATTGCGCAGTTGAACGACTTCATCGCGCGCTTCTCGGCCGGCACGAGGTCCAGCCAGGTGCAGTCGCGCCGCAAGGAAGTCGAGCGGTTGCAGACGACGGAGCTCGCGCGGTCGAACATCCAGCGGCCCTACATCAAGTTCTCGATGAAGCGGCCGTCGGGCAAGGTGCCGCTCGAGTGCCGCGGCATCAGCAAGGCGCACGGCGGCACACCCGTCGTCTCGGCGTTCGGCGTTGTCCTGAATCGCGGCGAGAAGGTCGTCCTCGTCGGGCGCAACGGTGCCGGCAAGACGACGCTGCTCAAGGCACTGCTGGCGGATGCGCCGGATATGCCGCCCTCGCCGTCGGATCGGGATGCGGGCGACGTGCGCTGGGGTCACGAAGTGTCGATCGGCTACTTCCCGCAGGACTCGACGGGCGAGATCGAGAAGAGCACGACCGTGGTGGAGTGGCTGCACCGCTTCGATCCCGACGCCTCACGCCAGGACATTCACGGTCTGCTCGGCCAGATGTTGTTCAGCGGCGAGGACGGCTACAAGCCGACCGACGCGTTGTCGGGCGGCGAGACGGCGCGGCTGCTGTTCTGCCGGATCATGCTGCAGAAGCCGAACGTCCTCATCCTCGACGAGCCCACCAACCACCTGGACCTCGAGGCGATCAACGCGCTGAACATCGCGCTGCAGAAGTTCGAGGGCACCGTCCTGCTCGTGACGCACGACGAGGACTTGCTCGAGGAAGTCGGCACGCGCGTCTGGCAGTTCGAGGGCGGCCGCATCACGGACTTCAAGGGCAGCTACGAGGAATTCGCGGGGACGACGGCATAACAGGTCGTTCGGGTCGTTCGAAACGTTCGGATCGTTCGGATCGTTCCGTTCTTGTCGTTCTTCGGCCGCTACGAGTTTTCCCATTGAATGTTCGGTAGTGCCATCGATTCGGCGAAGACGTGCCATCAGGCCGCGCTCTAGCGCAATAAACATCTGCCATCGTGTCGGATTGTCATCGACGCTCGCACATCCCACCCAGAACATGATGGGTTTACGCTTTACCAGCACGCAGCGACCAAAGTCCTCGGCGACGATTTCCTCCACGAGTACGCCTCGGCGCCGGAGTTGCGCGGCCATCCACTCGGCAAGCGCCTTGCCGTAAATGCCGGGGTTCGTCTTTTCGTGCTCGCCTGCTTCAACCTTAAAGTGATTGGACGAGAAAGTGACGCGATCGCTGACCATGACCGCCGACGT
>QHWQ01000372.1 GCA_003222635.1 Acidobacteriota bacterium | reverse complement strand
CGATGGGCCGCTACGCGCGCGCGAGCGAGATCTATCGCCGCTACCTGACGCTGGACGACCGCGCCCCGCGTGTCCTCTACAAGCTGGGGCTCGCCTACTACCGCAACGGACAGACGAAGCTCGCCATCGATCCGCTGCGCCGCGCGGTGGCGCTCGACGATCGCTTCGCCGAAGCGCACTACCTGCTGGCGATGTGCCTCAGGGATCAGAAGCACGAGGCGGAAGCCGCGCAGTCGCTGGCGCACGCGCTGGAGATCAATCCCGCGCTTGGGGCGGCTCGTGAGGAGCTCGCCGGACTCGAGCTCGCCGGCGGGAAGACGCGCGAAGGGATCGAACAGCTGGAAGCGCTGGCAGCGCTCGAGCCATCGCGTCCGGAGCGGCTGGTCGACGTCGGGCTCGCCTACGCGAAGGCTGGTGACTACGACAACGCCATCGTGACCCTCGGCCGCGCCGCGCAGAAATATCCGGAAGCCGAAGTCGTCTACATCGCGCTGGGACGCATCTGGCTCTCGATTGCCGACGCCCGCAAGGATCGCGTCGCGCTGAGCAAAGCGCTGCAGGCGCTCGAGCCCGCGGCGAAAAGCGCCAACGCGACCAGCGACACGCTGACGCTGTACGGGCGCGCACAGCTGCTCGCCGGACAGGTCGAGGCGTCCGAGACGACGCTCGAGCAGGCGACGGCGGTCCTACCGGTTGAACCGGCGGCGTTCTTCTACTTGTCGGATGCGGCGAAGCGCCGCGGCCACACGTCCGCGTCGCGCGAGGCGCTCGCCAAGTACACCAGCCTCACTGGCGAGGACGCGTCACCGGATCCAGCGCGTCGCGCAGCCCGTCCCCGAGAAAATTGAATCCGAGGACGAGGAACGCGATCGCCAGCCCTGGAAAGATCGTCAGGTGCGGCGCATCGAGCAAGTGCGTCCGCCCGCCGTTGAGCATCGTTCCCCAGCTTGGCGTCGGCGGCTGAACACCGAGGCCGAGAAAGCTGAGCGCCGCTTCCGCGAGGATTGCGCCGCCCATGCCGAGCGTTGCCTGCACGGTCACCGCCGGCAGCGCGGTCGGGATGACGTGCTTCGTCAGGATGCGGGGAATCGTCGCACCGAGTGCGCGCGCCGCCTGCACGAACTCGAACTCGCGCGCGCGCAGCACCTGCCCGCGCACCAGACGCGCGTAGCCCACCCATCCGATCAGCGAGAGCGCCAGGACCACGTTCGTCAGGCTCGGGCCGAGCACCGCGACGAGCGCAATCGCGAGCAGCAGCCCTGGAAATGCGAGCAGGATGTCGATGACGCGGCTGATCCCCTCGTCTATCGCGCCGCCCAAGTAGCCCGCGATCGATCCGAGCAGGGTACCGATGAACGACGAGATTGACACGACGACGATGCCGACCATGAGCGAGATGCGCGCGCCGGCCAGCACGCGCGAGAAGATGTCGCGCCCCAGCTCGTCGAGCCCGAACCAGTGCGTGGCGGAGGGTCCATCAAGGCGTTTGGACAGATCCTGGGCGGCGGGATCGACGCGCGCGGCGAGCGGGCCGAACAGCGCTGCGACGACGGCGATGAGCACGATCGCGGCGCCGACCTTACTCATAGCGGATACGCGGATCGACGAGCCCGTACATCAGGTCGGTGAGCAGGTTCATCGCGACATAGGTGACCGCGATGAGCAGAATGCAGCCCTGCACGAGCGGATAGTCGCGGAAGCCGATCGACTGAATCAGCAGGCGGCCGATGCCGGGCCACGCGAAGATCGTCTCGGTGATCACCGCGCCGGTCAGGACGGCGCCGAACTGCAGGCCGATGAGCGTGATGACCGGAATCAGGCTGTTGCGAAAGGCGTGGCGGACGACGGCGCGCGCCTTCGAGGCGCCGCGCGCCCGCGCGGCCGTGACGTACTGCTCGCGCAACTCCTCGAGCACCGTCGCGCGCGTCATGCGCGCGAGAATCGCGGCCAGCGCCGCCCCGAGCGACACCGCCGGCAGCACCAGATGCGCCCACGTGCCGCGGCCGGACACCGGCAGCCATCCGAGCTCGATCGAAAAGATGATCGCCAGCAGCGGCCCGAGCCAGAAATTGGGAATGGAAATGCCCAGCAGTGACAACGTGGTTGCCCCGTGATCCACCGCGGTGCCACGCCAGACGGCGGCGGCGATGCCGAGCGGGATCGCGAAGGCCACGGCGACGAGCATGGCGGCGGCGGCCAGCTCGAAGGTCGCCGGCATCCGCTCCAGGATCGCCGCGGTGACCGGCTGGTTCGTGCGCAGCGAGCGCCCCAGATCGCCGCGCGCGGCGCCGCTGAGAAACCGTCCGTACTGCTCGACGAGCGGACGATCGAGCCCCAGGCGCGCGCGGAGCTCCGCCACGTCCTGCGGCGAGGCAGACTCCCCGAGCATGGCCTGCGCGGGATCGCCGGGAATCAGATGAATGAGCGAGAAAACGAGTGTCGCGACGCCCAAGAGGACCGGTATCGTCAGCGCGACGCGGCGCGCGAGAAACCGCAGCACGCGCTGATTCTAGCCTTGTGATTCGTCCTCGTTGGCGCCCAGCACGTCCTGCGCAATGGCCACCTCATCACTGGGCAGACCGCCATCGTCGAGCGCGTCTTCAGCGTTGGAATTTCCGAGGGTATTCGGCCCGTCTTCGACGGCGCCCTTTT
Source organism: Acidobacteriota bacterium (assembly GCA_003222635.1). Lineage (GTDB taxonomy): Bacteria > Acidobacteriota > Vicinamibacteria > Vicinamibacterales > UBA2999 > Gp6-AA40. The sequence goes on along the minus strand of QHWQ01000372.1, from coordinate 116 downwards.
TCATGTCCTGGTCGTTAGCCTGGTCCGCGCTCTGGGTCATAGATCGCCTCCATGCAGGCACGATGCCGCCGGATGATTGGTTCCCGGCCGTCGGAATGGCGCAGTCTAGCAGGATT
>QHWQ01000117.1 GCA_003222635.1 Acidobacteriota bacterium | reverse complement strand
CCGCTCGCACTGTAGGTCGGCGTGTCGCCATCGACGTCGGTCGCCGAGATCGTGAACGTCAGCAGGCTGCCCTCGCTCCCGCTCTTGTTCCCGATCGGGGCCAGCACCGGCGCCCGGTTCGTATTCGCAATCGTGATCGCGACCGTCTCGCTCGCCGTCAGCGTCCCATCGCTCGCCGTGAAGATCACCGAGTAGGGGCCCGCCTGATCGAAGCCCGGCGTCCAGCTGAACGTCGCGGTTGCCGCAGTGAACGTCGCCCCCGCCGGCAGGCCGCTCGCACTGTAGGTCAGCGCATCGCCATCGACGTCGGTCGCCGAGATCGTGAACGTCAGCAGGCTGCCCTCGCTCCCGCTCTTGTTCCCGATCGGGGCCAGCACCGGCGCGTCGTTGACGGCACTCACCGTGATCGTCACCGTCGCGATGTTCGAGTCGGCGGCGCCGTCGTTGGCGATATACGTGAAGCTGTCGGCGCCGTTGAAATTGGCGTTGGGCGTGTAGATGACGCTTCCATCGGCGTTCAACGTCAGGCTGCCATGGATCGCATCGGTCACGATGGAGGCGCTGAGCGCGTTGCCATCGACGTCCGTGTCGTTGCCGAGGACGCCGGGCGCCGGAATCGTCAGCAGCGTGTCTTCAGCGGTGGCGTAGGCGTCATTCACCGCGACAGGTGCGTCGTTCACCGCGGTCACGGTGATCGTCACCGTGGCCGTATTCGAATTCAGGGTGCCGTCGTTGGCCTTGTACGTGAAGCTGTCGCTGCCGTTGAAATTGGCGGTGGGCGTGTAGGTGAAGCTGCCGTTTGCGTTGAGCGTCAGCGTGCCGTTGGCGGGTGCAGCCACCTGGATCGCCGTCAGCGGGTTACTGTCCGCGTCCGTGTCGTTGCCGAGGACGCCGGGCGCCGCGATCGTCAGCGGCGTGTCCTCGGGCGTGGTGTAACTGTCGTTCACCGCCACCGGCGCGTGATTCGCCGCCGTAATCGTGATGCTGACCGCGGCCGTCGCCGTGCCGCCCTGACCATCGCTGATCGTGTAGTTGAAGCTGTCCGCGCCGCTGTAGCTGGCGGCGGGCGTGTACGTGATGGTCCCGTTCGAGTTAATCGCCGCCGTGCCGTGCGCGGGCGCGGTGACGCTGGACACCGTCAGGACGTCGCCGTCGGCATCGGTGTCGTTCGCGAGCACGGCGATCGTCGTCGCCGTGTTCTCGAGCGTCGTCGCCGTGTCGGCCACCGCTGTCGGCGCCGTGTTCCCCTGAATCGAGAACGGCGCGCCGATGACGCGTGTGAAGTTCGTCCCGACCAGCGTCCCGTTGATGCCGTGGCCGGAGCTGTCCGCCACCACCGTGCCGCTGACTTCGTTGAAGCCCCATCGTCCGAGCAGCCCGGGCGCGGTGGCGATCTCGTGCAGGCGGCCGGCAGCGATCTGCGGCTGCGTGCGGACGTAGTTCCAGATGCGCGCTTCGTCCAATGAGCCGTTGAAGAAGCCCTGCGGCTGCGTGCCGACACCGCCCGTGGAGTTGAGCGCCGTGCCGAGCGCCGCATGCTGGATGCTGTCGAAGCGCGGCGTGGGGGATCCGACCAGCGTCAGGTTCGCATCCTCGACGCCGTTCAGATACAGCCGCCACGTCGAGCCGTCATAGGTCGCCGCCGCGTGACGCCACACGCCGTCCGCCGGAATCGGCGTCACACCCGCAATCGGATGATTCCCGCTCGTGGCCGTATCCTCGAAGTCCGCGACCAGCACGCCGTCGGTCTGGCGGATGCCGAGGAAGTAGTTCATGTCCTTGTTGTCGATATTGTCGACCTCCGCCATCCCCTTGGTGACCAGCGGAATCGCCGTGACGCCGCCGGTGCCCGTGAAGGTGGCGATGCCCGCGCCATCACGCCGGAACCATGTCTCGAGCGTGAACTTCGCCGCGCCGAGCCCGGGCGCCGGTCCGAGCGTGACGTACGCATTGGTCCCGCCGAACGCAATCGCCTTGTTCGCCGGGCTCGAGTCGACGGTAACGGTCATCGTGTCGTTGCTGGACAGCGCGCCATCGTTGGCGGTCAGCCGCAACACGTACGCTCCCTGCAGCGAGAAGGTCGCCGTCGTCGCGAGAAGAGCCGCATTGCCAAACGTCACCGTGCCGGGGCCGCTGACCTTGGTCCACTGCGTTGTCAACGTCCCGCTGGGCAACCCGTCGTCGGTCGCCGTGCCTGACAGCGAAGCAGTCGCGTTCGGCACCGTGAGCGTCTGATCCGCTCCGGCATCAACCACGGGCGCCTGATTGACGATGCCCGATACCACGACGCTGATCGTGTCGGTGTTCGACAGCTCGCCGTCGCTCGCGGTCAGCGTCAACACGTACGTGCCCGGCGACGAGAAGGTCGCGGTCGTGGAGAGAAGGTTCGCATTCCCGAACGTCACCGTTCCGGGTCCGCTGGTCTTCGTCCACGTGGTCACCAGCGGACTGACGATGCCGTCGTCGCTGGCCGAGCCTGACAGGGCGGCCGTTGCCGGCAGGGTCACCGCGGCATCAGGACCCGCATTCACAACCGGCGGCGTATTCGTCGTGCCGGTGAACGGCGCACCGGGCACCCACGTCCAGCCCGTGCTCTGCGACATCGTGCCGTTCTGGTTGTGGCCCGATGAGTCTTTGACGATGCCGAAGCCATCGTCGAAGCCCCAACGTCCGAGCAGTCCTGTCGCGCTCGTGATCGGCCGCGTCTTGCCGCTGGCGATCTGCGCCGCGTTGCGCGCATAGTTCCACACGCGCGCCTCGTCGATCACACCGGCGAAGAAGCCGGCGGCCACGCCGGTTGAGTTGAAGGCGGTGCCCAGGCCAGCGTGCTGGATGCTGTCGGCTCTCGGCGGCTGACCGACCACCACCGACGCCTGTTGAACGCCGTCGAGATACAGCCTGAAGGTCGTGCCGTCGTACGTCGCGGCGGCGTGATGCCAGTCAACAGCGGTCGGGTTCGCCGGTGCGATGGGGATCGCCGTCGTGCCGATCACCGGATGATTGAGCCCGGGAGACGTTCCCGTAGCTCCTTCCTCGAAGTCCGCGACGAGCACGCCATCGGTGAAGCGGATGCCGAGGAAGTAGTTCATGTCGACGTTGCTCGCCTCGCCTTCCGCGCGGCCTTTCGTGATCAGCGGAATGGCGTCGACGCCGCCGGTGCCCGTGCTCGTCGAGACTCCAGTGCCATCTCGCCTGAACCAGGTCTCAATGGTGAAGGTCGCCGCGCCCAGCGCGGGGGCGGGGCCGAACGTCGCGTAGTCGCCGATGGCGACCGTGCCCGCCATCTTCACGCCGTAGTTGCCCGCAGGCCACGGCGAGAACACGAACGGCGACCCGGGAACCCACGTGGGTCCGTTCGTCAACGTGCCGTTGTCGGCGCGGCCCGAGCTGTCCGTCGTCGTCGTCCCGGTCCCTTCGTCGAGTGCCCAGCGGCCGATCAGGTTCGCCGCCGGCGTCGTGATGGGCCCGCCCATCGCCGCCTGGATCTGGGCCGCGGTGCGCGCGACGTTCCAGATGCGCACTTCGTCGAGCGAGCCCTGGAAGGCACCAGACGCGAGACCGACCGAGTTCAACGCGGCACCGAGGCCGGCGTGCTGAATGCTGTCGGACCGCGGCGTGAAGTTGCCGACGTTGAGCGTCGTTTCCAGGACGCCGTTCAAGTACAGGCGCCACGTCGTTCCGTCGTAGGTCGCGGCCGCGTGATACCAGAGGCCATCAGCGATGACTGTCGTGCCGAATACCGGATGGTTCCCCCCGCCCGCGGTGTCCTCGAAGTCGGCGGCGAGCGTACGCGTCTTGCTGTCGATGCCGAGGAAGTAGTTCGCATCGACGTTGCTGCCGTCCGCCTGCGCCACGCCCTTGGTCACGAGCGGAATGGCCGCCGTCAAACCGCCCGTCCCGGTGGACGCGGTCAGGCCGGGGCCTTCCTTCCTGAACCAGGTTTCGAGCGTGAACGTCGTCGCGCCAAGCTTCGTCGTGCCCGCGGCAGCCCCGAAGGTGACGTAGTCGTTCACACCGTCGAATCTGATGCCGCTGCTCGTCGGCGTCGGCGGGTTCACGGTGATCGTGACCGAGTCGCTGACCGTGAACTCGCCGTCGGTGGCCGTCAGCGCCAGCTCGTACGCACCGGGCGCCGAGAACGTCGCCGTCGTCGCCGGCGCGTTCGGGTTCCCGAACGCCACGGTTCCCGGACCGCTGACCTTGCTCCACACCGTTGTGAAGGCCCCGTCATCGGTGGCGACGCCCGCGAGCGTCGCCGCGGCTGGTGACGTAATGGTTTGATCCGGGCCCGCATTCACCGCCGGCGGATCGTTCACCGGCGTGACGATGATCGTGACCGTCGCCGTGTTCGAGTTCACGAGGCCGTCGCTGGCGCGGTAGGTGAACGTGTCGTTCCCGTTGTAATTGGCGACCGGCGTGTACGTGAAGCTGCCATTGGTGTTGAGCGTCAATGCGCCGTGCGACGGCGGAGAAACGAGCGCGGCCGACAGCGACTGGTTGTCCACGTCGGTGTCGTTCAGCAGCACGCCGGGCGCGCCGACCGTCAGCGTCCCGTCTTCCGCCACCAGGTACGAATCGTCAACCGCGTTCGGCAAATCGTTGACCGGATTCACGGTAATGGTGACCGTGGCGGTATTCGAGCTGGCGTCGCCATCGCTGGCGCGATACGCGAACGAGTCGCTGCCATTGAAGTTGGCATTCGGCGTGTACGAGAAGCTGCCGTCGGCGGCGAGCGTCACCGTGCCGTTGGCGGCCGGCGAGACGATCAGCGCGGTCAGCGTCGTGCCTGGATCGGGATCCGTGTCGTTGGCGAGCACGCCTGCAGCCGGCACCGTCAACGGCGTGTCCTCGTTGACGCTGTAGCTGTCGTTGACCGCCGTCGGCGGCGTGTTCACCGTGTCGAATATCACGTCCACCCAGTAGTTCGTCGACTGGAAGGTGCCGGTGGGGAACGCGCCCGGAGCGGCCGCGTAGATGAACACGCCATTCGGGGTAGTGGGGCTGTCCTGCACGGCCTCCAGCGGCGGCGCCAGGTGTACGGACGTGTCGAAGTAGGGCCGGTCGATTGCGTAGGCGCCCGACGTCGTGTGGTACGACGCGACGTAGACCGTATTTGCCGTAATCGCCACCGGCGTCGCGAACGTCACCTGCTGCCAGCCGGTCGCGGTCTCGCTGGTGAACGTCGCCTCGGCGAGCTTCACGCCGTTGTTGGTCCACAGATGCCCGGTGTGCGCGCCCGTGTTCAGCGCGCCTTTGTAGAAGCGCACGCCCGTGATGAAACCGCCCACCTGCGATCGGAAACGCATGCCGAGCTCGACCGAATTGAGGTCGGCGTTGCTGGTCACGCTCGGGATTGTCGTATCCGGCCAGATGGTGCAGGGACAGACATACGGATGCGGCGGGCCGATGATGACGGAGACGCCGGCACCCGGCGTTTCGATGTTGCCGCTGTCGTCGAGCGCGCGGCTCTTGATCACGGCGGGACCCTGTGTCACCGGCGTCCATTCGTACGTCCAGCTTTCGTGACCCACGGCCGCGTGCCACGTCGTGCCGCCATCGACCGACACTTCGACGCCGCCGACGATTCCGCCCGAGTCGCCGGCGCTGCCGCTGATCGTGACAGGCGACCCCAAGGCGAGCGTGGCGCCGGCGACCGGCGAACCAATCGTCGACGATGGCGGCGTCGTGTCCGATGAGGCGCTGGCGGGAACGAGACCTGCGTCGATCGTCGTGGGCTGTACGCCCATGTCCGCGAGGAGGTTGACCGTCGCCTGCTGCATCGCCGCGCTCGCGAGTGTTCCCGCACGATCGTGAACCGCGTCGAGGCCCCACGCCCACTGGATGGTGCCCGCACCGAAGACGATCGAGGCGCCGTGCCGGTACATCGTCAGGTGATGCGTGACCGTTCCCGGCGTGTAGAGGGTGCCGTAATCCTGGAGCTTCTGTGTGACGGAGTAGGTGGCGGTGGAGAGCGTGAGTAACCCGGGCGGACGCGACGCGTCATCCGGTGCGCCGTCCCACTCGTACCCGAGCGTGCCCGAGGGCAGCGTCAACGTAACGTTGGTTCCCTCGAGCGTCGCAGCGGGGGTATTCCGCCACAAGCGCAGCCGCCCTTCGGGCTGGGTCACGACGATCGACTTGGATTCAGGGCCGTTGACCTGGAACAGCGTCCCGGTCAGGGCGTTCTCGGGACGCCCGCCGTCGGCAGGAGGACTGAATCGTGGATCGCGCCACGTCCCCGTCCAGAGCGGGCTCGGATCGATCTTGGCGTTCGCGTGCGTTTCCTTGTAGGTGACGAGCGTGCGATTGAGCGTGGCGGTGCCGTCGATGCTGGTCTCCCAGCGCGTCTTCCAGAACGATTCATTGCCGCTGAAAAACGCCAGGTGCACGCCGGCGTTGCGCGCCGCCTCGACGTTGGTCCGCTGCTGACCCGACCAGTACTCGTCGTGGCCAACCGACATGAAGACCTTGTGCTCGAGAATCTCGCTGCCGTGACGCTCGCTGTCGAGGTCCGTGAAGTAGCTGACGTCGTACCCGTTGCGCTCGAGCCACCGCACCATCGGGTACTCAGCGTTGAACACGTAGCTCTCGGCGTGCTGATTGCGCGTGATGAACGGACGGTTGTAGCTGACTTTGTACGCGCGGCCGACAGGCGGATTTCCCGCATACAGACTGTTGCCGCCGTAGTCGTTGTAGGCCTCCCACGTGGTGTCCGACGTCTGAAACAGCAGATCGGAATGCCCGTCGTCATTGCGGACGATGAATGGAATGTGGCTTGCCGAGGGCTGCGGTTGGCCGACTTGATCCTGGCGGACGGGCCGCGCGAAATAGATGCCTGACGTCGCTGTCGGTGGCACCGGCCACGAGGCTGATTCCGACCAGTTGCCGCAGTCGATGAGGCCTGTTGCGGCGACGGTGAGACACGCGGCCTGCACCTGCGGCAACACGACGGACGGCGTGATGGTCGCGACCTTGCGCGCGCCCGTACCGCCGTAGTACCCCATGCGGTAGATGTCGATCCGATAGTCCGTCGACGGCGTGTTGATCTTGAAGGCGATCGAATCACCCCGGTTGACGCTGATGTCGGTCGCGAAGCCCAGAATGTCGCTGTCGCCGGCCCCGGTGACGTCCCAGCCCGTGTTTCCCGGCAGACAGTTTTCGGCCACGATGGCGTTGGCGGGCGCGGAGCAATCGCTTGGTCCCGGCGCTGGCGGAGGAGCGGGCGCAGGAGCGAAGGCACTGGTGGGCACACGCGTGGGCTGTGAGGGCCGTGGTGCGATCAGCGGAGCGATCGCCGAAGGTCGCGCGGGCGGCAGCGATGGACGCGCGAATGGCAGCCAGGCGCGCGGCAGTGGACCACGCTCGGTCGCCCGCGCGGAGGTCATTCCGATCAACGGCGAGTTGAACAGAAAGACCTGCTGCAGGCAGAGGAAGATCGCGACGACGATCCGCTGGCGACTGGCGCGTTGCATAGACACTCCGGGATGGCCGTCCCCGTACGAGCCTGTGGCGTTGAACGTCAGGCGGTCTGATTCCGGGGGTGAGGCGGCCGGAGCGTACCGGCTTCTACTGGGCGGGAGAATGAATCGAAGGTCCGATCGCGTCAGACCAACGTCGCGGATCAGTGCTCGACGACATGAGCGTTCGCCGTCGGGTGCGACGGCGCAAGCCGCGCGTCGGGAACCATGCGATCCCGAGGTCTCAGCGCGCGGAACTTGGCGTACGGCACCTGACAATCCTGCTTGCGCAGGAAGTTCAGGAATCGCTTGTAGTCCGCCTTGTCCATGTTGAAGAGCTCGACCAGCATCTTGTAGTTGCCGGACGTCTGCTCCAGACCGCGCGTGATGAGCATCCGCAGATCACTCCGCGTCAGATCGCGAACCATGAACGGCAGGTAGACGATCGACCAGAACGACTCGCGCTGCTGGACCAGGCGATCGAAGATCGTATCCGCGACGGACCGCGCGGCTGGCTCCGCGGCAGACGTCGCCGGCGTGCCGGCGGCAACGGAGTCGGTCCGCGGGCGCTGCGCAGCGGCCGCCGCCGATCGGTCGCGGACAACGGCCGGCAGATCCGCGAGAGCGATCACCGTTCCACAGCGGCGCACAATCAGCCGCTCGGCGGCGTTCTTGAGCTCGCGCACGTTGCCCGGCCACTCGTAGCTGGTGATCCATCGCATGGCGTCGGCCGTGATCGTCGGCACCGGGACCGCATGCTGGTGGCTGTAGCGGCGCAGATAGTGGTCGAGCAGCACGGGGATATCCTCGCGGTGCGACCTGAGAGGCGGAATCGAGATGTCGATGACGTTGAGGCGGTAATAGAGATCCTCGCGGAACGCCCCCGTGGCGATGTCCGCCGGCAGATCGCGATTCGTCGCGGCGATCACGCGCACGTCGAGCCGGTGTTGCGGGCGCTCCGCGCCGACGCGCTGGATTTCTCCGGTCTCGAGGAAACGGAGGACCAGCGCCTGCATCCGCGGGTCCATCTCGCCGATCTCGTCCAGGAATACGGTGCCGCCATTCGCCATCTCGAGCAGTCCCGCGCGGTCGCGATGCGCGCCGGTGAAGCTGCCCCGCATGTGGCCGAACAGCTCCGACTCGAGCAGCGCGTCAGGGATGCCGACGCAGTTGATGGCCACCATCGGCATCTGCGCCCGTGCGCTGTTCGCATGGATCATGCGGCTGGCGATCTCTTTGCCGACCCCGCTCTCGCCGGTCAACAGGACCTTGGCGTCGCAACGCGCCGCGTGCTCGATTTCGACGCGCAGCGCATGCATGGCCGGACTGACCCCAATCAAGGTATCGATGCGTTTCACGACGGGGAGGCTAGCGGTAGACGCCCTCATCTGAGAATGACCTGAAGGTCCGGCTCCCTACGGACCAACGTCGCAGTCACGAGTCGTAGAAGCGCTCGGCGTCGAAGCGGCGACGCACGGCAAACAACGCCAATTCAAGCCGATTCGACACCCCGAGCTTGTCGAAGACCTTCGTCAGGTGATGCTTCACGGTTTTTGCGCTGATCGAAAATTTCTGTGCGATGTCGGCATTGGAGCACCCGACGACGATCGCGGCGACGACCTGGCGTTCGCGGGCGGTGAGGCCCAGGGCCGGATCTCGCGGCTCGACGTCGGCGTGCGAACGCCGCTCGCGCACCGTTCGAATCAGATCGGCGACGCAGTCGCGGCCGACCCAGTACTGGCCGGCCAGCACCGTGTGGATGCTCTCGAAGAGGACTTCGGGAAGGGATTCCTTCATCACGACGCCCTTTGCCCCCAGCCGCAACGCCTCGACCACGTCCGACTCGCCGACCTCCGCCGTCAGCAACAGCGTGCGGATGGGGGGCGTGATGCGCGCGATTTCGCGCAGCGCCTGCAGGCCCGAGGTGCCGGGCATGCGCAGGTCGAGCAGGATGAGATCGGGACGCAGCTCGCTGGCGAGCCTGATCGCGTCGCGCCCGTCGCCCGCTTCGCCGACGACCCTGAGTGTCGGGTCGGTCTCGAGCAGCATACGCAGCGCTTCGCGAAACATCGCGTGATCATCGACGACCAGAATCGTCGCCGCGCTTGCCGACGCAGAAGTCATAACGTCTGTCGATGGGGGAAAGAGGCAGCAACATACCGGCGGATGAGGGCCGGGGAGAATGAACCGAATGGACAGGCGGATCAGACGAAGGTCGGATCGGCGCCGATGCGCGTCCGGCGCTTCAGGCCTGAACGTTGTCGGTGAGACGATGCTCGATGGCGAAGCACGCCAGCTCGATGCGGTTCGAGACGCCGAGCTTTTCGAACATGTTGGTGAGATGGTACTTCACGGTATGTGGACTGATGGAGAACTGCTTCGCGATGTCGTCGTTCGACGCGCCCATCACGATCGCCGAGATGATGTCCATCTGACGCGCCGTGAGGTCGAACGTCGCCTGATGTCGCGCGGGATCGCGCGTCACCTCCGACGCGCACATGTTTTCGATCAGCTCCTGGACGCACTCGCGGCCGACCCAGTAGTGACCCGCCATCACCGCGTGAATGCTCTCGAACAGCATTTCGGTCGCGGAGTGCTTCATGAGAATGCCACGTGCGCCGAGCTGCAGGGCGTCGATGACGTCGTGGTTGCCTACGTCCGCGGCGAGCACCAGTGTACGCACCGGCAAAGACAGGGCCGCGAGCTCACGGAGAGTCGTCAGCCCCGGCGTGTCGGGCATGCGCAGGTCGAGCAGGAGAATGTCGGGGCGCCGGGCCTTGACCACGTGAATGGCGTCGCGGCCGTTTCCCGCCGATCCGACCACGCGGACGTTCGGATCGCTTTCG
>QHWQ01000116.1 GCA_003222635.1 Acidobacteriota bacterium | reverse complement strand
GGCGAGGAGATTCCGCGCGCGTGGGCTATGTACTTTCCCGGCGGCGCGGGATCAGCGATCGCCAGCGACGCGAGCGGTAACACCTACATCCTCGCCGGGTCTTACTCCGGAAGCGACCTTCCCGCAGCCAGCTGCGTCCCATGCCTGCTGAAATTCAATGCCGCTGGTGCGCTGCAGTACGCGGCCAATATCGGCGCACGCGCCTACGACGCCGCTGCAGGCCCGGATGGCTCCGCCTACGTAGTCGCCTCTCGATCCCAGACCGGCGATGTGTTCGTGATGAAAGTCGACGGCTCGGGGTCGGTGGCGCGGAGCACCAACATCCCTGCCCTGACGATCGATCTGTCCGACCATCAGTACCCGTCGATTGCGGTCACGGCCGGTGGCGCCGTGGTCGTCGCGGGCGCCGCCGTATCTGATCACTGGCATCAGGCGTTGCCGACCGTCGACCAGGGCGACAAGGATGCCGCCGTCGTAACGGTCGATGCCGCTGGTACGGTCACCACGACGATGCTGATCGGCGGCAGTGGTCTCGATGCCGCCTTGGATGTTGCGGTCGACGCGGCAGGCAACATCTACGTCGCCGGCTTCACGCAGTCCGACGACTTTCCCGTCACCGCGCAGGCGGCTCACACCGCGGCGGGCAGCTGCCGGCCAGTCGCGTACTACTTCGAATGCGAGGATGCATTTGTCGCTGAAATCGATGCGCGGGGCCACGTTGTCTTCGCGACGCGTTACGGCGGCAGCTACACCGACCGCGCCGTCGCCGTCCGCGCGGATCGCGGCGGCGGCGTCTACGTCGCGGGCAACACCTCGTCGCGCGATTTCCCGGTCGTTCGCGCCGCGCAGGCGTCTCCCTCCTGTCCGCCCAATACGGCCGCAGGGTGCGCCAGGACGTTCGTCATGCGGTTCGACCGCTCGGGCTCGTCGGTTGCGTTTGCGACCTACCTTGGTGGAACCGCAGCGGCGTCTCTCTCCGGCCTGTCCGTCGACCCGGCGGGCAACGCGTACGTGGTCGGCCTGAACAACGGCAACGACTTTCCGGTGCGCCGCGCGCCGCAACCGGATAACGCCATCATCCCGATGCTGACGACCGAAGACGGCGGCCGAACGTGGGCGGCCGGGGCGAGTCTGAGGGCGAACGTTGTGAACGACATCGCGTGGAGCATCGAGGCACGGCCAATCGTGTTCGCGTCAACCGATACCGGTCTCTTTGCGAGCACGGACTACGGACGGACGTGGACAGAGCGTCGCGCGTTGGCCACGCGACACGTCGGCGCCATCGCCGTCGATCCGACGACGCCGGCGATCGTGTATGCATCGGTTCCGACGGAGGGGATTTACGACATGCATCCCGGCCGCGCCGGTGACCTGTTGAAGAGTCTCGACGGCGGTCAATCATGGACGCCCATCCACAGCGGTCTCAGCGAAACAGCGCGCGGCCGCGTCGCATCGATTGCCCTTGCGCGATCGCGACCCGGCACGATGTACATCGTCGCCGATGGACGCGTGTACGCCTCCGATGATGGCGGCAGCAACTGGCGCGGCGGTACCGACGGCGCATCCGCGCTCGCCGTCGATCCGACCAACGCGTCGCGCGTGTACGCGACGGCTTCGCCTCTCGTCAAGGTGAGCACCGATGGTGCGCGCAGCTGGCGCACACTGGCCTCTGCCGGCCCGCGGGCCAAAGGCTCTTCCGTCGGGCGGATCGTCGTCAATCCCTTACGGCCGACCGAGCTGTGGGTCGGTCTCGATACCGGCGTCGCGAAAAGCCGCGACGCGGGCGAGACGTGGGAAGGTTTCAGCTCCGCCGGAGACGACGGGTCGCCTTACGACGTTGCCGTCGATCCGATCACCGGCGACGCGTACGCCGCCAAGAGAACTATCAGCCGATTGAACGGGAGCGGCTCGACATCGAGCTCGTTCGAGGCACGATCCGCGTACATCGATCTCGTGTCAGCGTATGGAGGCAAAGTGCTCGCGGGCACGGTGTCTTCCTACAGCGGGTTCGTCACCGCCTTTGACGCCGATGGCGCCATGATGTGGTCGACGCACCTTGGCGGCACCGGCTCCACGACGGCCACCGCCGTTTCGGCAGAAACGGGCACGATTTACGTGACTGGAGGGACGGCGGCCGCGATCTGGCCGCTGGCACAGGCGGGCCCGCGGCCGGCTGGCGCCGGCTTCCTCGCGCGCTACGTCATTCCGCGCTGATTACCCGCCGCGCGATCGGTGTATGCTCGGCGTTCACCCGTGGATACAGCCGCGGCGATCACGATCTATCTGCCGGAGCCGCTGCGTACTTATGCCGGAGGGATCGCCGAGCTTCCGATCGCGGCGCGCACCGTGCGCGACATGCTCGAGCGGCTCGAGCGGACGCAGGCGGCGCTGTATCGCAACGTGTGCGATGAAACCGGCGCCGTGCGCCGGCACTTGAACATCTTCGTCAACGCGGACAACGTGCGCGATCGCGATGGCCTCGAGACGACGTTGAAGCCGGGCGATGTCGTCACCATCGTGCCGGCGGTGTCGGGAGGATGAAAAGGAGTCGCGGTATGCGACGGATTGTCGTTTCGGCATGGGTTGTGACGCTCGGCACGGTTCTACTGGCGCAAGGCGCCACTGGCACGTTGGCCGGCGTGGTCACCGGCCCGACCGGCGCGCCGGTGCCCGACGCACCAGTTCAGGCAAAGAACCGTCAGAGCGGCGCGGTCGTACGCGGGGCGACGGCATCGGATGGACGCTACCGTCTTGCGCCGATGCCTGCCGGCTCGTATGACATCTCGATCACGATGCCGTGTTGTGCGTACGAACCGTTCGCGCGGCAGGACGTCGCGATCGCAGCGGGGCAGACGCGGCAGCTGGATGTGCGCCTTGCGGAAGGCGCGTCGTTCAACACGGCCGGCGATGATCCAGGCGAGCTTGCCGCGGTGATCCGCAAGCGCCAGAAGGTGCCGTCGCGCCCCGTGCCTCGTCTCGCGGGGAAGCCGGATTTTTCCGGCGTCTGGCTGGCCAACGAGGATCGCTACCCGGAACAGCCGGCCCTGCTGCCGTGGGCGGCGAAGGCGCTGCAGGAGCGGCTCGGCAACGGGTTGAAGGACGCGCCTCACACGCAATGTCTGCCGCAGGGACTGCCGACCCCCGCGTCCATCGGACCCTTCCTGGCGAAGTTGGTCCAGACGCCATCGCTGCTGGTCGTGCTGTTCGAGGATGCCGGCGGCTTCCGGCAGATCTTCATGGATGGCCGCGCGCATCCGGAGGATCCGGATCCGAGCTGGGTCGGACATTCGATCGGCAAGTGGGATGGCGATACGCTCGTCGTCGATACCATCGGTTACAACGACCAGAGCTGGATTGGCATCGTTCCGCATTCGGAGATGCTTCATGTCACCGAGCGGATTCGGCGGCGCGATTTCGGGCACCTCGACATCCGCGTGACATTCAACGACCCGGGTGCGTTCAGCACGCCATGGCATCAAACATTGAATTGGGAGCTCGCGCCAGCCGAGGACGTTGTCGCGTACGTCTGCGAAAACAACAAGGCGCAGCACCTCGTGGGAAGATGAACGTCATGAGAATGCTGTTCGCGGCGTTCGCACTCGCCGCATTGATGTTCGCGGCGGCACCCGGCTACGCGCATCACTCGTTCGCCGCGGAGTTCGACGCCGACAAGCCGATCAAACTCGTTGGAACGGTCACGAAAGTCGAATGGACCAATCCGCACGCGTGGATCTACATCGACGCCATGGACGAGTCCGGCAAGATCGTGAACTGGGCCTGGGAGCTCGGAAGCCCGACGAGTCTGGTCAGACTCGGATGGACGCGAAATTTGCTGAAGGCCGGCACGTCCGTCACGTTCGAAGGCAGCCGCGCGCGCGACGGCACCAGCACCGCCAACGCGCGGAGCGTCACGCTGAACAGCACCGGGCAGAAGCTGTTGGGCGCCTCGAGTCAGGGAAAGACTCAGTAGGTGTGACTATGGCAGATCGCGTCGTGCTCACCATCGGTACCAAGAAGGGCGTGTTCGTCGCCGACGCGCCGAAGAGCCGGCGCAGCTTCGCGCTGCGCGGTCCGTTCGGGCCCGGCGTCCCCGTGTACTCGACGCTCATCGACACGCGCGGCACACCGAAGCTCTATGCGTCGAGCTGCAATCCGTTTTTCGGGATGAAGGTGCTGCGGTCCACCGACATGGGCAAGTCGTTCAAGGAGACGACAGCCGCGCCGGCGTTCCCGAAAGACGATGGACGAGCGCTGATCAACATCTGGTCGCTCGAACCCGGCAGCGAGTCGAAGGATCTCTGGTGCGGCGTGGAGCCCGCCTCGTTGTTCAGAAGTCATGACGGCGGCAATTCGTGGGAAATCGTGCCCGGCATCAGCAATCACGAGCACGCGCGCAAGTGGCAGCCGGGCGCCGGCGGCCTCTGCATGCACACGATCATTCGCGACGGCAACCGCATGCATCTCGGCATCTCCACGGGCGGCCACTACCTGAGCGAAGACGGCGGCTGCACGTTTCACGCATCGAACACCGGCGTCGGCGCCGGTTTTCAGCCGGACCCGTACCCGGAGTTCGGCCAATGCGTGCATAAGATCGCGCGCCACGAGGCCGCGCCCGGACGTCTCTACATGCAGAACCACGGCGGGTGGGCGGAGTGGACGGGACCTGGCGGTCCGCGCCCCGACATCGGCGTGCTCCGCAGCGATGACTACGGGAAGTCGTGGCGATCGATCGCGAAGGGATTGCCGACCGACTTCGGGTTTCCGATCGTCGTGCACCCGCACGATCCCGACACGGTCTATGTGATGCCGCTCGAGCCGATGACGAGGACGTGCCCCGGCGGCGCGCCTGCCGTGTGGCGCAGCGAGAATGGCGGCGACGGGTGGACGCGTCTCGCGCGCGGCCTGCCGAAAAAGCAGAGCTATTTCACGATCCTGCGCGACGCGATGACGATCGACGACCTGAAGACGCCGGCGCTCTATTTCGGCACTACTACGGGGCAGCTCTGGATCGGCAGGGAAGGCGGCGAGCAGTTCGATTGCCTGTTCGACGCGCTGCCGCCGATTCACAACGTGAAGATCGCGGTCGTCTGATCACCAACCCGGCAAGAAACCTGCAGTCCTGCTTGGAGGGACTTAAAGGTGAATTGCATTGGGAAGGTTATCCAGGATCGCACTCATATCGGGTTTGCTCGTTACCGCTTGCGGCAGCATCACGAACAGCCCAACAGTACCATCGACGCTGATCGCTCCGGCGCCCGCACCTCAGCCCGCGCCCGCACCGCCGCCTGTGCCGCCGCCAGCTCCGGCACCGGCAACAGCGCCGACCATCGCCAACCTGTCGGCGTACTTCTCCGGCAGGCCGTGCACGCGCGCGGCGGATCATCTGACCGGCAGCGCGCTCGTCGTCGCCTTCGATTTCACGGATCCGAACGGCGATGTGGCGGGCGGGAAGGTGATGCTGAACCGCACGTACAACACCGGCCGCTCGGAGTGGCACGCCTCGCCGGTGCCTGGCGAAGGCATCCTCTCCGGATCGCCGACCGATGGCCACATCGAGGTGGACGTCGAGTGCCCGCTGTACGACAACAACCAGACGTCGGTCGAAGCGCTCACGCTGATCGACGCAGCGGGACACACTTCCAACAGCCTCTCGAAGACGATGCAGCGGCCGGCGGGCGCGCCGTAGCTGTTATTCCGTGAACAGCTCCAGCTGTTGCCACGGCGCGCGCGGGCGGCGTTCCGCGGCATGATCCAGCACGGTTCGTCCGCCGAGCGACGGCGAGATCGATCGCTCGTGGGCGATGGCGGTGTCGACGTCGGCGTATGGATCGCGGCGCTCCTCGACGGCGCGGAGGAGCGCATCGAGCCGCTTCATGCCCTGCAGCTTCTCGGAGTGGCCCACCTTCGCAGCATCAAGCGCTCGGCGCAGCACGCCGATCGATTCGTCGTACACCTTCAGCGGCACTGGAAACGGATGCCCGTCCTTGCCGCCGTGCGCGAACGCGAAGCGCGCCGGATCCTCGAATCGCGCCGGGGCGCCGTGGATCACTTCCGCGACCAGCGCCAGCGATTGCAGCGTGCGCGGTCCGAGGTGCTCGAGGAGCAGGAACGAGGCGAAGTCGCGCATGTCGCGCTCGTGAGCGAGTGCGAGCACCGCGCCGAGGCGCCTCGCGTTGACGTCGGCCCTGCGGACGTCGTGATGCATCGGCATCTCGAGACGGCGGACGTCCGCGAGTGTCTGTGCCGGATCCTCGCGCGTGATGGCGAGCAGCGCCTCCTGAGCGGGAGCCGCGCGGCGGTCGACGAGATTGCGGATGACGCCCTGCGGCTGGCCGACGATCGCCGTGTGCGGATCGGCGGTGAAGTCGCGAACGCTCGCCGAGTGCCAGTGGTAGCGGCGGGCCAGCCGCTGGCCTTCGTGCATCCCCTGCTGCACGACCGCCCATTCACCTTCGCTGGTGAGGACGAACGAATGCAGGTAGATCTGAAAGCCGTCATCGACCGCGTTGTTGTCGATGCGGGCGGTGAGCCGGCTGGCGCGCACGAGCGCGGCTCCATCGAGGCTGGTCGCGTCGGCGATCCGGCGCAGCTCGGCAGGCGTGTTGCGCGAGTGCCGTCCGCGTCCGCCGCAGATGGAGATCCCCAGTTCGCCGGCGCGTGGATTCAGCCCGCGTTTCAGCGCGCCCATCACCGACGTCGTGATCCCCGAGGAATGCCAGTCCATGCCCATGACGCTTCCGAGCGCCTGGAACCAGAAGGGATCGCTGAGGCGCGAGAGGAACGCCGATCGCCCATAGTGGGCGATGATGCTCTCGGCGATCGCGGTGCCGAGCGTCGTCATCCGTGTGGCGAGCCACGCCGGCACGCGGCCGCCGTGCAACGGGAGATCGGCGGTCCCCGAACGTTTCACTGGCTCATTGTACGCTCCGTGTTGACATGCATAGAAGCCCAATGTATAAGGCTTCTGAGTATGGATGTTGGTAAGGACCTCGTCGCGGCGTCGGCAACGCCGCTCGTGCTCGCGATCCTCGCGGAAGGCGACAGCTACGGCTACGCCATCATCAAGCGCGTGAGCGAGCTCTCGGGCGGCCACCTGCAGTGGACCGACGGCATGCTCTATCCGGTGCTGCATCGCCTCGAGCGCCAGGGCCTCGTGGTGGCCAAGTGGGGCGCCTCTGAAAGCGGCCGGCGCCGGAAGTACTACCGCATCACGCGCGACGGCCGTGCACAGCTCGCCGCGCAGCGCCAGCGGTGGAAGGTCGTCGACCAGACTCTCCACGCGATCTGGATGAAGACGAGCCCCGCATGAGCGCGCCATCCACGCTTCCACTCGAAGAACAGATCGCGCAGTGGCGCGGCTACCTGCGCCGGCGCCGCGCGATCGAGGGCCAGGACGTGCAGGAGCTCGAAGGCCACCTCCGCGATCAGATGGCGGCGCTCACGACCGCGGGGCTCGCCGGCGACGAAGCGTTTCTCGTCGCGGTCAAGCGCATGGGGAGCCTCGACGCGCTGTCGCGCGAGTTCGCGCGCGAGCATTCGGAGCGGCTCTGGAAGCAGCTCGTCATCGGCGACGCCGGCACCAGCGAGTCCACCTCGCCGCTCGCGCGCACCGAAGCGCGCATCGTGTTCGCGCTGGCCCTCGCCGCCGCCGCCGCGGTGAAGGTGCCCGAGCTGTTCGGCAAACACATCGTCAACGGCGACATGGCGTTTTACAACCGCAACGCCAGCTTCTTTGTTCTTCCATGGCTTGTCGTCTACTTCGCGTGGAAGCGCGGACTGACGGCCGCCACATGCGCCGCTCTCGCGGCTTCGTTTGCCCTCGCCGCGGCGTTCGCCAACGTCTATCCATTTGTCCGAGGCGGCAGCACGCAGAATCTCACCGCGCTCCACCTGCCGATCGCGCTCTGGCTGGTCGCCGGTATCGCGTACACCGGCGGCCAGTGGTTCGCCGGCAGCGGGCGGATGAACTTCGTCCGCTTCTCCGGCGAGCTCGTCATCTACTACGTGCTGATCGGGCTCGGCGGCGGAGTGCTGACCGGATTCACGGTGATGATGTTCCAGGCCATCGGCGTGAAGGTCGACTGGTTCGTCGGCGGCTGGCTGGTTCCCTGCGGCGCGGCGGGCGCCGTCATCATCGCCTCGTGGCTCGTCGAGGCGAAGCAGAGCGTCATCGAAAACATGGCGCCAGTGCTGACGCGCCTCTTCACGCCGCTCTTCACGCTGATCCTGCTGGCATTTCTCGGGACGATGGCGTGGACGGGGAATGCCATCGACATCAAGCGCGAGGTGCTGATCTCGTTCGACCTGCTGCTCGTGGCCGTCGTCGGACTGGTGCTCTACGCGGTGTCGGCGCGCGATCCGCAGGCGCCGCCGAACTTCTTCGACACGCTGCAGCTGCTGCTCGTCGTCAGCGCGCTCGCCGTCGATGCGCTTGCGCTCGCGGCGATCGCGAGCCGCATCAGCGAGTTCGGCTTCACGCCGAATCGCGTGGCGGCGCTCGGCGAGAACATCATCCTGCTCGTGAATCTGCTGTGGTCCGCGTGGGTCTACGTGCAATTCCTCCGCAGCGCGAAGCCGTTCGCCGCGCTCGAACGCTGGCAGACGAACTACCTTCCCATCTACTCCGCCTGGGCATCCATCGTCGTCATCGTTTTTCCGCCGCTATTTCACTTCCTGTAAAGACGACTAAGCGTTGACACTCCCCGGGGGCAGGAGTAGATTCGGCCGCAATCTGTCCTTATCCCATTCGCACAGGTGTTGAAGATGTCGTAGAGCGAGAACCCGGATCAGAGGAGGCATCATGCGCAACTGGAGTGCCCTCGGATCGCTGCTGATCGGGATCATCTTCGCGCTGCCCGTCGCGGGGTACGCGCAAGACTCGGTCATGACGGGAACTGTGATCGATTCCACCGGCGGCGTGCTGCCGGGAGTCACAGTCACGGCCACCAACGTCGACTCGGGCAATACGTTCGTCGCCGTCTCCGACGACCGCGGCAACTTCCGTCTGCCCGTGCGGATTGGAAACTACCGCCTCACCATCGAGTTGACCGGCTTTGCCACGGTCAACCGCTCCATCCAGATGCTCGTGGGACAGACGAGCGTCCTGAACTTCCAGATGTCGCCGTCGAACCTGCAGGAGACGGTAACCGTCACCGGCGAACCGCCGCTCGTCGATACGACCACCTCGACGGTCGGTTCCAACATCGATCCGCGTCAGATGTCGGAGCTGCCGCTCAACGGCCGCAACTGGATGGACCTGAGCCTGCTCGCGCCCGGCGCTCGCCGCAACGAGGCGCAAGGTCTCGTGCAGAACCGTCAGGGTTACGCGCAGACGAAGGTCGACGGCCAGGAAGTCGCAACCATCTATCACTCCGCGCCTGACGCGGAGCAGCCGGGATTCAACCGCGATGCGATCGCGGAGTTCGAGGTCATCGCGAACCGCTTCGACGCGACGCAGGGACACTCGGCCGGCATGATTGTGAATGCCGTGACCAAGTCCGGCACCAACATCGTCGCCGGCACGTTCGGAGGTTACTTCCGCAACGACAAGTTCAACTCAGCCGACTTCATCACGCAGCGCGTGCTGCCGTACTCCAATCAGCAGCTCAGTGGAACGCTAGGCGGGCCGATCGTCAGGGATCGGATCCATTACTTCGCCAGCTACGGATACGAGCGGGAACCGAATACGTTCATCTACAACAGCCCGTACCCCTCGTTCAACATCGACCAGCACTTCACGAGTCACACACACACCATGCTGGGCCGCTTGGACTATCAGTTCACGCCGGCCACGCGGCTCACGGTGCGCGGCTCGGGCTACCACACGCTGTTCTACAACGGCGGGGCCAACAGCGCGACGACGCATCCATCCGCTGGCGGGACGCGCGGCCGGACCGCGCCGCAGTACTTCGCGACCCTCTCGCACGTCGTCAGCACGAGGACGATGAACGAGATTCGAGGCGGGATGACCGACTACGAGCGGCAGGACCAGCCCATCGTGCGGTGGAAGGGTGGAGACTTCCCGTACCATCCAGCCCTCCACGGGTCGTCGATTGTCATCATGTTGCGCGGCTACACCATCGGCGCCGACAACCAGAATATCTTTCAGGACACGCAGTCGCTTCGCGATGACCTGACCACCTCGTACAACTGGGGCGGGCATCACGACGTGAAGATCGGCGGCGAGTTCCTGCGGTTCCACAACCAGTTCAAGTGGTGTCTGCGATGCCAGGGCGTCATCGACGCGACGACCTCGCCGGTGCCGGCCAACATCGAGCAGCTGTTCCCCGTGTGGAACGACGCGTCGACGTGGAACACGGCGCCGCTGGCGCCGATCACGCGATGGG
>QHWQ01000115.1 GCA_003222635.1 Acidobacteriota bacterium | reverse complement strand
GACGTTTGAAAAAGCGGCGAAGCTTCAGGCACGCGCGTGAAGGCCATGCTCGCGAGCCGCGAGAGCTGACTACTTGCCTTTGTGAGCCTGCGCGAGGTCGTTCGTGGTCGTGTCGAAGCACATCCCTTCACCGATCTTCGTTACCCGCGACCGTTTGCTGATCAACTTCATCGTCGTCCAGGGGCCGCTCAACACCTTGGGATCCTCGACCGTCGCCTGATACTCGATTGAATCGGCGTCGACGAGGCGCCAGCGTTCGACCACGTGCAGGGCATCGGACGTGAACCAGCCACCGGAGCTCGTGGGCCGCGGCTTGTCGTCCGCATCGGCCAGAAAGAACTCGCCGTTGAACCCGACCATGTCGACGACCAGCGTGTCGCCATCCCACCTGCCCACCGAGTCTCCGAGATAGGTCGGAAGCAGCGGCTTCGCGTGTGGACTTCCGTCCGTGGGAATGATCCGGAAACTGTGGAAGTACTCGTCAAGAATGATCACCGCTCTTGGCGTCTGAAAGACCTGATAGAGCAGGTTCGCGGGCAGCGTCATGAATCGTGGCGAACCGAATGGTATGCAGCGCAGACTTGGATCTTCAGGGTTCGACAGCGTCTGCATCTTTGCCCGCGCGGCCGGCAGGTAGAGATCCTCGAGCTGCGCGAGGTTCTGAGCGTACGCCTTCGATCGCTCGTTGCCGGGACGTGTCAGATCGGCGGTGCTGCGTGGCGCACCGATATCGGCGTGGCCCCAGACTCCGGTAAAGTCCGGATGTCCATCCGGCGTGCGTGGCACGGGAACCGGCCGCGCTTGTTCGGCGGCGGCTCCTGCGCCTCTGTTCTGTGCTGCCGCAGGAAGACATGCGATGCAGACGAGAGCGGTGACAGCAGCACGCCTCAACACTTACGCCTCCTTCAGCAACCGCGGCCGCGTTGCCTCTGCTACCGGTTGTCGCCGCCGGCGGCGGTTGACGAGCGACCGGGAAAGGTGATCTGTCCCGCGCGTCCGAAATGCTTCGACGCATCCCACCCGGGATTCCCCTTGATGACGACCTCGACACCTGGCTTCAAGATGTCGGGCGTCGTACCGTTGCGCGCGAGCATCGTCGGAGGGGTGCTCTCCAGTCCCCAATTGACCACGTTCCCGTTCTCATCCTTCACGTCCACATAGATCCACGTGTGTGGGTTCTCCCACTTCACGGAAGTGACCACGCCACGCCACGTCACTTCCTTCGTGGTATCGAACGCCACTTGTGCGCCGTGATGTGCCCAGAGGACGGTCGTGCGACTGAACAAGGCGATGCCAAGGATCAGGGCGAGGACCGCGAAACGCGTCATAGGGTCCTCCTTCGAACAAAGGTTGCAGCGGGCGGCATGCTAGCAGCTTCGTCTGGCGGTTTCAATTGGAGCAAGGGACAAGGGCGGATCGGGATAGACCGTCTGGGCATTGATGAAGATCTCAAGGAGTTCGAGGCGCGCGGAATGTGACGCGGCGCCAGTCGCTCGGTCAGCGCCGTCGCATTCGGAACGCCTACGGGAACAAAGACATGATTGTTCCCTCGGAAGGCCGCCACGGAATGCACGCCGGGTCCGGCCGGCACACTGTCCAGCAGCGCGCCAGTCTCCGCATCGATGACACTGAGTGTCGGAGTGGCGCCAAAGCCACTGGGCGCGTAGAAACGATTGTCGCCCGCGTTGTACCAGACCTCGTCTGCGCCGTGCGTCCCGGCGACGGTCGCGATCACGTGGCCGTTCAGCGCGTTCAGCATCAGCAGCGGCCTCCCGCCCCCGCAACCGACGAGCAGATGCTGCGACGGACCGAGCGCGAGACCGGAGCCGCAATCGGGTGTCGGGTACCTCGCCTCCACGATGGGCGCCTTCGGGTCTTTCACGTTGATGACCGCAACCTCGCCCATGCCAGGATTGCCCGGCACGGTGGCCAGCATGCGTCCACCTTTCAATTCAGCGTCCCACACCGGTTGCTCGAAGCCCCTCGCGTCCGGGAACGGAATCCTGGCCAGAACCGAATAGGGTGAGTCCGAAGAAATCAGCGTCGCGAAGGGAGGATGTTCCGCGGGATTTCCGACCATGATGACGTGATCCTTCGGGTCAAATCCGATCTCGTCGGAGCGGCATTGAGCGCCGGTGGAGATCGTCGCGATGGGGCTCACATTACTAAACGGCGGCTGAGCGTTGGTGAGGTCGAAGACCTTCACCGTCCCATGGGCGTCGGTGGCCCACAACTGATTGTTCGGGGTGACCAGGATGCCGCTGGGCCCCATTCCCTGGATTCGTCCACACGGGTCGTCCGGCGCACCCACTCCGTGAAATCCGGTAATCCGGCCCAGGAACAAATCGTTCTCGGCGTCGAAGACATCCACGCCGGCATTGCCAGCTTCGCCGAGGTAGTACCGCGCCCTCGGTTGATCCACCCAACTGATGTCGAAGGCGAGCGGATTGCCCGGCAGGAGGATAGCGCCAACCAGTCTGGGGGACTTGCGTTTGTCTTGCCCGGTGCCGGCGCTCGCGGCCATCGCTGACACCACCGCCAATGCCAAAACAAGACGGCCGGCGACTCTCGAATTCATACCATGCCTCCCGACTCAGCCGTTGCCTGATGTGCGGACAAAAACATCGCGCAAACGATCCATAGATCGCTCGCGAGAACGGTGTTGGCCAACTTCCGATGGTGGTATGGTCGCAACCCTGAACTGCCTCATTTGTCGGCGTACGCATACTCCGCTCGCGAAGGAGGTTCTTATGACGTCATACCTGGTGAGACGACTGATCGTCGTCGGCTGCTCGAAGCCTCGGGGAACACGTTCGACACGGTGACCGATGCGCGCGGAGCGTATCAGATCTCCGTGCGCGTCGGCGTCTACAAGATCACGGCGGAGCTGCAAGGGTTCAAGGCAGTCACACGGGATGGAATAGCGCTGCTGGCGGGACGGACGGCCGCCATCAACCTGCAGATGGCTCCGGGGGATGTGAAGGAAACGGTGACGGTGACCGGAGAAGCGCCACTCATCGACACCCTCAGATCGAGTGTGGGCGGCAACATCGATCCGAAGCAGGTGCAGGAACTGCCGTCGGCGGGGCGCAACTGGATCGCGCTCGCCTTGCTATCGCCCGGCAACCGCACGAACGGGCAGGGGCTCACGCCCGTGGAGGACAGAGTTGACGTCCGGGCGTTCCAGCTCAACGTGGACGGTCAACAGATAACGTCGAACCTGGGCACCGGTAACCAGGCGCGATACAGCAACGATTCGATCGCGGAGTTCCAGTTCATCTCGAACCGGTTCGACGCGACCCAGGGCCGATCATCGGGCGTGCAGGTGAACGCGATCACCAAGTCGGGGACCAACCTGTTTTCGGGATCGCTCATTGGCAGCTTCCGGGACAGCAAGTTCAACTCCGCGGATCCAGTACTGCACCGCGTCCTGCCCTACTCGAATCAGCAGACGAGCGGGTCGTTCGGAGGACCGATCGTGCGGAACAAGACCCATTTCTTCGCCAACTATGAATACGAGCACCAGCCACTGACGTCGATCTGGAACACGCCGTATCCGAGTTTCAACGTCCAGCTGAAAGGTCTTCATACCGTGAAGCTGAACGGCGTCCGGGTGGACCAGCAGCTCTCGTCGCAGATGCACGTGATGGGGAAGGTCTCCCACGCGCGGTTGGTCGATCCGTTTGGCCCCGGTAACCAGAACCATCCCTCGTCTACGTCCGCATATGGAGAGCACAACACCGACTACATCGGTGGGTTCACTCAGGTGATCAGCAATCGGGCCGTGAACGAGGTCAAAGTCGGACATGCCAACTTTGGCCTCGAGCGGGTACCTGTCACCGTCTGGCCGCACCACTGGCAGGCCCCCAACGGCATCACGGCCGGCGGCCCCGCTATCTTCTTCCGGGGCTTCAGGTTCAACCGAAACCAGTTCGCCCCGGCGTACCGGGATCAGGACGTCCTCTCGCTTCGCGACGACTTCACGTTTTCCTTCGGCGCGAAAGGCCGTCATGACCTGAAGGTAGGTGGCGAATATCTGCGCATGACGGACCACACACGCAATTGCATTCAGTGCGGGGCTCTCATCAGGGCCCAGAACGGGCCGCGGCCGGCCAATCTCGAGGCGCTTTTTCCAGACGCCTTCAACGCCGATACGTGGAACCTGGCGGCGATCTCGCCGCTCGTGACCAGCTACACGGTCGGTGTTCCGGACGCGTCGGCGTTCCTGATCGTCTCCCGGATGCCGAAGTACGGCGCCTGGGCGCAGGACGACTGGAAGATTTCCCAGCGCCTGACGCTGAACCTCGGGGCGCGCTACGACCTGCTGTGGAATGCGTTTGCCCAGGACGTCACCTTCCTGCCGTTCGAAGCGGCCGGGCGCCCGCAGGAGGCGAAGAACATCCAGCCGAGACTCGGCTTTGCCTACCAGTTCACCGGGCGGACGGTACTGCGCGGCGGATTCGGGCTGTACTACGCGGATGCCCTGAATCCTCAATCCACACCGTGGCCGCGTGCCCCGTTGACGATTGCCGTGATTGACATCGCCAATGATGGCCGTGCGGACTTTGCGGCCAACCCGTTCAACGGGCCGCTGCCGACGTTCGCCCAGGCGCAGCAGCGGTTCTGCGACGTGAATACCGCCGCCTTCGAAACATGGCGTTCCGCAGGATTCACGGGAACCGCGCCGTGCCTGTTGCGAAACCTTCAGGAAATGGCGCCGATTCCGGAATATGCGCACATACAGCACGCCTGGCAGAGCTCGATCGGCGTGGCGCATCAGCTCGGAACTTACACGGCGATCGAAGCCGATTACGTGGGTACGTTCGAGCGCGCCGAGAGAAGCCAGCAGGACAACGTCAATGTCACCTTCAACCCAGCCACGGGCCTTCCCTATCCATATTCGGACGTCAGTCATCGGGCGTTTCCCGCCTACGGAATCGTGGGGGCGGGTCCCATGACGGGACAGTCCAACTACCACGCGCTGCAGACCAGCTTCACCAAACGTCTCAGCAACCACTGGCAGGGTACGCTCGCGTATACGCTGGCCGGATTCTGGACCCGGGATCCGAAGCCGCTCAGCGGATTCAAGGAGGCTGCGTTCACCCTTCCGCCGGACATGGGCGGTCAATACGGTCTGGGGGAATTCGATCAGCGGCATCGGCTGACGTTCAACGGCATCTGGGAAGTCGGACTCGGCTTCCAGGTGAGCGGGGTTTATTTCTACGGCTCCGGTCAGCGTACGCAAGCCTTCTGCGGCTGCGATGCGCGCGATCTCCAGATCGTGTCGCCCCCGCAGGCTATCGATCGCCTGCGCCTCGGTGATCCGCTCGGACCGGACGGCTCGATCATCCCCCGCGAAGCCTTCGTGGGCCAGCCGATCCACCGTGTCGAGTTGAGGCTTCAAGAACGTGTGCCGTTGCGCGGGCGCTCGGCGATCACTGGCTTCGTGGAAGTATTCAATCTGTTCAACCGGGCGAACTACGGGCTCTACGACATCACCGAAACAAGCCCGACGTACGGGATGCCGGTGTCCAGCCCGAATCTCTCTTACGCGCCCCGGACCGCGCAGATGGGATTCCGGCTGACGTTCTGATTGAGACCGGTTCGGTGATTCTCCAGGGGCGCGCTCCGTACGGGGCGCGCCCCGCTCGTCAGGTTATGCGAGGTGTGCCGTAGCTGTCGGGCAACTATCGTCCGTTATGCGCGGGAACCATGTCGCTTCGCATTGCCGCTACGCGGCGCCAACGTGCTGAGAAACGCCTTGATCTTGGTACGGTCAACCAGGGCTTTCTTGAAACGATTCTTCGCATCGAAAATGGCGTAGGCCGGTGCGACTTCAGGTCCGGGCACGTCGACGAAACGAAGACTTTGTGGCGTGCGGATTGTTTGCCGGAGACAGCCGGATTACTTCGGACGCGTTCGCTACCTATTCGCTCGCGCGTGCTGTCCGTTTGGCGCGGGAGCCACCTGTCCGAACTGCACTGAATCTGCTAAGGACGGCAACGGGCACCAGGTGCTGATGTTCGATCTGCACCCGCGCCGCGTTGATCTGGGTGAAATGTCGCCGAATCAGCTCGTCGAGGCGATCCGATCGATTGCCCGGCCCGAAGCCCCAAAGCCATGATCGTCGAGGCGCTGACGCTGCTCCTGAGGCAGCTCAATGACTACATCGCGCAGGCCGACGGCACCGCCGGCGCGCCGGCGCAGGCCGTGTTGGGGAACATCGCGCACCTCGATCGTCCGGAAATCGCGACGGACCTGGACAACCATCTCGTTCTGACCCTCGTGAACATCGAGGAGGAGCGGGCGCTGAAGAACGGCCGCGTGGCCACTGCCGTCCCCGGCGGCGGCGTCGCGTACATGAACCGGCCGTTTCACCTCAATCTGTTCCTGCTGTTCACCGCGAACTATCGCATCTACGGCACCGCGCTGAGGCGCCTCGCGCAGGTGCTGACGTTCTTTCAGGGCAAGCAGCAGTTCACGTTCGCCAATTCTCCCGGCGCGAACCCGCCGCAGGGCGGAATCGTGGACTTCTCGCTGAGCATCGATCTGCTTTCACTCAGCTTCGAGGAAGTCAATCACCTCTGGGGCTTTCTCGGCGCCAGGCAGGGGCCGTCCGCTATTTTCCGGGGCCGCCTGGTCGTCGTCTCCGACGAGCGCCTGCTCGAGACGTCCGCGCAAATCCAGGACTTCGACATTGTCGGCCGAGGCATCGGGGCATGATCCGCTACCGTCCGCTGTTGGCCGTCGACATCGCGCACGACTACTTCCTGAGCCGGGGGGACGTCGTGTTCGAAGCGCAGGCAGATGCCGAGCGCACGGCGCTTTCACGCCTGTATTCGGTCGGCGATTTTCTCGAGGTCTTCCCTGACGACGCCACCAGGTCGGTGCTGGCCGGGTACAAGATGCTCTTCAGGGCAACCGATACGGGTTTCGTCGTCTCCGTGCGGCTGGATCCGTCGGCGAGCGACACCCGGCCGATGGTGCCGCCGGCCGACGATCTCAACCTGACGTTCGTGCTGCGAACGGCCGATGCGCGGTTCGCCAACTACACGGAGCTCGGTCCGCTCACGACGGGCTTCTACCGGTTCGGCAACGACTCGCAGAACCGCACGGGCGATGTGAATTTCCTTTCGCGCCGTGCGTCCACGTTCGACACATCGCGAAGCTATGTCGCCGGCGAAGTCTTTCTGCAAGCGGCGGCGCCTACCTTCGATCTGTTTCTCGCGCTGAGGGACACCGGGCCAGCGGCGACGCCGATTGCGGCCGACTGGAGGCGGATCCCGGTGGATACGTTCAGCACGACCGCGACGTACCGCACGGGAGCGGTGGTGCTGTCCGGAAACGCGCTCTTCAGGGCGCTCGTGGACAGCCCGGGGACTGATCTCACCAACGCCGCTGAATGGCAGGCCGCCGGCGTGCTCGGCAATCAGTACGTCACGGTCGCCGACGCTCTCCTGCTGATGTCCAGCCTGTTCGATTTCGACATCAGCGACCTGGCCGTCTCGCAGGCGACCGTCCGTGTTTTCACGCCGACGGGAACCGTGGCGGCGATCGAGCAGACGTTCACGGCCGAACAGGGGACGCTCGGTGACGTGCAGATGGATCTGCGCCCGCTCGCGCAGGGCGCCTACCGCGTCGAGATCGTCGACGCTTCGGCAACGGTCCTCCGCGCGTTCCCGTGCTATCTCGCGCCCGAGGCGAGGAGCGCGAACTGGTTTGGCGTGATTGAAATCGGCGTGGGCGCCGGCGACTTCGCGCTGCTCAACGCGGACGGCACGCTGCGATCGCCGCGCTACGTCCTGCGGTTTCTCAATCGCGCCACGCGGTGGCGGTACATCTTTCCGTCGGCGCAGGCGGTCGGTACCGGCGCCGAGGTGGCTCCTGTCCCAGGCAACGACCGCGTGCTCGTCACGGCTGCGCCGCGTCCGCTGACGCGGTTCGGCACCGGCTCGCGACTGCAGGCGGATTCACCGGCGACGCCGGCAGTGTCCGAAGAGATTCTGCTGCCGGCCCCCGGAGCGCAGCTGATCCGGCGCGAGAGCGCCGAATGGTTCTCCGAAACACACGTTCCCAACTTCACAGTAGGACCCTGACATGGCTTTGAATCTGAGAACGCCAGGCGTCTACATCGTCGAGGAATCCAACTTTCCGCCCTCGGTCGTCGAGGTCGAAACGGCGATTCCGGCCTTCGTCGGCTACACGAGCGCGACGCAGTACGCGGGCGAGAACCTGCTCAACCGGCCGGTTGCCGTGAACAGCTTCCTCGAATTCCAGCAGATCTTCGGCCCGCCGCCGCTCATCGGCAATTTCCAGGTCGCGCTCGACGAACGGGGAAACGTCGTCGGCGCCGTGCCCGACCCGAACGCGGGCGCCAACGCGCGGTTCCGCCTCGCGTATGCGATGCGGCACTTCTACGACAACGGCGGCGGCCGCTGTTACATCGTCAGCATCGGCGGCTACGGCACCGGGACGGCGGCGAACATTGCCGCCGATCATCTTGCGGGACTCGGCGCGCTGGCGCGCGAAGACGAGCCGACGCTCATCGTCTTTCCCGACGTGAGCGGCATGGCGCCGGCGGACGCGTCCAATGCAGGGCAGGTGGCGGCCGTGCGCGCGTTGTATCACTCGGTGCTCGTGCAGGCCTTGAATCAGTGCGCGACGCTGGGCGATCGGTTTCTCATCTGCGACTTGTGGGACGGCGACGAGGCCGGCAGCGCGGGGATCACGGCATTCCGCAACGGCATCGGCACGCGGAATCTGAAGTACGGCGCCGCGTACCACCCGTTCATCTCGACCACGCTGCCGTGGAACTGGGATGAGAGCACGATCACGGTCTCGCAGGTCGCGCGCCGCGAGGACGACGGGTCGCTGACACGGCCGAGCCCGCACAACGGCATGAGCCTGGCGAACCTCAAGTCGGGCGCCGCCAATCCGAACCCGCTGATCTACGCGAACGTGCGCGGCGA
Organism: Acidobacteriota bacterium; assembly: GCA_003222635.1. GTDB lineage: Bacteria > Acidobacteriota > Vicinamibacteria > Vicinamibacterales > UBA2999 > Gp6-AA40. The sequence continues at coordinate 4,195 of QHWQ01000115.1, read as the reverse complement.
GCTGGACCTGTTCAGCGTGATCCTGCCGCCGGCCGCAGCCGTCGCGGGCGTCTACGCCACGGTGGACCGAACGCGCGGCGTCTGGAAGTCGCCCGCGAACGAGAGCCTTGCGTCGGTTCGCTCGTTGGCGGTCGCAATCGACAACGACCTCAACGACAACATGAACGTGGACACCACGGGCAAGTCGATCAACGCGCTGCGCGCCTTCTCGGGCAAGGGGTTCCTCGTGTGGGGCGCACGCACGCTGGCCGGCAACGACAACGAGTGGCGGTACGTGTCGGTGCGCCGATTCTTCAACATGGTCGAAGAGTCGTGCAGGAAGGCGACCGAGCCGTTCGTGTTCGATCCGAACGACGCCGGCACGTGGGTCAAAGTCAAGGCGATGATCGAGAACTTCCTCGTCGTGCAGTGGCGCGCGGGCGCGCTGGCCGGCGCCAAGCCCGAAGACGCGTTCTACGTGCGCGTCGGGCTCGGGTCAACCATGACGGCCCAGGACATTCTCGAGGGCCGGATGATCGTCGAGATCGGCATGGCGGTCGTGCGTCCAGCCGAATTCATTGTGCTGCGCTTCTCTCACAAGATGCAGGAGGCGTGATCCGGAGTTCGCTATGGCTTACAAAACACCCGGAGTGTACGTCGAAGAAATTTCCACGCTGGCGCCGTCAGTGGTCGCGGTCGAAACCGCCATTCCCGCCTTCATCGGGTATACGGAGACCGCGATCGACAACGCCGGCAACAATCTGCGGCTCGTCCCGACGCGCATCAAGTCGCTGCTCGAGTATCAGCGCGCGTTCGGCGGCGACTTCGTGCCCGCAACCTACCAGGTGGTGCTCGACACCGCTGCAGGCAACGCCGTCGGCGCCGTGACGCCGCGAAACGCCGCCGCCGCGGAGCGGCGGTATCGCCTGTTCAACAGCGTGCGCCACTACTACGCGAACGGCGGTGGTCCCTGCTACATCGTGTCGGTCGGTTCGTACACCGACGCGCCGGCGCTCGGCAACACCACCAGCGGGCTGCAAGGCGGCCTGGCGAGCATCGCACCCGTTGACGATCCGACGCTGCTCGTGTTTCCCGACGCCGTCTCGCTGACCGTCGCGCAGATGGGCTCGTTGCACGCCGCGGCGCTGGCGCAGTGCGAGCTGCTACAGGACCGGTTCGTCATCATGGACCTGTGTCAAGGGGATCAACCGATCTCCCCGACGCTGAATCCGATTCAGAATTTCCGCGACAACGTCGGCACCAACAGCCTCAAGTACGGAGCCGCGTATTACCCGTGGCTGCGGACGATTTACGAGCCGGACGTGCATTTTCGTCAGCTCAGTCTCGTCACCCCGGCCAACGTCGCGATCACCAACGTCGTGATCGATAGCCTGACGGGAGACGCCGTCCTCGACGCCCTGCCCGCCGCCGTGCGGGCGGCCGACACCACGGTCGGGACGGTCGTCGGCGCGGTGAACGTGGGCGCGATGACCAATCCCGGCGCGATCACGTTGAATCGCGGCAACGTCACGCAATTGCCGGATCACTTCGCGGGGCTCGTCGACCGGTTGCGTCAGTTGCCGGCCGCGGCGCCCGATGCTGACGTCCGCCAGCGGTTCAGCAATCTTCTGGTGCTGCCTCGCGCGCTCGCGCTCGGGCTGCGAACACTCGACACGGCCGCCGGCCTGCCGGCGACGCTGACGCTCGCACTGACCGACCTGCGCGCGAACACCGATCTCAGGGCGACGATTTCGGGGCTGGTGGCGTACGAGAAGAATGCCGGCGTGATGAGCGCCGTGTCCGCGGCTCGAGCGGTCGCCGATGTGGCGACCGACTACGCGAGTCTCAACACCACGGACTGGATCGCGCCGAACCCCAATGTCGGGGCGATCGCCGCGAGTGGCGAGGTCTTCACCGGCGCCAACCTGCGCGAGACCGCGCTCAACGCGGCTTCGGCCCTCCGGGGGTTTTTCGATCCGCTCGCCGCGGCCGTGCTGTCGCTGTTCTCCGCCGGCGATTTCCTGGCGGGCGAGGCCGAGAACCAGCTGTTTGCACGGCATCCCGTCTACGCCGCCATCGCCAGCCAGGTGACGCGAACGATGGTGCTGCTCCCGCCCTCCGGCGCCATCGCGGGCGTCTACGCCGCGGTGGACCGTACACGCGGCGTGTGGAAGGCGCCGGCCAACGTCTCGCTCGCCGACGTGAGCGGTGTCGCGGTGAAGGTCAACGATCAAATCCAGGAAGACCTGAACGTCACGAGCACCGGCAAGAGCGTGAACGCCATCCGCGCGTTCGCGGGCAAGGGGTGCCTCGTCTGGGGCGCGCGGACGCTGGCCGGCAACGACAACGAATGGCGCTACGTGCCGGTTCGGCGCTTCTTCAACATGGCCGAAGAGTCGATCGAGAAAGCGACCGAGCCATTCGTCTTCGAGCCCAACGATCGCGGCACATGGGTGCGCGTGCGCGCGATGATCGAGAACTTCCTCACCGTGCAGTGGCGCCAGGGCGCGCTCGCCGGCAAGGTGCCGGCACAGGCGTTCTTCGTCAAGGTAGGTCTGGGCGAGACCATGACGGCGCAGGACATTCTCGAGGGCCGGATGATCGTCGAAGTCGGCATGGCCGTCGTGCGGCCCGCCGAGTTCATCATCCTGAGATTCGCGCACAAGATGCAGACCTCGTGAGGAGATGACACATGGCTGAATATCCGCTGCCGAAATTCCACTTCCAGGTGCAGTGGGGCGGCACCAAGATCGGCTTCACCGAAGTCACCGGTCTCGAGGTGACGACGGAGAAGATCGAATACCGCGATGGCGCGAGCAAGGAATACCACAAGACCCGCATGCCGGGCATGCAGACCTTTGGCGACCTGACACTCAAACGTGGCGTCTTCGCCGGCGACAACGAGTACTACGCCTGGTGGAACACCGTGACGCTCAACACGATCGAGCGCCGCGACATCACCATCAGCCTGCTGAATGAGGCGCATCAGCCCGTCGTGGTGTGGAAGGTCAAGAAGGCGTGGCCGACGAAGGTCACGTCAACCGATCTGAACGCCTCCGGCAACGAGACCGCCATCGAGACCCTGGTGCTCACGCACGAAGGGCTGACGATGGAGCACAGCGGGTAGGACATGGATCTCGACTACCCGCAGCCTGGCTTTCACTTCCTCGTCGTCTTCGAGCTGTTTCCACAGTTCCCGAACGACGTGCGCTTCCAGGAGGTGAGCGGCCTGACCGTCAGCACGGAGTTCGAGGCCTGGCCCGAAGGCGGCGAGAACCGCTTCGCGCACCAGTTGCCCAAGAGCCTGCAGTTTGGCGAGCTCGTGCTGAAGCGCGGGAAGTTTCTCGGCTCCGGAATCCTGCACTGGGTCCGCCAGGCGATGGAGCAGTTCCAGTACAAGCCGGCCAACCTGATGATCTCGCTGCTCGACGACAACCACCTGCCGATCTACAACTGGTACGTCGTCAACGCCGTTCCCAAACGGCTGGAAATCTCCGGCATCAACGCCGGCAGCAACGAGATCGTCGTCGAAACGCTGGCGCTGAATTACCAGTACTTCAAGTACTACGACCCCGCGAGCATCGCGCTCGACGCCGCGGCCGGACTGAGTGCCAGCGTCGGCATCAGTTTGTGAGCCATGCCAATCGAGATTCGCGAGCTCGTCATCCGCGCCACGGTAGACCCGAGGGGCGACTCCCATGCCGGCCGCTCCAGGCACTCCGCATGGTCGAAGGCGCGCGGCAAGTCCATGACCAAGCCGCAGGCCGGCGGCGACGACCTCGTCCAGCGCTGCGTCCGCGAGGTGCTGCGCATCCTCGACGCGAAGCGGGAGCGCTGACATGGGGCTGTTCGATAAGGCGAAGCTCGAGAAGTTGACGCTGCGCGCGTTCAAGCCCGCGGGCAGCGCGGACGAGCCGCCGAAGGTCTCCGACGCTCCGCAGGATGCCTACACCGTTCAAGTCAACCCGAGCAGCTACACGCTCAACCGTCTGCTGAACTACTCCTATCACCGCGGTCAGGGCTTCTCGGCGAGCGAGGCGGTGTACAACGACAGCGAGCCCGTCAATCTCGAATTCGAATTTCTGTTCGACGGCACCGGTGTGGTGCCGAAGCCATCGGCGCTCGGCGACATCCCGCTCGTCGGGGCCATCGCGTCGGCGCTCTCGCCGGACGAGCCGTTCGTCGTCATGGACGAGATCAAGAAATTCGACGCGCT
>QHWQ01000387.1 GCA_003222635.1 Acidobacteriota bacterium | reverse complement strand
TCATGCGGGGCTGGCCGTGCCGCCACGCGCGCCGCGATGACACGTAGTCCAGCGTAGCCAGAACGAGGAGCGCGGCGAGCATCAGCAGCGCGGCGAGCCCGGCAGCGGCGGCGGGAACACTGAGCAGCAGCGCGACGAGCGCGGCGGACGCGCCCGCTGCAACGGTGGCGAGAGCCGAACGGCCTGGCAGAACCGGGAGCGCGCGGCGGTTAGACACGCGGGGCGGCAACCGTCTCGATGACGTCGGCGAGCAGTTCGTTCGTCTTGCGGCCTTCGAGCAGCGCGTCGGGCGCCAGCGCCACGCGATGCCGCAGCGCGGGCAGCGCCACGCGCTTGATGTCGTCGGGCGTCACGTAGTCGCGTCCGTCGATGAGCGCCGCGGCGCGGCCGCCGCGGACGAGTGCCAGCGCGCCGCGCGAGCTCGCGCCGAAGGCAAGGCCCGGATAGTCGCGGGTCGCGCGCGTGATCCGGACGGCGTAGTCGACGACCTGCGTGTCGACGCGCTGCTGCGCGGCGAGCTGCTGCAGCTTCATCACGCCGTCTCCGTCCAGGCACGGCGTCACCTGCGCGAGCGGCAGCTCGTTGCCCGCCTGCGAGTCGGTGGCGCGGATGACGACGTCCACTTCCTCCGTGCTCGACGTGTACCCGATTTCGACCTTGAACAGGAAGCGATCCAGCAGCGTCTTGCCGAGGCCCGGCACACCTTCGATCAGGACGTGGCCCGACGCGACGAGCGCGATCAGCACCTGCTCGATGACGGCCGACTGGCCGACCATCGCCTTGTGAATCGACGTGCGAAGCGCGTCGAGCATCGCCGCCGCCTCGCCGATGCCGGTGGTTGTCTGACTAGTTTCCATGTGTACTTGTAGCGTCCGGCTTTAGCCGGACCGTGGCCGGCTTCAGCCGGACGTTGACTGATAATCGCCGCCGCGCGGTTTCGATCAGCGCGATCGCGCTGCGCAAGTCGTGCGAACGGCGCGGCGGAGGCTTGTAGATCGCGGCCGCCAGCGGTTTCGGTTCGCACGTACGTGCCTCTGATATTGAGCTCGGCGATTCGTCGGTAAGGGGATCGTGCTCGGCGTCGATAGAATGATGCGCTTCAGATCGCCACCGGCCGCTACACCAAGCAGCAGATATTGGACGTTCGACACTGTGCTCGAGAAAAGAGCTGTACATCGGCATCATCGACGTCCCCGAGTACGGCGTGCAAGCGAAACGTGGCGACTTCACGCCGCTGATCGCTGAAAAGGTGTTCTACCGCGCGCAGGCCATTCTGAATCGGCGGGTTCGCGTGATCGCGCCGCCGCAGTGTAGTCGCCCCGATTTCCCATTGCGCGCCTTCGTGAAGTGTCATGCCTGCGGCCGGCGGCTATCCGGCAGTTGGTCGAAGGGTCGGAATGGACGTTTCGCGTACTACCACTGCCGCGGCGAGTGTCGCGACATCCACATCAGCAGGCGAAGCTCGAAGGTTTGTTCGTGGACGAACTCGCGCGACTCCAGCCGACCCAAGGCTACACGCGGCTTGTGAGGGGCGCGTCGTTCAGGCGTGACGATACGGCGGAGGATCGACCGTCTCGACAACGCGTTCCTCTACGAGCAGACGATCGACATCGAGACGTACGACCGTCACAAGGAACGGCTGCAGGAGGAGCTCACGCGGGGCATCCTCGGCTTCGCAGAGGGGAACCGCTCTAACCGCTCCTGCCTTCAACTGGTTAGAGCCGACCGAACCCTCGAAAGTAAGGTTGGTGGACCTGACTTGGGCCGATTCGAACCGAATCGTCCAATGGCTCAGACGGATCGAAGTACTTTGGGCACTGGAAAAACCCGCTTAGCTCGCCCGAACCACATCTACCTTGGTCTTGTAACCCAGCCGCGATAGGTAGTTTTCGAACTCTTCCCAGGTCAAACCGAATTCGCGTGAATCGGCAACACCGAGTCTCGCGATGATGTCGCGAAGGGTATCAGAGTCACCCGCGTCGAATTCTTCGTCCATCATCGCGCGCTCGGCCCATTCGACCAGCGCCGAGTGCGTAATGCGATGCTGCAGGTAGTTGCGAATCTGCGACGCCAGCACGTCTCGCGTGATGATTCCTCGCCCTCGACTCGCTGATGACCGAGATCGACAGGGTACTTGCGATGAATCTCGCGCAGCTTTCCGTTCCGTCGAACACTTCTTGATAGAAGCTGATTGTCGCTTCGTCGGCGTCGACTTCCTACACGTAGCGCGCCTTCCATCCAGAGCGGCCCTGCGCTTCGAATCAGTACCGCCTGCCGCCGTTAGGTAGCTCGTCCCACGCACCAAACGTTCATTTTGAGCACGCTTCCGAGCGTCCATCAGCCGACCGCGTTGCGGTGCGCAGCGTGGCAATGTCGCAACGTCGGCGACCCCACGGCGGCTACAATGGCCGTGGGCACTAGCTCAGTTCAAACGCCACTACAGCTGCCTTCACTCCATCGTACCCGACGAGCGCTGACGATGCAGCGCCCCAGCGCTATCATCAACGGAATTCCGAAACGGCATCATCCGACAGGCGACGTGAACGAGGACAAGGGTTCGGGGCAGCGTCGAGCGACGGCAAGTGCGCCATCGTGAAACTGGCGACACGCTGGCAGCGCAGATCGGCCAAGTGAAAGAGTTTTGGATGCCGAACTTCCTATCGCAGCTCACCAAGAGTGGGCAAGTGCGGCTCCTTGAAGAGGTGAATTACATGAATCTCGAGGAGATTCGCGGCTTCTGCTCGGAGCGCGGGATCCCGTACCGGATCGTAGCCGAGTACCCGAAAGGAAAGGTGAAGGCCACGAAGGACAGCGATCGAAAGCCGATCGTGCTAGCCCGTGTCCGCCGCTACCTCACGACAGGCCGGGTCGGTCAGCCCACCTGCATCCCCACGGAAATCGTCCGCGACGAGAATCCGCCAGCGCGGCTCGGACCTCGCGACCGCCTCTACTATCGTTGGTACGCGAGGGAGTTCGAAGGGGTCATGCAGTTACTCCGCGACCTGACCGCCGGCCGGTTCCGGGACGGCGCCGTTGCTCGGGTGCTTGCGATGGAATTCTGGACGCGCGGAGAGGCGCCCACGTTCGAGGAGTTCGCCCGGTCGTGGACGAAAGCCAAGTCCCAGGAGCACCGGCTGCTCACGCCGGAGTACGCCTACCTGACGGATCTCCGGCACCAGCGCGCGGACGGCGACTGGAAGGCCCTGCGTAAAGCCAAGGCGAAGTCCGCTTTAGAGACCCTTACGAGAATCGCTCCGGTTCGAGCGGCGGAGGGCCCGTTTTCTCGGTGATCGGTCTTCACACCGTCAGTGGGCTCTGCCGACATTCCACAGCGGGCGTGGAC
>QHWQ01000114.1 GCA_003222635.1 Acidobacteriota bacterium | reverse complement strand
ATCACCTCGGCATCGACAAGTTCATGGTGATGGGTTTCTGCATCGGCGGTCCGCTCATCTGGAATCTCTTGAAGCGCGCGCCGAATCGCGTGATCGCGGCGGTGCTGGCGCAGCCAAGCGGCTGGCGTCCGGAGATGCCCACGCTCAGCTACGACACCAACATGGCAGGCTGGGGGCCGGACTTCGTCAAGCGCCATCCCGAGGTCACGATGGCGACGGTCGATAAATTTCTCACGAAGATGTACCGCAACAACCCTGACTTCGTGATCACCGTGACGCGCGACTTCGTGAAGAGCTGCCAGACGCCCGTACTGATTCTGCCGGACGACATCCCGGCGCATCCATACAAGGTGGCGATGGAAGCGGCGATGCTCGCGCCGAAGGCCGAAGTGAGCATGTTCCCGTGGAAGGAGCCGAAGGAGAGGATCCCGTTAGCCGTGCGGCAGATCCACTCGTTCCTCAGGCGCACCGGCCGGTGGCGACCTAGTTGGTCGTTGGTAGTTGGTCGTTGGTAGTTGCTCGCGTCAACTGCCAACCACCAACTACGAACCAAGCAGGCGTTTCGCTTTACGGAAGACGCTCTCCATCATCGGCGCCGTCAGCTTGCCGGTGTTCGTGTTCTGACGGCTGGGGTGATAGCAGCCGACGAGCGCCGGCAATCCATTGCCGAAGTTCACGACCTCGCCGTGGCCGAACGGCGGTCGCGGCGAGACCCTCACCCCTCGGCGTTTCAGCAGCTGCAGCCACGCATCGAAGCCGATCTTACCGAGCGCGACAACGACGCGGATGCGCGGCAGATGCGTCAGCTCCACCTCGAGATGATCGAGGCAGCGCGTGATCTCTTCGGGGAGCGGTTTGTTATCCGGAGGCGCGCAGCGGACCGCGGACAGGATGTAGGCATCCGTCAACTTCAAACCATCGTCCACACGCTGCGACGTATTGATGTTCGCAAAGCCGGTGCGATGCAGCGCCGACATCAGAAAATCGCCGGAGCCGTCGCCGGTAAACACGCGGCCCGTACGGTTGGCGCCATGCGCGGCCGGCGCAAGGCCGACGAGCAGCAGGCGCGCGTTCGGATCGCCGAAGCCGGGGACCGGCCGTCCCCAGTAGACATCGTCCCGATGCGCGCGCTTCTTCTCGCGCGCGATGCGCTGGCAGTACTGCCGCAGCCGCGGGCAGCGTTCGCAGGTGACGATGGCGCGATGGACGTCGGCGAGATGCGCCATCCGCCTTCCAATTTAGCAGACCCGCCTTCGCCCGAGGTTACGGCGGGCAGGAAAAAAAAGGCCGGAGGCGTGGCGATGCTATTTGCCGCAGGTGCCCGGGATCGACCCGCACGGGCCAAGCCCCTGGTGGCAGGCCGTGATGCACTCGGCCATCTCCTTCCCGCGCGGCGGCGGGTCGAGATTCTTGCAGCAGCGCGCGCAGAAGGCCTGGCAGGCCTGACCGGCGCGTGCGCTTCGCACCGAAGCAAAAAACGCGGCGGCGAGCCCGCCCCCCAAACGCCAGAATGCTTCTCTTCGCGACAGATGTGATGACAGGTTTCGAGCTAGGGTGTCGAAACGATGCTCCATCAGTCTTCTCCTTTTACGCCCGCGCCTGACGTGGCCGCGGCTTGAATGAATGCCAGACGACTGCGCGCTGTTCCAGCAGGGCCAGAATGCGGTCCGGGCCGACGGCAACAGGCGCCGCGATAATCCCCTCCTCGTCGATCAAGTACGCGATTGGCGTCGCGAACATACCGTACAGCCGCGAAATCTCCCAGTGCTCCTGCAGCGTGACGGGGAACGTGATGCCGTGTTCCGCCATCTTGTGCAGGTTCGCGTCGACGCCGCCGCGGCTCACCATGAGGATGTCGCATGCGGCGCCCTGGACACGGAGCTGCTGCAGCTTCGGCGCAAGCTCGTCGCACGGGCCGCATTTCGGATCGGAAAAGACGAGAAGCACCCGCCGCCCTTTGTACTGCGCCAGCGAAACTTCGGTGCCGCCGACGCGCGGCAGCTGGAAGTCGGGCGCGACGGTCCCGGCTTTCAGGCCGTCACGCACCAGTCGGCTTTTCTTGAGTGGATCGAGACCGTCAACCGCCTGCTCGAGACGATCGATCCGTTCGAGCATGCGGCCATTCTGGGCCAGAAGCTGGAAAATCAGCCAGCCGGCACATATCAGGAGAGCCAGAAACGCAGCGCCGGCCACCGCCAGAGTCATAGAGACAGCGGCGCCTATGAGGCGCGGGCGCCCCACGTGGCCTTCGCCCGGCGCCCTCCCCCCTGTGGATGTCGCAGGGTTTGCGTGCAAGCGCTGTGGTTGTTTTTCATGTCAAAACACCGTCGTCAGCCAGGCCGTGCTCGTGACCCAGACCGAGTTGTTGGCGGTGAGCTCGCCCCAGACGATATTGCTGGCGCGAAGCTCGCCCCAGAGGATGTTTTCGCCCCAGAGGATGTTCAAGCCGTCGGTGATTCCAATCAGGTCCTCGCCCCAGACGATGTTCTCGCCCCAGAGGATGTTTTCACCCCAGAGCACGTTCTCGCCCCAGAGGATGTTTTCACCCCACATGATGTTCTCGCCCCAGAGCACGTTCATCCCCCAGGCGATCTGGTGCGTGTAAATCGATTCCCCCCACAGGATGTTTTCGCCCCAGAGGATGTTCTCGCCCCAGAGAATGTTTTCGCCCGCGATCGTGGTGGAGGGCGTGACGCCGCTCATCAGCCACGGTGCGCCCGGCGCGGCGGAAGTATCGATCGACTTCGCGAGCTCGATGGCGCCCGCGGCATTGAGCGCGCCGGCACCCTGCGTCAGCGAATCGAGCTCGGCGCCCGACGCGTCGTGCATCCGGATCGCCGTGAACTGCAGGATCGCCTTGACGGCGTTCGGCGTGAGCGACGGCCGCAATGGATAGCCGGTCGCCGCGCGGTTGGCCTGCAGCATCAACGCGACGGTGCCGCTCACGACGCCGGTCGACATGCTCGTGCCGCTCAGCGTCATGTAGTCCGTGCCGACCCGCAGCGTCGAGTTGTTCTTGTACAGCGTCGCGTTGCGAGAGACGTCGGAGACGAGCTTGTGCCCCGGCGCGACGATGTCCGGCTTGATGAAGCCGTCGTACCACGTCGGACCGCGCGAGCTGTAGTTCGGCACCACGTCGTCGCTGCGTCTCGCGGTTCCGTTCGTGTTGACGGCGCCGACCGTGATGGCGGAGCGTGCGTTGCCCGGCGAGGTCACGCCCGCGTACCCAACTTCACCAGTCGTGGAATTGACGCCGACGTTGCCGGCCGCCGCCACGACGATGATGCCCGCGCGCGATGCGGCTTCAACGGCCTGTACCAGCGGGTCACTGGCGGCGGGCTCGAAGATCGGATGGCCGAGCGACAGATTGATGATGTCGATGCCGAGGGCAGTCTTGTTGGTGATGGCGAAGTTGATGGCGTTGATCACATCACTCGTGTAGCCCTGGCCGTTGGCGTCGAGGACGCGCAAGGCGACGACCCTGGCGCCCGGCGCGACACCTTTGTACTGCCCGTTGGAGGTCGCGCCGCTGCCGCCGAGCAGGCCCGCGACGTGCGTCCCATGGCCGTAGTCGTCAGCGGCCGTGATCAGATTTCCCGGAGCGCCGTTGAGGAAGTCGTAGAAGTAGAGACGGCCGGCGAAGTCGTTGATCGACTTGACGCCGGAATCGATCACCGCTATGCCGATGCCCGCTCCGGTGAACGTCGTCGACGACAGTCCGAGCGTGTCGCGAAGCGCGGAGACCGCCGAACCCGAGCCGCCGCCGCCAGGAACGGTGTGGCTGAGGATCTTCGCGTCGGCATGGATGCCGGTGACGGTCGCGTTGCCCGCATACATCGAGATGTCGCCGCCGGCGACATTCGTGGTCAGCGTGCTGAACCGCGCGTTTTCGCCAAGCACGGTATTGCCGCGCGCGTTCAATGACTGCTTGATGGCCGCGCGCGAGGCGGGCAGCGTCGTGATGATGACGCGCTGCGGGGCCGTCGGCGATGACTGCAGCTTTGCCGCGACGGCGTGGTCAATCTTGTGGCTGGCGCCCTGTCCGAAAGAACCGGTGGGAACGAGAAGGACAGCCGCGACGAGCGCGAGAAGTTGAGCGACGCGTTTCATGGAACGGCCGAGCTCTACGCAACATTTCCGCCAGTTCAGCCGTAATATCCGCAACATATTGGGCCCCTCGGCTTTACAGTCCTTCAGCCGTCAAGCATCGAACGACACTTTTCGGGGGTTAGGGCTCAATACGGAACACGCGTCTGTGTGCGTACGCGTCCTTTTGAGTCATTTCAGGCGAAATTTGCAATGACTTTGAGCTTGTTCCGTTTCAGGGCACCCGGTGTCTGGATGGCACACTAGGGCACGTGCCTTCATGAGCGTGCGTCGAAGGAAATATCGGGGCGCCGCGTCGGTTGCCTACGATGCGCGTGATCACACGCATCACGTTGCGCGGCTCCATCGACACGATGAGGCGATGCCGAGCGAAACGGTCGCGATCAACGCGTGAGCTTCGCGGTGTGATCGATCGTTGGCGCTACAATTGAAGGTTGTAGTTATCGCCCTCAGAGGTGTAATGCGGAACACTGCCCCGAAGGATGCGGCCGAGCTCGAAGCGCTCGAAACCCGCGAATGGCTCGAGTCGCTCGATTACGTGCTGCAATCCGGTGGACCGTCGCGCGTCAGCCGTCTGCTGCGTGAACTGGCCGATCACGCGCGGCGCAAAGGCGTCAAGCAACCGTTCACGGCCAACACTCCCTACATCAACACGATTTCCGCCACAGAAGAGCCCCCGTTCCCCGGCAGCCGTGAGATCGAGCGGCGCATCAAGAGCCTCGTGCGCTGGAACGCGCTCGCCATGGTCGTCAAGGCGAACAAGGCGGAGGACGGCATCGGCGGGCACATCTCGACCTACGCATCGGCGGCGACGCTGTACGAGGTCGGCTTCAATCATTTCTTCAAGGGCAAGGGCGAGAACCACGACGGCGACATCATCTTCTTCCAGGGCCACGCGGCGCCGGGCATCTACGCCCGCGCGTTCGTCGAGGGACGCATCGTCTCGGAGAAGCTGGAGAATTTCCGCCGCGAGCTGAAGGCGGGCGGCGGCCTGTCGTCATATCCGCACCCGTGGCTGATGCCGGACTTCTGGGAGTTCCCGACGGTTTCGATGGGCCTCGGACCGATCATGGCGATCTACCAGGCGCGCTTCATGCGCTACCTCGAGGATCGCGGGCTGAAGAAGCGATCGGATTCGAAGGTCTGGGCATTTCTCGGCGACGGCGAAACGGATGAACCCGAAGCGCTCGGCGCCATTACGCTCGCCTCGCGTGAAAAGCTCGACAACCTGATCTTCGTCATCAACTGCAACCTGCAGCGGCTCGATGGTCCGGTCCGCGGCAACGGGCAGATCATCCAGGAGCTCGAGGCAGTCTTCCGCGGCGCCGGCTGGAACGTGATCAAGGTGCTGTGGGGCAGCGAGTGGGACCAGCTGCTGGAGAGAGACAAGGACGGACTGCTCGTCAAGCGGATGGGCGAAGTCGTCGACGGCGAATATCAGAAGTACGCCGTCGAACCCGGCGCGTACTTCCGCGAGCACTTCTGGGGCAAGTATCCGCAGCTGCTCGAGATGGTCGGCCATCTGTCGGACGAGCAGCTGAAGAAGCTGACGCTCGGCGGCCACGATCCGTCGAAGGTGCATGCGGCCTACGCGGCCGCGGTCAACACCAGCGGCCAGCCGACGGTGGTCCTCGCGCGCACGATCAAGGGCTACGGCATCGGCGAGGCGGGCGAAGGGAAGAACATCACGCATCAGCAGAAGAAGCTGAACGAAGAGGAGCTGCGCGCCTTCCGCACGCGCTTCGGCATCCCCATCGCCGATCAGGAAGTCGCGAAGGCGCCCTTCTATCGTCCGCCGGACAACAGCCCCGAAGTCACCTACATGCTCGAGCGGCGCAAGAAGCTGGGCGGCTTCGTGCCCCGGCGCATCCCGAATTCCGAGCCGCTGAAGGTCGAGACGCTGCACGACTGCTTCACCGAATTCGAAAAGGGCACCGAAGGCCGCAAGGCGTCGACGACGATGGTGTTCGTGCGGATTCTGGCGAAGCTCCTGAAGGACAAGGAGGTCGGCGAGCTGATCGTGCCGATCGTGCCCGACGAAGCGCGCACGTTCGGCATGGAGGCGCTCTTCCGTCAGGTGGGGATCTACTCGCACGTCGGCCAGCTGTACGAGCCGGTCGATATGGACACGCTCCTGTATTACAAGGAAGCGAAGGAAGGGCAGATTCTCGAGGAAGGCATTACCGAGGCCGGCTCCATGTCGTCGTTCATCGCGGCCGGCACGGCCTACGCGACGCACGGCATCAACACGATCCCGTTCTTCATCTACTACTCGATGTTCGGCATGCAGCGCATCGGCGACCTGGTGTGGGCCGCCGGCGACTCGCGGACGCGCGGGTTCCTGCTCGGCGGCACCGCCGGCCGCACGACGCTGGCGGGTGAAGGGCTGCAGCATCAGGACGGCCACAGCCATCTGTTCTCGATGGCGGTGCCGAACCTGATCTCGTACGACCCGGCGTTTGCCTACGAGATCGCGGTGATCGTCGAGGAAGGCATCCGGCGGATGTACGTGAAGGGCGAGAGCTGCTTCTACTACGTCACCGTGATGAACGAGAACTACGAGCACCCGGCCATGCCCGACGGCGTGCGCGACGGCATTCTCAAGGGGATGTACCTGTTCAAGGCGTCGGCGAAGAAGGATCCGAAAGCGCGCGCGCAGCTGCTCGGCAGCGGCGCGATTCTGCCCGAAGTGATCAAGGCCGCTCGCATTCTCGAGGAGCAGTACGGTGTGGCGGCTGACATCTGGAGCGTGACGAGCTACCAGGAGCTCTATCGCGAAGGGCACGCCGCGGAGCGCTGGAACCGTCTGCATCCCGACGAGACGCCGCGCGTCCCGTACGTGCAGCAGTGCTTCGAGGGGATCGACGATCCGATCATCGCCGCGTCCGATTACGTGAAGGCGCTGCCCGATACGATCGATCGCTGGCTGCCGCGTCCGCTCGTCTCGCTCGGCACCGACGGCTTCGGCCGCAGCGAGTCGCGCGCGGCGCTGCGCGACTTCTTCGAGGTCGATCACCGCTTTGTCGTCGTGGCGACGCTCGACGCGCTGGCGCGCGACGGCCGCGTCGAGGCGGAGGTCGTGAAGAAGGCCATCAAGGACTTCAACATCAACACCGAGAAGAACAACCCGGCGACGTCGTAATGCAGGAATTCAAAGTTCCCGAACTGGGTGAGAACATCTCGCAGGGGGACGTCACCCGCGTGCTCGTGAAGGTCGGCGACACCATCGGCAAAGACCAGCCGGTCGTCGAGCTCGAGACCGACAAGGCGACCATCGAGGTGCCTTCGTCGGTCGCCGGCACCGTCAAGGAAATCAAGGTCAAGCCCGGCGAGAAGGTGAAGGTCGGCGCCGTCATCCTCACGGTGGATGACAACGGCGCGGACGCGTCCGCCAAGCCGGAAGAAGAGGAAAAGGCGGCGCCGGAAAAGCCGGAAAAAGAAAAACCGGAAAAAGTCGTGTCGATGCCGAGACGCGAGGCGCCCGCGCCTGCTCCTTCGCCACAACCCGCCTCGCCGCCTTCGCCTGCTCCGCAGGCGTCGGGGCGCCAAGGCCCGGCAGAGCCGGCGAAGTCGGACCCGCCGCAGATTCGCCAGAGCGAAGGACCTGCAGCGCCCGCGTCCCCCTCGGTCCGCCGGCTCGCGCGCGAAATCGGCGTCGACATCAACGAGGTGCAGGGCGCCGGGCCCGGCGGCCGCATCAGCGACGAAGACGTCAAGGAGCATGCGCGCCGCATCCTGAGCAGCGTCCCCTCGACTGCGCCCGGGGCGCGTCCCGCGGGCGCGCCCGCGGCCACGGTGCCGCTGCCGGATTTCTCCAAGTGGGGCGAGATCGATCGTCAGCCGATGACGAACGTCCGCCGCAAGACGGCGGAGCACCTCGGTCACGCGTGGACGACCATCCCGCACGTCACGCAGTTCGACAAGGCCGACATCACGCCGATGGAGGAGCTGCGCTCCAAGTTCCGCAAGCAGGTGGAGCAGGCGGGCGGCAACCTGACGGTCACCGCGGTGCTCGTCAAGGTGATGGCCGCGGCCGTCAAGCAGTTCCCCCAGTTCAACGCCTCGCTCGACGCCGACAACAACGCGATCATCGTCAAGAAGTACATCAACGTCGGCGTGGCCGTGGACACCGAGTTCGGCCTGCTCGTTCCCGTGATCCGCAATGCCGATCAGAAGAACATCCAGGAGATCGCGGTCGAACTGCATCAGCTGTCGGACAAGGCGCGCGCGAAGAAGCTGACGCCCGACGAGATGAGCGGCGGCAGCATCAGCATCAGCAATCTCGGCGGCATCGGCGGCACCTACTTCACGCCGATCGTCAACTGGCCCGAGGTCGCCATCCTCGGCATCTCGCGCGGCATCATCGAGCCCGTCTGGAAAGATGGGAAGTTCGAGCCCCGCCAGCTGCTTCCGCTCTCGCTCTCCTACGACCACCGCGTGATTGACGGCGCCGATGCGATGCGCTTCCTCCGCTGGGTGGTGCAGGCGATCGAGCAGCCCTTCCTCCTCTCGCTGCTCGGCTGAATCTGATGGCGCGTGAGTCCACACAACTGGCCGTCCTCGGCGCGGGGCCGGGCGGCTACGCGGCGGCATTCTACGCCTCGGACCTCGGCCTGCAGCTGGCGCTCGTCGACATGGAGAAGAATCCGGGCGGCGTCTGCCTCTATCGCGGCTGCATTCCGTCCAAGGCGCTGCTCCACGTCGCGAAGGTGATCGACGACGCACGCCACGCGAGCGCGTGGGGCGTGCGCTTCGACGAGCCGCGGATCGACGTCGACAAGCTGCGCGCGTTCAAGCAGGGGGTCGTCGACAAGCTGACGGGCGGCGTCGGCCAGGTCGGGCGCATGCGCAAGGTGAAATTCATCCAGGGCCGCGCGACGCTCACCGGTCCGAAGTCGATGACCGTTGCCGGCGAGAGCGGCGAGACCGAGCTCACCTTCGAGTACTGCATCCTCGCGACCGGATCGAGCCCGACGCGCACTCCGTCGCTGGCGCTCGAGAGCGCGCGCATGATGGATTCCACCTCCGCGCTCGAGCTGCCCGAGGTGCCGCGCTCGCTCCTCGTCATCGGCGGCGGCTACATCGGCCTCGAGCTCGGCAGCGTGTACGCGACGCTCGGCAGCGAGGTGTCGGTCGTCGAGATGACCGGCGGCCTGCTTCCCGGAGCCGATCGCGATCTCGTGAACCTGCTGCAGAAGCGGCTCGAGAAGCTGTTCGCGAAAATCATGCTCAACACGAAGGTGGCGAAGGTCGCGGAAGCCGAGAACGCCGTTCGCGTCTTCTTCGAAGGCGAGACCTCTGGCGATCGCACCTTCGATCGTGTCCTCGTCGCGGTCGGCCGCGTGCCGAACTCGAAGGTCCCGGGTCTCGACACGACCGCCGTGAAGATCGGCGCCAAGGGGTTCATCGAGACCGATGGGCAGCGCCGGACGGCGGAGCCGACCATCTTCGCGATCGGCGACGTCGCCGGCGAGCCGATGCTCGCGCACAAGGCGTCGCACGAGGCGCGCGTCGCGGTGGAAGCGATGCAGGGGCACAAGGCGGCGTTCGAGCCTGCCGCGATCCCCGCCGTCGTCTTCACCGACCCCGAGATCGCCTGGGCCGGTCTGACCGAAGCGCAGGCGCAGGCCGAGGGGCGCGACGTCGAGATTGCGAAGTTCCCGTGGGGCGCGAGCGGCCGCGCGATCAGCATCGACCGCGTGGACGGTCTGACCAAGCTCGTGCTCGAGAAGAAGACGGGCCGCATCCTCGGCGTCGGCATCGCCGGCACGGGTGCAGGCGAGCTGATCTCGGAAGGTGTGCTGGCGATTGAGATGGGTGCGACCGCGGAGGACATGCGCCTGACGATCCATCCGCACCCGACGCTGTCCGAGACGTTGATGGAATCGGCCGAAGTGTTCTTCGGCCAATCCACGCACGTGTATAAGCCGAAGAGGACGCAGGGGGCAGGGGGCAGGGGGCAGTAGGATACGGCGTATGAAGCGAACCACTGATGTTGCCGCCGTGCTTGGCGGAATTCTCGCGCTTCTGTTCAGCGCCGTCACCGCGTGGTCCCCTGTCGAGAACGACGGGACCATCGGCGCGCTCGACGCGGAATTGCAGACGCTCGCCCGCATCCTCCCACGCGCCGGCCGCATCGCGTACCTGGAACACTCCACCAGGCCCGCTGCAGCGTGCCGGCCGGACATCGCGTGTTTATCCGCGCCGAGCCGTGATCGCGCTCATAGCGCTCGTCCTTCCAATCGCGTCCGCATGGCTTGTGCTCGGGCGCTTCATCCATACGCCCGTTCTTCGGGCCGGTATCGCGCTTGCGGTGGGCATCACTGTCCCGTCGATGACGACACTGGCGATTCTCGCGATCGCATCCCACATGGGCCCGCACTTCCCTGTCGTCGACGCAGCGATCTGGGTGTCCGCGCTCGGGATCGTGTGGTGGCATTCTGTGAGAAACCCGTCTCCGCCTCCTGCATCATCATCCCCGGCTCCCGCACCCGCACTCGCCCGCTGGGCGCTGTGGGTTGCGATCAGCTTGTGTGCGGTCGCGTTTTTCCGCTCGTCAACGGGGCTGCACGGGTCCTGGGATGCCTGGGCGATCTGGAACCTGCGGGCTCGGTTTCTCCTGCGCGCCCGCGACTGGACGCAGGCTTTCACGCCCGACCTGGGTTGGTCTCATCCGGACTACCCGCTCCTCGTACCTCTGACGGTCATGCGCCTGTGGGCGTGCCTCGGCGTCGAGACTCCGTGGATCCCCTTTTTGCTCGGGGGACTTTTCGCGGCCGCTGCACTGCTCATCGTCGTGGGAACGACCGGGATGCTCAATCCGCCTGCGCGTTTCATGGCCGGTCTTCTGCTGATTGGGTCGCCCTGGATTTGGGAAGTTCCGTCACAAACGGCCGACGTGCCCGTCAGTGCGTTGTATGCCGCATCCTTCGGCCTCGCGGCAGCGGGATGGACCAGCAAGATCCCCGCGATGATGATGCTTTCAGGCTTTGCGGCGTCAATGGCGGCGTGGACGAAGAATGAAGGGTTGCTCTTCGCGCTGATCGTTCTAGCGGTGTGCGTCGTGAAGCGTGAGCGGGTGCGGCCATGGATCGCCGGTGCCCTGCCCGGGTTCCTCATTCTCGGCTGGTTCAAGCTGACGCTCGCGCCCCCGTCAGATCTGCAACAACCGGTCACCGCGATC
>QHWQ01000113.1 GCA_003222635.1 Acidobacteriota bacterium | reverse complement strand
TGCCGACGACGCTCCTGAACAGTTGAAGAGGCTCTTTGGCCGGAGCGGACGTGGTTGAAGTCACGGAGGCAGAAGGTCAAGAGATTAAGGAATGGCTTCACGCATTACCGGCTGGGGCGACGCGCCAGCTGACGCGAAGCCATTGCTCTTTCAGCCGACGCAACAGCTTGGAATCCTCTGACTTCGTACAAATCAAATTACTTCGTGTTCTGACCTTCGCGTTCTTCGTGGCCTTCGTGGTGAAAAACGTCTTCGGGTCCTTGTCGGATCAATGCGGTGCTTTTGAAAGGCTAATCAAGTTCGCGAACTGGCGATACGCGCCGGGCACACCGGCAGGCAGCTGCCGAAACCACGAGTACGCCGTGTAGATGTAGCGGCCCTTGCCGACATCCGCGTAGACCTCGGCGCCGCGAACGGGCGGCTCGCCCGGATCCGCGCACTCGAGCAGCGGCACGTAGCGCGAATCCCACATGCTGAAGGCGTACGCGTTCCGCTCCTGCACCCAGCCGCTGAAATCCGCATCGGTGATCTTGTTGGGGAAGTTGAACACCGGATGCGCCGGCACCAGGATCTTCACCGGCGCGTCCTCGACCGTCACCCGCGGGTTGGCGTTGGTCGGCGGGCTCGCCGGATACGGCGCCAGCATCTTGTTCGCGTACTCCTGCTGCTGATACTGCACGATCATCGTGCCGCCGTTGCGCATGTAGTCGATCAGCCGTCCGTTGTTGGCGACGAAATCCGGATTGGTCTCCGACGCGCGGATGCCGACGACGATGGTGTCGAAGCGGGAGAGGTCGCCGGTCGCGAGCATGTCGGCACCGAGCATGGTCACGTCGACGCCCATGCGGCGAATTGCCTCCGGCACCTCATCGCCGCTGCCCATGATGTAGCCGACTTTCACCGCCGCAACTTTCACGTCGAAGACCTGCGCGGTGGTGGTCGCTGGCCAGTAGAGCCGGTGCGTCTGGATGTGTGGATACGAAATCACCTGCACGTCGCGCGAGAACGTCTCGCCCGCAACGGACGCTTCCGCGGCGATCTCGAGGCGCCCGGCGGTGCGCCCCTTCGGCGCTGTGACGACAAACGGCGTGGACGTCTTGTCGCCGCTCGCGTTCAGCGTGAACGACGCCTGCGCGGGCGCTGACGTCCATCCCTCCGGCAAGCGGAGACGCAGCGTGCCGGACACCGGCTTGGGCGAGAAGCTGGTCGCGCGGACGACGAGTTTCTGCTGATACGTGCTGTTGCCGAGCGGCACGACGACCAGCGGTTCGTCGAGTCCGACAGTGACGCGCGGCGCGACGTTGATGTCGCGGCGAAGCTCGCCACGCACCGCATCCGCGTAGCGGAACTGCACTGGACGCGTAAGCGTGACGTCCACGCCGCCGATCGTCATGGCGACGGACGCCGTCAGCAGCGGCGGCTGGAACGGAAGGCCCTTCGGATCGCCGTCGGCCCACTTGTAGGTGTCGCCCGTGCGCGGCTGGCGCAGGTAATAGGGCTCGGTGACCGGCGCATTCGCGGGAACGGAAATGCGATACGGCTGGACATCCGTTGGCATCTCTCGCCGCCCGCCGAATCCGGCCGCCGTCGTCGTCTCGGGCGCCGGCACCGATTGAACCATCCAACCCGCGGGCGCGGTGACGGACGTCCTTCGCAACTGCACGTTTGACGCAGGCTGCACGAACATGCGCACGACGACGTCGAGCGCTTCGCCCGGGACGACGGTCTCCTGACCCGCGAGCGGATCGACCTCCACTTCCGCTGCGCGCACGAGCGCATCGGTGAACTCGTCTTCCTTCAGCGCGAGCAGGAAGTCCGCATCGGCACGCGCATCCGCGCTTCCCGCAGCCGACGTCTTCAGTGCCGCGCGCGCCGCGCGCGTCGCGCGCAGGCCGTCGGCGAGCGCCGGAATGATCCCTGCCGGCTGGAGAGGCTCGTAGTCCGAGAGCGCCTTCTTTGCCGCCGCATCCATCGCGCCGAGCTCCGCGGCGATCGTTCCGTCGGGCAGCCCGGCGAGCTTCGCCAGCCCGCGAATCGATGTGTCGAGGCCATCGAAGATTGATCGTTCCGGCCGCGGCGATTGCACGTTAGCCTCGATGAGCAATAGCGTGGACGCAATCGGACCGCGCGGCTCGATGCCGCCCTGCGCCTGCGTCTTGTGCTGGCTGCGCCCTTCGAAGGAAATCTCCGCGTAGCTGCGCCCCGCGGCGGGATCGATGATCCCCTCCTGCACCTGCACGTCGGGCGCATTCGGATCCGGACGCGCGTTGAATCCAATGCCGCGATAGAGCTTCTTCGCCTGCCAAGGCCGCAGCCCTTCGCGCAGCTGCCCGGGGAATTCATTGGGATCGGCGGCGGCCTTGAACGCGAGCGGCGTGAGGTAGCCCGCTTCCTGATGATGGCCGTGCCCATCGGCCGGCGTGCCGCTGAAGCGCGAGTAGATGACGAGCGGCCGGAACAGGCGGATGACGCGCACGTAATCGGCGAGCGTGTCGCGCTCGCCCCACTTCATCGCCGCTTCCGCGCGCGACTTCGAGAAGCCGTAGTCGAAGGTGTGGCCGAAGAACTGCTCCGCGCCGTCGAGCCGCCGCGCCTGCAGCAGCTCCTCGGTGCGGATGACGCCGAGCGCGTCGAACAGCTCGGGCCCGATGATGTTCTGTCCGCCCTCGCCGCGGTTGAGCGAGACGTAGGCGACGCGCGCGTGATCGCCGCGCGCCGCGCGCGCAATGAACGCCGAATCCTCGTCGTCTGGATGCGCGCCCGTGTGGAGCACGCTGGCCGTCGTCTGCAGGCGCTGCAGGACCTGCGTGAGGCCCGCCGCGCCCATGTCGTAGATCGGACGCACCTGAGCGCCGGCGGCGAGCACGAACGCCGGCAGCACGAGGGCGACAAGCAGAACGCGTCGCATCCGGGAAGTATAGGTTAGGGTTGAGGCCCCCGGACCACCTGCACGAAATCCTGCGGACGGATCCACCTGGCGAACGCGGCGCGCACGTCGTCGGCCGTCATGTCGTAGTAGCGCTGCCCCATGTGGCGCGATTCGTCGAGCGACAGCCCGATTTGCGCGCGCGCGAGCAGAATCGTCGCAATCGCATCCTCGCTCGACTGCTGCAGCGCCATCTGCCGCAGCAGCAGCGCCTTGGCCTGATGCAGCTCGCCGGGCGTGACGTTCTCCGTCTGCATCGCCCGCAGGTCGCGGATGACCAGGTCGCGCGCCTGCGCCACGTTCGGCGGATCCGATCCATAGGTCACGGTGTAGACGCTGCGCGTCTTGCCGGCCGTGAAATCGTCGTCGACGTTGTAGACGAGCCCGGCGACCTGACGCAGGTCGTGATAGAGACGCGTCGCGTAGAAGCCGCCGCCGAGCACGTTGTTGCCGACCTGGATCGCGTAGTAATCCGGATCGAATCGCGTGAGGCCGACTTCCTGCGCGAGCGTCACCGCCGCCTGCACCGTCTGCGGATCGGCAATCGCGAACTGCTTGGCCATGTTCTTCGGAACCGGCGGCAGCGTCGGATCCGGTGTCGCGCCCTGCGCGGTCCATCCGCCGAAGTACTTCTCGATCACGCTGCGCGCCTCCGCCGGATCGATGTCGCCGATGATCGTGATGGTCGTCAGATCCGGACGGAACGTCGCCTGATGATGCGTCCGCACGTCATCGAGGGTCAGCGACGACACCGTCTGCGGCAATGGCTCGCGCAAACCTGGATCCGCGATCGGCAGCAAACCACGCTTCAGCGCATGTTCCGCCAGGTAGCCGGGACTCTTGATTTCCCCCTCGAGGAATTCGGCGGTCTGCTGCTTGACGGTGGTGAACGCGTCCGCCGGCAGCGCGGGATGCAGCACGTTGTCCGCGAGCAGCTCGACGCCGCGGGCGAAATCGGCGGTCGGGACTTTCAGGTTGAAGTCGTACCCCGCGCTCTCGCTCGCCGCGATGTCGTCGAGCGCCTTCTGGAACGCCAGCCGATCCAGCGTCGTGGTGCCGTACGAGAAGAGCCCGTCGAGCACATCCGACACGCCGTCCTTGCCCGCGGGCTCCTGCAGCGTGGTCTCGTGGCGGATGTTGCCGAACAGCGAGACCGTCGGACTCGTCTTGTCGGTCTTGACGATCAGCCGCAGCTTGTTGGGGAGCGTCGTGTCCGTCCAGTTCGCATTCACCATCGGCACACGCAGCGTCGCGACCGCGGTCTCGGCCCACTCCGGCAGCTTCACCGGCTTGGTCGGCGCCGCCGTCAGCGATTCGCCGCCTCCGAATCCCTTTTCCGATGGCGCTTCGCCCGTCGGCTTCGGTACGAGCATCGCCGTGATCGAGTGGGTGTCCTCGAGGAACTCCATCGCGACGCGGTTGACGTCCGCCACGGTCACGCGGCGGATCGCCTCGACATCTTCGTCTGGAGACTTCCGGCCTTCCGCGGCCACCGCCTGCGACCAGACCGCGGCCAGATCGGAAATCGAATTGCGGCGGAAGAGCGCCGACGCGATCTCCGATCGCTTCGACGCGTCGACGAGCTCCGCTGGAAAGCCCTGGCGCACGTAGTTCGCGACAATCGATCGCATCTCGGCGACGACCGCCGTGGGCGCGGTTGCTGCCGGCAGCGCGGTTACGCTGAACCCGACGCTCGCCTGCGGATAGCTTTCCGCGACATCGAAGCTCGCGTAGAGCGCCTTGCCGGCCGGCACCAGCGCATACAGGTCACCTCGTTGGCTCGCGAGCACGTCGGCCATCACGCGCGCGGCCGCGTAATCGGGATTGGCCGTGCCAGGCAGTCGATAGGCGAGGAACGCGAGCGTGTACGGCAGGTTGCTGTCGAGCGTGAACGTCTCCTGCTCGACGGGACGCAGCACCATGGTCGGCCGCTGGCCGATCGGCCGCCGAGGAATCGATTCGTAGAGCCGCCTGACCGTCGCCAGCGTCGCGTTGGGATCGACGTCGCCCGCAATCACGAGAATGGCGTTGTTCGGCGCGTACCAGTCGCGATAGAAGGCTTTGAGCGTTTCTCCGGTGGTCTTCTCGAACGATTCGCGCGTGCCGAGTGCATCGTGCGCGTAGGGCGTGCCGGCGAACATTCCTTCGTTCAGCCGCGTAATGAACTTGTAGGTCGGCTGGGACAGGTCGCGCGCGACTTCCTGCTCGATCGCGCCTTTCTCCATCTGCCACTCGGCATCGGCGTCGATGACGTCGCGCATGCACGCGGCATCCACATGCAGCGCGACCTCGAGATCGGCTGCGGGCACGGTCGTGAAATACTGCGTGATCGTCTGCTGCGTGTCGGCGTTGTCCGAGCCGCCAAGCTGGGCGAAGATTGCCGCGATCTGATCGGCCGTGACGCCGGCGCATCCCCTGAACGCCATGTGTTCCTGCGCGTGCGCCATGCCCGGAAAGCCGGGCGGCGTTTCGTTGGCGCCGACGAGATAGTTCTGCTCGATGGTCACCACGGGCGCGAGCGGGTCGCGGACGATGACGACGCGCAGGCCGTTGCCGAGCGTGGCGTGCGTGACGCCTTCGGCGGTCGTCGTTCGCGTGGGACGCGGCGCGGTCTGCGCGACGGCCACCGCGGTGAGACAGGCGGCTAGGAGGAGTATTGGGAGCTGTCGGAACATGGGTACCTCTGCGTGCACCCGTTGTGCCAGTGGCCGCGTGCGCACTGGCGCTGGCGTCCTTGTCACCGGTGTACGCGCAGACTTCTACCACACCTTCGGAACGTACGCTGACGGCTGTCCGCCTGCAGCCGGCAGAGCGGTTGATCCTCGACGGCCGGCTCACGGAAGAGGCATGGCGCCGCGCCGAATCCGCATCAGGTTTCATCCAGCAGGATCCCAACACCGGCGATCCCGCGACTGAACAGACCGAAGTGCGCGTCCTCTACGACGACCACCGCATCGTCATCGGCGTGATGTGCTTCGATTCCGAGCGGCAGCGCATCATGGGCAACCAGATGCAGCGCGATCAGTCGCTCGGCGCCGACGACAGGTTCATGGTCGCGATCGACACGTATTCGGACGGACGCTCCGGTTACTACTTCGAGATCAACCCCTCGGGGGCGATGGGCGACGGCCTCGTGCTCGCGGGCAGCGGCACGCAGGTGAACCGATCGTGGGACGGCATCTGGAACGCGCGCGTCGATCGCAACGAGATGGGATGGAGCGCCGAGATCGAGATTCCGTTTCACACGATCAACTTCAATCCGAACGTGTCGAGCTGGGGGATCAACTTTCAGCGCACGGTTCGCCGCAAGGTCGAGGAGTCGCTCTGGAGCGGCTGGGCGCGCAATCAGGGGCTGACCTACATGCCTGCCGCCGGACGGCTGCTGGGACTCGACGGCCTGCATCAGGGACTCGGTCTCGATCTCCTTCCCTACGTCGTCGGCAACTCGTCGGCGGCGCCGGGACGCGGCGCGCCGTCATCGGTTGAAACCGGCGCCTTCGGCGGCGACGTCGTCTACAACCTGACGCCGGGGCTGCGCGCGAACGTCTCGATGAACACGGACTTCGCGGAGACCGAGGTCGATCAGCGCCAGGTGAACCTGACGCGCTTCCCGCTGTTCTTTCCCGAGAAGCGCACATTCTTCCTCGAGGGCGCCAGCGTCTTTGCGTTCTCGCGCGAGACGGGCAATGCGATCGTGCCCTTCTTCAGCCGGCGCATCGGACTCGACGACTCCGGCGTGCCGCAGCCGATCGACTACGGCGCGAAGCTGACCGGCCACGCAGGGCCGTTCGATCTCGGCGTCCTGCAGGTGCGCACGCGCGATCGCGGCAACGTTGCCGGCGAGGACTTCACCGTCATGCGCGCGGAGCGCCGCTTCTGGCGCCAGTCGTATGTCGGTGGACTCTTCACGTCGCGCAGCCGGGCCGCTGCGCCCGCAACCCAGACCGCGGGCATGGATGTCGCGCTGGCCACCGCGCAGCTGTTCGGCAAGGAAGTCCTCGAGGTCAGCGGCTTTTATCTCAACACGACGAAGCTGCGCGGCTCGCGCGGCGGCTCGGCGTTCGGCGCGCGCATCAACATGCCGAACGATCCGATCAACTGGCACGTGGCTCTGCGGGAGGTGCAGGACGGGTACGACCCGGCGGTCGGCTTCGTCGATCGCCGTGCGTATCGCCTGATCGACCCCGGCATGCGCTACACCGTGCACACCGAGCGAAGCCGGTACGTGCGGCGCTTCTCATTCGAAGCGAACCTCGCGCACTACTTCGATCTCGACGGCCGGCTCGAGACGCGGCGCGCGGACGTGCAGCTCCTGCGCGTCGATCTCCACTCGAGCGATCTCGTCGAATTCCACCTGCTGCCGCTCTACGAGCGGCTGCCGCGCGATTTTCAGATTTCGCCCGGCGTCGTGCTGCCGGCGGGCGGCGAGTACAGCTTCGTCCGCCGGCATTACCAGGCGCAGACGACGACGAGCCGGCCGGTTTCCCTGAACGCGACGTATGAGGATGGCGAGTTCTACTCCGGCGCGCGCCGGCAGGTCACCGGCACGCTGAGCGTCAGGCCGCATCGCGGATGGCTGATCAACGCCGGCGGCGACTTCAACGAGATCGCGTTGCGCGAAGGGCGCTTCACGACGCGCGTCTGGCTCAACGACATCAACACGCAGTTCAATCCGTTCGTCTCGCTCGTCAACCGCCTGCAGTTCGACACCGTCACGCGTCAACTCGGCTGGCAGTCGCGCTTCCGCTGGATCACCCGTCCGGGCAACGATATCTTCATCGTCTACACGCACAACTGGACGGATCGGACGACGCTGCAGACGCTCGACCGCAAAGGGTCGATAAAGATCGTCCGGACGATTCGCTTCTAGGCCCGGAGTCGGAGTCAGGCACTCGGCATCACCGTACTCCGACTCGGGTGATGGGGCGACTCAAGGTTGCAGGAATTGCGTACTTAGGCTGGTTGCAGATGCGCGGAGCCGCGCTCGCAGACGAGCGTCGTGCCCGCGACTTCCGCATCCGAGTGGATGCGCGTATTCGGCGAGTAGTACCAGCTCGCGGTCATCAGCGTCGGCGTCAGGTCGACGATCGCGTAGCCGTGGCGGGTGCCGTCGAGATATTTCAGGTGGGGAAAGGCGACGCGCACGGCGGCGGCCGTCTCGGGGCCGTCCTTGCCCGAAAACATCATCGGCGTCGGCGAGCTGATCGCCGGCGTCACCAGTTCCACCGCGAGCGAGCCTTCACCGGTTGCCGAGCGATAGCTGCCCCACGGATTGCGCGGCACGTCAAATCCCCACGAGCTGTGCGCGTCGCCGGTCATGACGACCAGGCTGCGCAGCTTCTCGCGCTCGAGGACGTCGAGCACGCGCGTTCGTTGTGCCGGATAGCCGTCCCACGCATCGGGGTTGGTGATGCGCGTGCCGGGCAGCGAGATGGGCGAGAAGACAACCTGCTGGGCGAGCAGCGTCCACGGCGTGTTCGCGCGCTGCGAGGCGCGCAGCTGCTCGAAGAGCCACGCCTCCTGCAGGTCGCCCATGAGCGTCCGCTTCGGATCCGCGAGCGCGTCGCCGTCGGCGTTGAACAGCTGCTTGTCGCGGAGTCCGCGCGTGTCGATCATCACCACATCCGCGAGCCCGCCAAACCGGAACGTGCGATACAGGTGAATGCCCGGGTCCGTGGACTCGCGAATCGGCATCCACTCGAGATACGCCTTGTATGCAGCGGCCTTCCGTGTCGCCCAATCACCCTCGCCCTTCTCCGGATTGTGATTGATGGCGCCGCCCGCCCACGCGTCGTTGCAGATCTCGTGGTCGTCCCAGACGGCGATGAACGGAAAGAGCCGATGCGCTTCCTGCAGATCGGGATCGGTCCGGTAGGTGGCGTAGCGGAGGCGATAGTCCGACAGCGCGACCGCTTCGCGCGGCGGCTCCGGGACGCGATTGATCTCGAGGCCGGCGCCGTATTCGCCTTCGCCGAACTCGTAGATGTAGTCGCCGACGTGGACGATGGCATCCAGATCCGGGCGCTTCGCCATCGATGCGTAGACGTTGAAAAAGCCGGCCGGGTAGTTCGAGCACGAGACGAGCGCAAACCGCATCCGGGTCGCGCCGCTGGCGGGAAACGTCTTCGTCCGGCCGATCGGCGACTGCTCGCCGTCGATGTCGAACGCGTAGTAGTACGTCGCGCCCGGCATCAGGCCGCCCGCATCGACCTTGACCGTGTAATCGCGCGCGGCACCGGTCTCGACGGTCCCGCTCGAGACGGTGCGCTGCAGCTGCGGATCCGTGCCGATGCGCCAGCGGAGCGTGAGCGATTGATTTACGGAAGGCTCGCGCGGCGTGACGCGCGTCCAGAGGATGATGCGGTCACCCAGCGGATCGCCGCTGGCGACGCCGTGCTGAAAACGCGAACCGCCGCGTGAGGCCTCGTTCCGCTCCTGCCCCTCGACTTCGCTCGGGGCAAGCCCCGGAAGCGAGAGGCTCGCCGCGGCGGCGGTCCAGATGAATTGCCGGCGCGTCAGCGACACGCGAAGATCAAACCACGAAGCGACCTTCGTGGTTGAAATTACTTCGTGGTCACGATGCTCGTCGCGAGGACGGCGGGCCGCTTCGGCGCCACCGGGTGGAACGCGTAGACGTAGCTGCGCAGCACGGGATGATCGGGGAAGCCCTCGAAGTGGTACTGCTTCATCTCGTTGTACGCCTGGGCGGCGGTCCAACCGTCATACGTCATGCGATAGAGCGCGGTCATCGTGCCCGTGCGATGCCGTCCGCCGGCGCAGTGCACGTACACGGGCTGGTTCGCCGGGTTGGTGACGATGTCGAAGAACTGCGCGATCTGCGCGTCAGTGGGCGCCTTGGTCGTCGTCATGCCGATGCGGGCGAAGTTCATGCCGGCGGCTTTCACGTAGCCCGCCTCGTTCGACGGCCCGTCGGCCTGCAGGTCAATCACGGTCTTGACGCCAAGTCCCGCGAGGTCGCGGTAGTCGGCGCCCTTCGGCTGCGAGCCGCGGTAGTAGTTGTCGTTGATCTTTCCGAAGTTGTCGATGCGGATCGCGGAGTTCTGCGCGACGGCCGGCGCAGCGAGCGCCGCGAGGGACACGACGACGGCGAGGACACGTACCCGAATCTTCTGTGAACCCATGTGATTGACCCTTGTTGCTTGAATTACGGCGTCGAGCCGGTCTAGCCATTGTACGGTGCACGAGTGTGAAAAGCGACCAGAGCCGAAGCTGACACTGCACCTCCGATGAGTCATCTTTCCATGCACAA
>QHWQ01000112.1 GCA_003222635.1 Acidobacteriota bacterium | reverse complement strand
GCTCTTCCAGCCAGAGTGCCGGGACGCTGACGAGCAGCGCCACGTCCGAGAACCACAGGAAATTCCGCCAGCCATACTGGCGGACATAGACCGGCACGAGCGCCGCGACAAACGCCGTATAGCTCCACTTCAGCCAGCGCGGAATCCTCGAGGGCATGTCGACGGTTAGTGGTTGGTGGTTTGTGGTAACCACCAACCGATCCCCGGATCCGTGCTGTTACGAACAGCTTGTCGAGATCATCTTCAGGGCATCCGCGCGCATGTGCCGTTCACCAGCTTCCTTGCTGGCGGTCGTATGCTCCGCGGTCGCCGCAGCCTTGGTGCTCAGGTTCGTCCCGGTGATTGTGACTTTGTGGCCCACATGCGCGGCCAAATCAACGCCCGGCGCGGTCTCGACGATCTCGACCGACCGCTTGCCCTTGGCGCCCGTTTCGTTGAGCATCCACGTATTGGGCTCACCGCCCTTCGCCAAGCATCCGGTCACGGACTGACTCTTCGCCGCCCCCTTTGCGCCCTTCGCAAGGCCGTGCTGAGGCGCGCCGAGCACGAGCGCCCCGGCAATCGCGACGGTTCCGGCCATTGACATCAGATGAGATTTCATACTCGCCTCCTGGCTTTCAGATCCGAAGTGAACGCGTGCAGGACGATTGCCACTTACCGCTTTTTCGCCGTCTTCTTCCGTGCCCGCACCCGGCGCTGCAAGATGCGCTTGGCGCGCTCGAGCTCGGCGCGACGCGTGGCGCTCAGGTTCCGGCCGCCGCGGTTGAGGAAGTACTGAATCATGCGGATACCGGATCCGATGCCCCGCGGCGAGACATCTTTGCGCGCCATCGTTCGCGCGAGCTGAGCCGCTGATCCCTTGAACGTGCCGGCTGGCGGATGCGTCGAGTCGGTCGTTACGCGCCGAACCCACCGCCGCGTCGCGGGCCGATTCCTTTTCTTTGCCATTCGGCTTCTGGAGCCTAGGCGTGCTCGAAATCCATCCGGTGCCCGTATACCGCTTCGGTAAAACGGCCGATCGCCTCACTCAGCGAGAGCGCGGGAAAGCGCATCTGATCAGTGTCGCTCTCGCCGATGCCGAGCCGCGCGGCCTCCCACAGGTGGCGGACCGCCTGCGGCTTGAATCCAAGCAACCGCGCACCGACGACATCGGCCGCGAGGGCGTCAGTGCTCGCAATCACGATCCCCGTCTCGACGGCATGACCGCCCAGGGGACCGGTCGCAATCATCGCGGGATGGCCGACAGTGATGGCCAGATCGATCGGGAAGCGCTTCGCCATCGCCGCGATGAACGAGTGCATGTCCTCGAAGAAGTGGTTCTTGTGCTTCTGGGTGGATCGCGGGTGGCCGTAATAGTCGGCAGCGGGAAACGACATCGCGATGTTCTTCAATGCCAGCGTCACCGTGGCGGTCTCGTGAAGCTTGAGCTGGTTGACAGCGATCAGCGTCTCGTAATCGAGAATGCGGCGGTGCACCATCACCGACGTCTGCGGACCTTCCACCTCGGCGCCCGGACGATAGGTCAGTGCGACGGAGGCGAATGGCTCTCGATTGTGATCGACGAATTCGGCGCCTTCGTCGCGGACAACGTCCATCAGTCCGCCGATCCGGAAGACCTCGTCGGTCTCGGCGGCGCCGGCACCGCCAGTCACAATCAGTTCGCGCGGACCGTGCCGCTTGATCGCCCGCAGTACGGCCTGCAGCGTGTCCGGCTGCGTAATGCCGGTTGTGTCGTCCTTCGATGCCCACGTGTCGTTTGGTTTGACGGCAACACGCCGCCCCTCAATGAGCGGCTGCAGCGCGATGTGATCCAGCGCCTCATCGATCGCCTGCTGGATGGGGTTCCCCTGTGTGATGACGACATCGGGCATACAACGTGCGTCGAGCGGCGAAAGCAAATGCCACGCCCTCTTCGCCATCGAAGCCGGCAAATTGCGGTTGCTTGGATTGCTTTCTCAACACTCGAGGTTGCACGCGCATCCGCTCAGGGCGGACCCCCGCTGATCACCGACGATCCCGATACACCGGGGCCGGGACGATGGGAAATCAACATTTCGGCGCAGAGCGATTCGGGGAACGGGCAACGCCGGATGGAGACTCCCCGTCTCGATGTGAATTATGGCGTCGGCCAGCGAATCCAGCTCAAGCTCGAAATGCCCTGGGTGCAGCTTCGCCGCGACAACGACAGGCGCCGCGCACAGGGTCCGGGCGACGCGACCGCCGGCGTCAAGTGGCGATTTCTCGGCGAAGAAGGACGAACCATCGCGTGGTCGGTGTACCCGCAGGTCGAATTCAACACCGCGCGATCGTCGGTCAACGAGGAGCTCGTCGATGCGGGACCCGACGTTCAGCTGCCGACGCAGATCACGCTGCAGGTCGCGCGCGTCGAGATCAACGGCGAGGTGGGCCGCAACTTCATCAAGCACGGATACGGTGATTGGATCGGCGGCCTCTCGACGGAGGTGCGCGCCTCGTCGCGATTGGAGCTGCTGGCCGAGCTGCACGCAGAGGCGACGCGACGACTGCCGTCCGAGCTTATCGCGAATGTCGGAGCGCGCCCGAAATTGACGAGCACGAGCACGCTTCTGCTTGCCGCAGGCCGGACCGTACATAGCGGACGCGGCACACGGGGCCGCGTCCTTGTCTATGCCGGGCTTCAGCTCGCTCTGTCGACGCGCTAGTACGCCGGCTTTCCCGACGTCGCGGACGGCTCCGCATCCTCGGTCCGGAATGGCCGGAGCGGCCGCTGCTGCGGGCGCAGCTCCTCGAAGAGGGCTATGACGTCATCGCAACCGACACCTGGCCGATTCCGAGGCAGTTCCTCCGGGCTGACACAAAACCGAGAGCGCTGGTGGGAGATCTGCGTGGCCTGTCGGACCCGCGCACAGCGCTGGAGGAAATCGCGGGCGTCATGCCCGCCGATCGTGTGCTGGTCGTAACGGCACTCGGCACCATCCCCTCCGAAGAGATTCGCGGCCTCAGATTCCACGTCATCACGCGGCCGTCCAGCGCAGGAACGATGTCGTCGCCTCGGAGCAGCGCGTCGAAAGCTCAATCCGATGCCACTGCCGATGACTACGCCGGAAGCCCAGCGATTGAGCTCCTCCGGCTGCGGAACAACGCCATTGCCGCAGGAATAGTCGTCGCCGCGCCGATCGAGACGAGCGTCACGCCGAACGCACGGCGCCGTGATTCGGGAATCTTCGACGAAAGCAGCAATCCGATTCCGACACCGAGTGCCGCTCTGGTTGCGACGATGAAAGCAAACGTCGGCCTGCTGAGTTCAAAAGTTTTCATGGTGATGGGTGGCCGAAGCAAGGGCGAGGCCGCCCGGCGCTACAGGCACGCGCATTGCGACGCAAGTCGCAAATGACTTCCGAACAAGGTGCGCCGCAGGTCGTGATGATTACCGGCGCGTCAGCTGGCATCGGCCGCGCCGTCTCGCGCCTGTTTGCGAGCCGCGGCGCATCGATAGGGCTGCTCGCCCGCGGCCGCGCAGGGCTCGAAGGCGCGGCGCGCGACGTCGCGCATGCCGGGGGACGCGCGCTGGTGCTGCAGGCGGATGTCGCCGACGCCAACGCAGTTGAACAGGCTGCGGCCGCGCTCGAAGAGAAGTTCGGGCCCATCGACGTATGGGTCAACAACGCCATGGCGAGCGTCTTCTCGCCCGTCGTCGAGATGCAGCCTGACGAATACCGCCGCGTCACCGAGGTCACCTATCTCGGCATCGTCCACGGAACGCTGGCGGCGCTGCGGCGGATGAAGCCGCGCAATCGCGGCGTCATCGTGCAGGTCGGCTCGGCGCTCGCCTATCGCGGCATCCCGCTGCAGTCGGCGTACTGCGCCGCCAAGCACGCGGTCGAGGGTTTCTGCGATTCGCTGCGCTCGGAGCTGCTGCACGATGGCGGTGAGGTGCACGTAACGATGGTGCAATTGCCGGCATTGAATACGCCGCAGTTCGACTGGGTGAAGAGCCGCCTCCGTGGACGCGCGCAGCCGGTGCCGCCGATTTTTCAGCCTGAGGTCGCCGCCGAGGCGATCGTCTGGGCGGCGGACCATCCACGGCGCGAGTACTTCGTCGGCTTTCCAACCGTCGAAGCGATTGTCGGCGACCGCATCGCGGCGGGCCTGGGCGATCGCTACCTCGCGCGCGTCGGATACAGGGTGCAGCAGACGCCGGAACCCGAGGATCCCAATCGTCCGCACAACCTGTGGCATCCGGTTGACGACGATCGTGACTTTGGAGCGCATGGGCGATTTGATGCGCTTGCGCATTCGACGAGCCTGGAGCTCGAGTTCTCGAAGCATCGCGGCGCATTTGCCGTTGCTGCGGCTGTGATAGCCGCGGCCGGTCTCTTCCTTATGCGCAGGTAGGCAGGCGATATGCACCGTCGCGCCTCATCAAGGAAGGCGTGATGGCTCAGACTGCTTCAGACATCCTCATCGGCATTCTCCAGGAGTGGGGGGTCGACACAATCTTCGGCCTCCCCGGCGACGGCATCAACGGAATCATGGAAGCGCTGCGGAAGGCGCAGGACAAGATCCGCTTCGTCCAGGTGCGCCACGAGGAGGCGGCGGCGTTCATGGCGTGCGCCTACGCGAAGTTCACCGGGCGCCTCGGCGTCTGCGTCGCCACGTCGGGCCCCGGCGGCATTCATCTCCTCAACGGGCTCTACGACGCGAAGCTCGACGGCCAACCCGTGCTGGCGATCACCGGGATGCCGTTTCACGACCTCATCGGCACCTACACGCAGCAGGACGTCGAGCTCGACAAGGTGTTCATGGACGTCGCGAAGTACAACGCGCGCGTCATGGGGCCGACGCACGTCGAGAACATCGCGCACCTCGCCTGCCGCACGGCGCTGCTCTACCGAGGCGTGTCGCACATCACGTTTCCCGTGGACATCCAGGAGATGTCCGTCGACGGCCCGCGTTCGAAGCGGAACATCGCCAGGCACGCGGAAACCGACATCGCGTCGTACAGCGCTCGTCTTCCGAACGACACGGATCTCGCGCAGGCCGCTGACATCCTGAACAACGGCAAGAAGGTCGTGATCCTCGCCGGACGCGGCGCGCTCGGCGCGGGCACGGAGCTCGAGCAGATTGCGGAAGTGCTCGGCGCGCCGATCGTCAAGCCTCTGCTCGGCAAAGCGGCGGTGCCCGACGACAGCCCGTACACGACGGGCGGCATCGGCCTGCTCGGCACGCGCCCCTCGCAGGAGGCCGTCGAGGCGTGCGACACGCTGCTGATGGTCGGCACCTCGTTCCCGTACATCGAATTCCTGCCGAAGCCCGACCAGGCGCGGGCGGTGCAGATCGAGCTCGACCCGATCCGCATCGGCCTTCGCTATCCGGTCGAAGTCGGCCTCGCGGGCGACAGCCGCCGCACGCTGCAGGCGCTGATGCCGATGCTGCAGCGGCATGACGACCGGTCGTTCCTCGAAAAGGCGCAGCACGGCATGGAGAAGTGGCGCAAGGTGATGGGCGAGTACGCGGCGGTCGAGGACACGCCGATGAAGCCGCAGGTCGTCGCCAACGAAGTGAACCGTCTGCTGCGCGACGATGCGATCGTGGCGTGCGACAGCGGGACGATCGCCACCTGGTGGGCGCGCTACATCCACGTGAAGCGCGGGCAGATGCATTCGCTGTCGGGCACGCTCGCGTCGATGGCCAACGGCCTCCCCTACGCGATTGCCGCGCAGATTGCGTACCCCGAGCGGCAGGTTGTCGCCTTCGTCGGCGACGGCGGCTTCACGATGCTGATGGGTGAGTTCGCCACCTGCGTGAAATACAAGCTGCCAATCAAAGTGGTCATCGTCAAGAACAACTCGCTCGGCATGATCAAGTGGGAACAGATGGTGTTCCTCGGCAACCCGGAGTACGGCTGCGAGCTGCAGCCGATCGACTTCGCCGCCTTCGCGCGCGCGTGCGGAGCCACGGGATTCAGCGTCGCCGATCCGAAACAGTGCGGCGGCGTGCTCGAGCAGGCGTTCGCGACGCCGGGACCCGTCCTCGTCGAAGCGATCGTCGATCCGTTCGAACCTCCGATGCCGCCGAAGATCAGCGTCGAGCAGGCGACGAAGTTCGCCGAGTCGCTCGCGAAAGGGACGCCCAATCGCAGCAAGATCGCC
Source organism: Acidobacteriota bacterium (assembly GCA_003222635.1). GTDB lineage: Bacteria > Acidobacteriota > Vicinamibacteria > Vicinamibacterales > UBA2999 > Gp6-AA40. Next base: position 13,106 of record QHWQ01000112.1, on the reverse strand, counting down.
CTCACCGTCCTCGCGGACAAGGTGCGCGAACTCGTGTAATGAACGCGCAGCAGCTCACCGCGGCGGGCGGCGCCACGTCGTTCGTCCTTGTCTTCGATACCGGCGACGAGGTGACGAAGGAGTTGCTCGCCTTCGCGCGCGAGTACCGGCTCGACGCGGCGTCGTTCACCGGCATCGGCGCCTTTCAGAGCGTGACGCTCGGGTACTTCGAGATCGAGAAGCGCGACTACAAACGGATCCCGGTCAACGAGCAGGTCGAAGTCGTCTCGCTGGTCGGCAACGTCGCGCTCGGTGACGCCGGGCCGAAGCTGCATGCGCACGTCGTCGTCGGGAGGAAGGACGGCTCGGCGCTGGGCGGCCATCTGATCGACGCGCGCGTGCGGCCGACGCTCGAAATCGTGCTCGTTGAAACACCGGCGCATCTCCGCCGCCGCAGCGATCCCACGACAGGGCTCGCACTGATCGCTCTCGAGAAGGAGTGATCGCGTGCGCACCACCGTCGAACGCCCGCCCGGACTGGATGCGAAGGTCGACAACGTGACAGTCAACGCCTACTCGATTCCCACCGACGCGCCCGAAGCCGACGGCACCTTCGAATGGCGGCAGACGACGATCGTCGTAGTCGAGATCGAGGGCGGCGGCAGGCGCGGCCTCGGCTACACGTATACGGATGCCGCGGCCGCGACGCTGATTCGACGAACGCTCAGCGGAGTGATTCGCGAGCGATCGGTGATGGATGTCCCCGCCGTGTGGATAGCGATGGCGCGCGCGGTTCGCAACATGGGACGGCCCGGGATCGCGGCAACGGCCATCGCGGCGGTCGACGCGGCCCTGTGGGATTTGAAGTCGAAGCTGCTCGACGTGCCGCTGGCCACACTCCTCGGCGCGGCTCGCGGCGGCATCGAGGTCTATGGCAGCGGCGGCTTCACGTCCTACTCGATTGGCGCGCTGCAGGATCAGTTGACCGGCTGGATCGACGCGGGCATTTCGCGCGTGAAGATGAAGATTGGCCGCGACGCCAGGGCCGACGTCGCGCGCGTGAAGGCCGCGCGTGATGCGATCGGCGGCGCCGCGGAGCTGTTCGTCGACGCCAACGGCGCCTACGATCGCAAGCGGGCGCTCGCGGTCGCCGATGCGATTGCGCCGTTCGGCGTCACCTGGTTCGAGGAGCCGGTCAGCTCGGATGATCTCGAAGGGCTGCGGCTGATGCGCGATCGCTCACCCGCGCGGATGGAGATCGCGGCTGGCGAGTACGGCTACGACATCTTCTATTTCCGCCGCATGCTCGAAGCGGGCGCGGTGGATGTGCTGCAGGCCGATGCGACGCGCTGCGCGGGCATCACCGGCTTCCTGCAGGTCGGCGCGCTGTGCGACGCCTTCGCGGTTCCGCTGTCCGCGCATACGGCGCCGTCGCTGCATGTCGCGCCGTGCTGCGCGCTCGGCCGCGTGCGCCACATCGAGTACTTCCACGACCACGTTCGCATCGAACAGATGCTTTTCGACGGGGCGCCGCAGCCCCGAGCAGACGGATGCCTCTATCCAGATTTGTCCCGGCCGGGCCTCGGCCTCGAATTCAAGCGAGCCGACGCGACCCCATTCGAAGTGCGATGAACACCTCGAGTCCGCCTGAAGGCGGACACTACCAGTCGGTAGTGTCCGGCTTTAGCCGGACCTTGGAGGCCGACCTCCGCGCCGCAACGGACGCCGAGGTGCGGTTCAGCGCCGGCGATCGCGCGCTCTACGCCGCCGACGCGTCGAACTACCGCCAGGTGCCGATCGGCGTCGTCATCCCGCGCTCGGTCGACGACATCGTCAATGCCATCGCCGTCTGTCACCGGCATGGTGCGCCCGTCCTTGCGCGCGGAGCGGGCACGAGCATCGCCGGCCAATGCTGCAACGCCGCCGTCATCATCGATGCGTCCAAGCATCTCAATCGCGTGCTCGAGATCGATCGCGCGGCGGGCAAGGCGCGCGTACAGCCAGGTCTCGTCCTCGACGATTTGAAAGATGCCGCGAACACACACGGGTGGACGTTTGGTCCAGATCCGGGGACACACCGCTGGTGCACCCTCGGCGGCATGATCGGCAACAACTCGTGCGGCGTGCATTCGGTGCTGTCCGAGTTCTACGGACCAGGGCCGACGACCGCCCACCATGTCGACACGCTCGACGTCGTGACCTATCGCGGCGAGCGAATGCGTCTCGGCGCAACACGCGGCGAGGACTATCAGCGGATCGTCAGCGAGGGTGGGCCGCGCGCGGAAATCTATCGGCGGCTGAAAACCTTTCAGGAGCGGTACGCCGATGCGATCCGCCGCGGCTTTCCGGATATCCCCAGGCGCATTTCGGGCTACAACCTGCCCGCGCTGCTGCCGGAGAACGGCTTTCATGTCGGACGCGCGATCGTCGGCAGCGAGTCAACGCTCGCATACGTGCTCGAAGCGACGCTTGATCTCGTTCATCACTTCCCGCGCAGCGCGCTCGTCGTCCTCGGCTATCCCGACATCTTCGAAGCGGCGGACGCCGCGCCCGCCATCCTCGAGCATCGCCCCACTGGCCTCGAGGGCGTCGACGAGATGCTCATTCGTTCGGGGCGGCACAGCGGCATTCACGCCGAAAACCTCCGCCTGCTGCCCGATGGCCACGGATGGCTCTACGTCGAGTTCGCCGCCGACACGATCGAGGAGGCGCGCGCGCGCGCCGAGGCGCTCGTGTCGCAGCTGCGCGCGCGGGCCAAGGCACCGGACATCCGCGTGTTCGAGACGCGGGATCAACAGAAGAAGCTGTGGGAGATCCGCGAGGCTGGCGGCCCGGGAGTTCCATCGGTCGGCGGCGAGCCCGCGATGCGCCCCGGCTGGGACGATTCGGCGGTCGCGCCCGACAAGCTCGGCGCGTACCTGCGCGATCTGCACCGGCTCTACGAGAAATACCAATACACCGCGGATCTGTTCGGTCATTTCGGCCAGGGATGCGTCCACTGCCGCGTCAGCTTCGATCTGCAGACGGTGGAAGGCGTCGCCAAATTCCGATCGTTCATGGAGGACGCCGCGGACCTCGTGCACCGGCACGGCGGATCGCTCTCGGGCGAACATGGCGACGGGCAGGCGCGGGGCGAGCTGCTGTCGCGCATGTTCAGCCCCGAGCTGATGCAGGCGTTCAGAGAGTTCAAATCGATCTGGGATCCCGACTGGAAGATGAATCCGGGCAAGGTGATCGATGCCAATCCGCTCGATCAGAATCTTCGAATCGGGCCGGGATCGGGGATCCGGGATCCGGGATCCGAAGCAACGCACTTCCGCTATCACGAGGATCACGACAGCTTCGCGGACGCGACGCTGCGCTGCGTGGGCATCGGCAAGTGCCGGAAGCACGACGAGGCGACGATGTGCCCCAGCTACATGGTGACGCACGAAGAGAAGCACGCGACGCGTGGGAGGGCGCATCTGCTCTACGAGATGCTGCGCGGCGAGCAGATCACGGACGGCTGGGCGAGCGAAGAAGTGCATGAGGCGCTCGATCTGTGTCTCGCGTGCAAAGGGTGCAAGGGGGAATGTCCGGTGCAGGTGGACATGGCCACCTACAAGGCGGAGTTTCTCTCGCACTACTACGAGCACCACCACCGCCCGCGATCCGCGTACGCGTTCGGACTGATTCACATGTGGGCGCGGCTGGCGTCGTATGCGCCGCGTGTCGTCAATGTCGTCACGCAGACGCCGGGGCTGCGCGACGCCGCGAAGTTCGTCGCCGGTATGGCGCCACGGCGCCGCATTCCGGCCTTCGCACCCGTCACGTTCCGTGAGTGGTTCCTGCATCGACGCGCCCCGGGTGCGCGCGGTGGTGAGCGCGTCATCCTGTGGCCCGACACCTTCAACAACCATTTCCATCCAGAGACCGCAATGGCGGCGGTCGGGATTCTGGAGAGCTGCGGCTTCGCGGTGGAGATTCCGCGCGCGACGCTGTGCTGCGGACGGCCGCTCTACGACTACGGCATGCTCGACACGGCGAAGCGGCGGCTGCGCGACATCATCAGCGCCCTCTATCGCGAAATCGATGAAGGCATTGCGATCGTCGGCCTCGAGCCGAGCTGCATCGCGGTCTTCCGCGACGAGCTGAAGAATCTGTTCCCCGATGATGCGCGGGCACAGCGACTGAGCACGCTGGTCCGATCGCTCGGCGAGTTTCTGTCGAACCATGCGGATCGCCTGCCGCCGGTGACGCTTCGGCGCAAGGCGATCGTCCATGGCCACTGTCATCAGAAGGCGCTGTTCGGGATGGACGGCGAGCTGCGCGTGCTCGATCGTCTCGGCCTCGATTACGTCATGGCCGATTCAGGCTGCTGCGGCATGGCTGGATCGTTCCGCCATGCACCTCGCCGACGTGCTTGCGGTGGCGAGGCGGCAGTCGGCAACGGAATCGGCGGGCCTGTTGGAGCGCACGCAGGTCAGGGACTACTCCGCCGAGCGCCTGCCGTTGTCGCGTATTGCCGGGGCGGCGCTCTTCGTCGCGGGCGCTGCGATGCTGATCAAACGGTACCGCGCGGCATTTGGTTTGCGGAGATGACGTCGCCCCTAAAGGAGACTTCATATGGCCGACACCGTCGCGGTTCGAACGTCGCGCTGCGCGATTTCGGACTGATGCTCGGCGCGGTCGCGCTCGCCAGGCTGTCGGAAGACTACGCCCGGTAACGGGACCGGATCAGAGCTGAAAGCCGTCTCTCAACGGATCCTCGTCGTCGACCATCAACGTGTGCTCGCCGGTGATCCACGCGCTGCCTTCGATCTCGGTGACGATGGCGGCGTAGTCGCCGACCTGCGTGCGGCGCGCGACGCGCCCACGATGGAGCGTGCCGAGGACACTCTCGTGCACGAACGGCTGGCCGTCCTCCAGCAGCCCCATCGCGTCCAGCACGGCCATGACTGCGGACGTTCCCGTCGCGCAAGGGGACCGATCGATCGCGCCGTCGCCAAACACGGTGACGTTGCGCAGGTGCGCCTCCGGATCCTGCGGCGGCCCGGTGAAGATCACCGCCGCCACGCCGGACAGACTGTCGTCAACCGGATGCGCGATCGCCCCGGCGGCATTGATCGCCGCACGAATCTCCACGCCAAGCCGGCGCAGCTCGGGCAGTCGCGATCCGGTGAGCGGGATGCCGATCGCCTCGGTATCCGCAATCGCGTAGAACATGCCGCCGAATGCCACGTCGGCTCTCAGTTCGCGCTGCCCAAGACGAACGGCGTGTCCGCCGCTGAGCACGAACGCCGGGACATTCGTGAACACGACGGAGTCCACGCGTTGTTTGTCGCCGCGCGACTGCACGCGGGCACGCACCTGCACCGTGCCGGCGGGAGTATCGAAGACGATGTGCTCTTCTGCCGCGGCGGGGCGGATCTTGTCGGGTCCGCCAAAGACGATGAGTCCCGACTCTATGGCAATCGTCGCTGCCGCGATGACGCCATGGCCGGACAGCACCGGATAGCCGTCGTTCTGCAAAAAGATGATGCCGGCGTCGGAGCCGGGCGCGACCGGTTCGGTCAGCATTGCCGCGCACATGTCGCGATGCCCGCGCGGCTCGAGCACGGCCGCGCGGCGTACCTGATCGGCGTGCCGTTTCATCCAGTCGCGCTTCTGTGCCATGGTCTTACCTGAGGGCCGCGGCGCGCCGTCGACGATGAGGCGCAGCGGCTCGCCGGCGACGTGCGCATCGATGGCTTTCAGGATTTGCCTCATCGTTCGGATCGTTCTCGTCCTATCATTCATACCGCACGTCGCGGCGGCCAATCCGGAGTCCGCGCGGCTGCGCGTCCGCGCGTACGAGCATGCCCTCAACCTCGATTATGACGAGGCGACGCGCGACATGGAGGCGGCGGTGAAGGCCGACGCCAACGATGCGTCCGCCGAGCGCGGCCTCGCAACCATTGCCTGGCTGCTGATTTCCTTCCGCCGCGGCACGGCGACGGTGGACGAATATCTGGGCGGCATCACGAAACAGAACGTCGCCCTGCGCGAGGCGCCCGCCGATCTCGCCTCACGCTTCAACACGCACATTGCGCGCGCGACGATGCTGGCCGAGGCGATGCTGCGCGCGAAGCCGCGCGACGCCGAGGCGCACTATCAGATGGCGGTGACGGTCGGCCTGCAGGCGTCCTACATCGCCACGGTCGAAGGGCGCATCATCGGCGCGTTTCGGGCGGCGCGCCGCGCGTACGACGAAAGCGAGATGGTCCTCGAGCTCGATCCGGCGCGCAAGGATGCGGGACTCATCACGGGAGTGTATCGCTACGTGGTGAGCCAGATGTCGCTGCCGCTGCGGATGATGGCCTACGTCGCCGGCTTCGGGGGCGGCAAGGAGCGCGGCCTGCAGATGATCGAAGACGCGGCCGCCTATCGATCCGAATCGCAGGCGGATGCGCGCTTCGCGCTCGTGCTGCTCGACAACCGCGAGGGCCGATACGGCGAGGCGATGCGCCAGCTCGCGGAACTGCAACGGGTGTATCCCCGCAACCGGCTGCTGTGGCTCGAGTCCGGCGGCACGGCGCTGCGCGGCGGGCGCGCCGCTGACGCCGAATCACAGCTCAGTGCGGGCCTGCGGATGCTCGCCGCCGACAAGCGTCAGCGGATGTTCGGTGAAGAGGCGCTCTGGTACGGGAAGCGCGGCGCCGCTCGCGTCACGCTGCGGCGGCTCGATGACGCGGAGATGGACCTGCGCCGAACGATCGCCGCGGCCGACGCGCGAATGTGGGTGAAGGGCCGCGCGTATACGGAGCTCGGCAAGATTGCCGACCTGCGGCGCGACCGTGCCGCGGCGCGCGCGAACTTTCAGCGGGCGGTGACGCTGTGCGAGAGCGACAACGATCCGCTCGGGGCGGACGCCGCGCGGCAATGGATCGAAACGGCATACTCACTGCAACGATGACGCACATGCGCTCCACCTCATCCGTCCTCGTCGACGTCGAGCTGCTCGTCAACGGCCGGCGACTGCCGCTCGCCCTCGATCCGCGCGTCACGCTGCTCGACGCGCTGCGCGAACACCTCGGACTGACGGGGACGAAAAAGGGATGCGATCACGGACAGTGTGGCGCCTGCACCGTGCACCTCGACGGCCGGCGCATCCTCTCGTGCCTCACGCTCGCCGCATCCGCGTCGGGCCGCGAGATTACGACGATCGAAGGTCTCGCCGACGGCGACCGTCTGCACCCGATGCAGCAGGCGTTCATCGATCACGACGGCTTCCAGTGCGGCTACTGCACGTCGGGCCAGATCATGTCGGCCGTGGCGCTGCTCGACGAACCGTGCGGTCCAGGCGAGGCCGACGTGCGCGAGTGCATGAGCGGCAACATCTGCCGCTGCGGCGCCTACCCCGGCATCGTCGCCGCCGTGCAGGCCGTGCGACAGGGACGCGGGTAACGGTATGCAGCCCTTTGCTTTCATCACCGTCACCGGCGAGCAGGCGGCCCGGCAGGCCGCCGCGTATCCCGACGCCCGTTATCTCGCTGGTGGAACGACGCTCATCGATCTGATGAAGTTGAACGTCGAGCGGCCATCGACGGTCGTCGACATCAACGCCGTCCCGCTGGCGGCGATTTCGGAGCTGCCGGACGGGACCGTGCGCGTCGGCGCGATGGTGCGCAACAGCGACATGGCGCATCACCCGCTCGTGCGCGACCGCTATCCGTTGATTTCGCAGGCGATTCTCGCGGGCGCCTCGGGGCAAATCCGCAACATGGCCACGACCGCCGGCAACCTGCTGCAGCGGACGCGCTGCTACTACTTCCGCGATACGACGATGCGGTGCAACAAACGCGAGCCCGGCACGGGCTGCGCCGCGATCGACGGCTACAACCGCATTCACGCGGTGCTCGGCACGAGCGAGCACTGCATCGCCACGCATCCGTCCGATCTGTGCGTGGCGCTAGCGGCCGTCGATGCGACCGTCCGCGTGGTCGGTTCGAAAGGCGCCCGGGCGGTCCCGTTCGGCGAGTTCCACGTGCTGCCGGACGAGCGCCCCGAGCGGGAAACGGCGCTCGAACCCGGCGAGCTGATCGTCGCGGTGGATCTTCCGCCGCTGCCGTTCGCACGGCGCTCGGTCTACGTGAAGGTGCGCGATCGCGCGTCGTACGCCTTCGCGCTCGCCTCGGCCGCGGTGGCGCTCGATCTCTCCGGCGGTGTCATCCGGCAGGCGCGGGTGGCGCTCGGCGGCATCGCCACCAGGCCGTGGCGCGCGCACGAGGCCGAGCTGTTGCTCGAGGGACGCGAGGCGAGCGTCGAAATGTATCGGCAGGCCGCGGACGCCGCGCTGGCGGCGGCAATCCCGCGCAGGCACAACGCGTTCAAGATCGAGCTCGCCCGGCGCACGCTCGTCCGCGCGCTGTCGCGCGCGGAGGCCCTCTCATGATTGGCGCCGCCATCGATCGCCTCGACGGCCGGCAGAAGGTCACCGGCCGCGCGACCTACAGCGCCGAATGGCCCATCGAGCGCCTCTCCTACGGCGTCATCGTCCAGAGCGCGATCGCGAAGGGAACGATCGCGGCGATGGATGTGTCGGCGGCGGAGCAGGCGCCGGGCGTGCTCGCGGTGATCACCGCGGGCAACGCGCCGAAGCTCCCGCAAGGGGGACAGGCGGGCGTGAATCCGCCGGCCGGCCGCGCGCTGACGCTGCTGCAGGACACGCGCGTCCGCTACAACGGGGAGCCGATCGCCGTTGTCATCGCCGAGTCGTTCGAGCAGGCGACACACGCCGCTTCGCTGCTGCGCGTCAACTATCACGAGGAGCAGCCCGCGGTCGACATCATGCAGGCGCTGCCGACGGCCGAGCCCTACACGAAGAAAATTCTCGGACAGTTCGAGCCGTTCAGCAGGCGCGGCGACGTGGATGCCGGCCTGCGCGATGCCGCGGTCGTCGTCGAGGCGACGTACACGACGCCGCTCGAGACGCACAACGCGATGGAGCCGCACTCGACGATCGCCGTCTGGGAGCGCGACCAGCTCACGCTGTACGACGCGACGCAGTATGTCTATGGCGTGAAACGGTTCGTGGCGAAGACGCTCGGCTTGCGTGACGACCAGGTCCGCGTCGTCTCGAAATTCACCGGCGGAGCGTTCGGATCGAAGGGATCGGCGTGGTCGCATGTGGTACTCGCCGCCATGGCCGCCAGGCACGTCGGCCGGCCCGTCAAGATCGTGCTGAGCCGGCGTCAGATGTTCGGGCCGGTCGGCGGGCGTCCCTACACCGTGCAGCGCCTGCGTGTCGGCGCGCGGCACGACGGCACGCTGACGGCCATCGATCAGGACGTCGTCTCGAGCACCTCCACGTTCGAGGACTGGGTGGAATCCTCCACGCTGCAGACGCGCATGCTCTATGCGGCGCCGAATGTCGCCACCGCGCAGCGTCTCGTGCGGCTCAATCTCGGCACGCCGACGTTCAATCGCGGACCGGGCGAGTCGTCCGGGACCTTCGGGCTCGAGTCGGCGATCGACGAGCTCGCGTGGAGGCTTGGCGTCGACCCGATCGAGCTGCGCCTGAGAAACTATGCGAGCGTTGACCCCGAAACGGGCCTGCCGTGGTCGAGCAAGTCGCTGCGCGAGTGCTACGAGCGCGGCGCCGAGCGCTTCGAGTGGTCACGGCGCACGCCGGCGCCGCGATCGATGCGCGACGGCGATCACCTGATTGGTCTCGGCATGGCGACAGCGACGTATCCGGCCAAACGGATGCCGGCGTCCGCCGCCGCGACGCTGACCGCCGACGGCGCCATCCTCGTCGAGGCGGCGACACACGAATTCGGCACGGGGACGTACACGGTGATGACGCAGATCGCGGCGGATGCGCTCGGCGTTCCGATCGATCGCGTCCGGTTCGAGCTCGGCGACTCGAACCTGCCCGACAATCCGATCTCCGCCGGATCGATGACCGTATCGAGCACGGGTCCCGCGGTACACGCCGCAGCGGTGGCGCTGCGCGAGCGCATCAGGCAGGCGGGCGCGGATCCGTCGGACGTGGAGAGCTGCAGGCGCATCATTGCCGCCGCCGCCGGCGCGCCGCTCTCGGCCACGGCAGCTGCCGCACCAGGCGCGGAGAAGGCGCGCTACTCGATGCATGCCTTCGGCGCCGTGTTCGCTGAAGTGCGCGTCGACCCCGAGCTCGGCGAGCTGCGCGTCGCGCGCGTCGTCGGCGCCTACGCCGCCGGCAGGATTCTGAACCCCAAGACCGCGCGCAGTCAGATGATCGGAGGCATCATCTACGGCCTGTCGATGGCGCTGTTCGAGCACACCGCCATCGATCCGAGGAACGGCCGGTATCTGAACGCGGACCTCTCGGAATATCTCGTTCCGGTGAACGCGGACGTCGGCGACATCGACGTGCTGCTGCTCGATGAAACGGACGAGCACGTCAATCCGCTGGGCGTGAAGGGACTTGGCGAAATCGGCACGACCGGCGTCGCGGCCGCCGTCGCCAACGCGGTTTATCACGCCAGCGGCGTGCGCGTCCGCGACCTGCCGATCACCATCGACCAGCTCCTTGCCGGCTCGGACCGCTGAACGCTCGCGTCCCCGCGGTTTGACCGCGGCAGAGGACGCCACTCGCATCCACTGCAGCGGATTTCGCGGTATTTCCGTGGCGCATCGTTTGCAGTCGAGGTGGGAGCCTGCACAGAGTCCACCCCATGGGCCGGTTCGTCTCGTTTCTCGCTGTTACTCTCGCCCTTGTCGCCGCTGCGGCGTCCGCGGATGCGCAGGAACGCGGCCGCGGCCTGGGTCTCGGCCGCTTCGGTGAGCCGCCGGCCGTCGCGGCCGGCCGCGCGTATCAGGAGCCCGCGTACGCGCGCGGCTACGCCGACGGATATCGTCATGCGCAGGACGATCGCGCGGATCGGCGCAGCTACGATCCCGTCGCGCACCGCGACTATCGCGAAGCGGATCAGGGGTTCAATCGCTCGTACGGATCGCGTGAGGCGTACAAGACCAACTACCGCGCAGGATTCAGAGCCGGCTACGACGCAGGCTACCGCCGCCGCTAAATCTCGTTCGCGACAGTGACCGCGACGCTCACCGTCGCTTCGTGCCCGGCGGCGTCCCGCGCGATTGCAGTGATCGTGTGGGCGCCGTTGGTGCTCCCGGCGGTGTTCCACACGGTCGCATAGGGCGCGGCCGTCATCGCCGCACTCATCGGAATTCCATCGAGCAGGAGCTGCACGCTTGTGACTCCGATGTCGTCCGTGGCCGATGCCGCCACCGGTATCGTACCGGTGACGACCGCGTTGGGCTCCAGATCAAGCGTCACCGCCGGCGCGGCGTGGTCGTTGGCGACGGCCACGACAACGCTCGCCGTCGTGTGATGGCCCGCCGCGTCGCGCGCGATTGCAGTGATGGTGTGCGTGCCGTTGGCGACGTCACTCGTGTGCCACACCAGCTCGTACGGTGCGGCGTCGACTTCGGGTCCGGTCGGCACACCATCGATGGTGAATTGCACGCCGGCCACGCCGAAATCGTCCGTCGCGGCGGCGAGCACGGCGACCGTTCCGGTCACGGTCGTCCCTTCCACGGGGGTCGTCAGCGCGACGGCCGGCGCCTCGTTGTCATTGGCAACGGTGACGCTGACGTCGCTCGTGCTTTCGTTGCCCGCCGCATCGCGAGCAATCGCCGTCAACACGTGGCTGCCGTTGGAGGTCCCGCCGGTGTTCCACGTCTGTTCGAACGGTGCGGAGGCGATCTCCGGTCCGAGCGGACTTCCGTCGAGGAGCAATCGGACGCCGGCGACCGCGACGTTGTCGGACGCCGACGCCGACACGAGCACGCTGCCGAACACGGATCCGCCGCTTGTCGGCGCCGTCACCGTCACGCTGGGCGCCGCCGAATCCTGGACCGTGTGCACGGCCTGGGCAAGATTCAATCGCCCTCTGCCCATCCCGGGGTCCATCGGCTGCGCCGCCTTGCCGAGCAGGTCGGCTGCCTTCTGCTGATCGATGGTTGGATCCATCTGCACCAGCAGCGCGGCGCCGCCGGCGACCAGCGGTGTGCTGAACGAGGTCCCCCATGCTCCGGCATAGTGGCCGCCCGGGTAGGTGGTGACGATCGCTTCGCCTGGCGCGCCAAGGCTGACGAGCCCATCTCCATAGTTGCTGAACGAGCTTCGGACCGGCGGCGCTGTCGTCGTGGTCGATCCGATGCCGAGCACGTTTCGCAGCCCGCCGGGATACACGACCGTCTCCAGGCCAAGATTGCCGGCGGAGGCGACGCAGACGATGCCGTGGCTCGTCGCGAGGTTGATGGCGCGCATCATCTCCGGAGACATGGCCGACGCGCTGAAACTCATGTTGATCACGCGCGCGCCGTGATCGATCGCGTAGTAAACGGCGCGGACGACGTCGAAGACGGTGGAGGTGCCGTCGGCGCTGAACGCCTTGAGCGGCATGATCTTCGCCCCCGGCGCCACCAGGTGGACCAGGCCCGCCACCATGGTCCCGTGACCGAATGCGTGCGGCAGCAGTGACAAATCGAGCGCCGCCACGGTCGCCTGATCGAGAATCGCGGTCGTCGATCCATTCACGGGCACCGGCAGTCCATCGAGAATCGAGACGGGCGATCCATCGAGAATCGACACCGGCGATCCATCGACGTCGACCCACTCAGAAGCCCCGCCAGTCTCGTGAATGAAGTCGTAGCCGGGGACGAGTGCGCCCGCCAGCGCGGGATGATTGGGATCGACGCCCGTGTCGATGATCGCGACGATGCCGCCGCCGGTCCCCGCGGTGGCGTGGCTCGCGGCCAGGCCAATCGCCGTTGTCGCCGGCTGGTCGACGTAACGCGACCACACCTGATGGTCGAAGTAGCTCACGTACTGCGTGCCGGAGAGGCCGTCCAGGATCGATACCGGCGATCCGTTCAGGCTCGGAGCTTCGAGTTCCGGCGTCGCGAGCGGTGCGTTCGGCTCGACGTTGAGGACCGCGGGATCCGCGGCGACGGCTGCAAGGCCGGCATCCCCGCCGCCGGTCGGGGAGTTCAGAAGCGTCGTCGGCCTGGTGACGAGGAACAGATCCTGCCCCTCGATCTGCCGGATGATCGTGAGTCCGTTCCTGGCCGCAACTTCCCCAGCGACAGCCGCCGGCACGCGC
>QHWQ01000111.1:1556-19301 GCA_003222635.1 Acidobacteriota bacterium | reverse complement strand
TCCGGCATCGAGCGCTTGCGGGCGAACCGTTCGCGCGGCTGGTGGCGGAAGTTTCCGATGATGCCTCGAAGGCCAACGGCGGCCTGATCGGTCCGATCAAGAGCGACGAGATCGCGCCGGCGCTGCAGGACATGCTCGGCAAGCTGAAGGTGGGCGACGTCTCCGAGCCGATTCGCGCCCAGCGCGGCTACCAGCTCTTTCAGCTCGAGTCGCGGACCGAGACAAAGGTGAAGACGTTCGACGAAGCGCGCCAGGACATCAGCGACAAGATTGCCGACGAGAAGCGGCGCGAGGAGACGCAGAAGTACATCGAGAAGCTGCGCGGCGCGGCCACCATCACGTGGCACAACGACGAGCTGAAGAAGGCGTACGAACAGGCGCTCGAACAGCGGAAGAAGCAACTCGAGGCGGAGGCGGCAAAACCCTCGGCCTGAGACCTTGAAGCCTGATGTCTGAACCCCGCCTGAAACCTGATACCCGAGACCTGACACCTGAGATCGCACCTGCCTCGGATGCCGAGGTGCGTTGGTACGCGTTGTGGACCCGCTCGCGCCACGAGCAGGTCGTCCGCGAGCAGCTCGAACAGAAGCGCGTCGAAGCGTTCCTGCCGACGGTCACGCGGTGGAGCCGCTGGAAGGATCGCAAGAAGAAGATCGACTGGCCGCTGTTTCCCGGCTACTGCTTCGCGCGCTTCAACCCGCGCGAACGCTTACCCATCCTCAAGTGCACCGGCGTCGTCAGCATCATTTCGTTCGAGGGGGAGCCCGCGCCGATTCCCGAGCACGAGATCGAGGGCATCCGCGCGCTGATTGAGAGCGAGCTCGCCTACGATCCCTGCCCGATGATCCGCGAAGGGATGATGGTGGAGGTCGTGCACGGTCCGCTCAAAAGCGTCATCGGGCGCCTGATTCGCAAAGGCTCGCACGCGCGCCTGGTGCTCTCCGTCGATCTCATCGGCCAGGCCGTCAGCGTCGAAGTTGATGCGGCCGATGTTCGCGCCTACTAGCGGCGTTGCCGAATCAGATTCAATCAGATAGACTGGGTCCGTGAAGACGCTTTCCGTGACCGAGGTGGCTCGCAACTTCAGCGCGGTGATCGATGAAGTCGAGCGCGATCAGGAGGAAATCGTGCTCGTGCGAAACCACCGGCAGGTGGCGCGGCTGGTGCCCGAAGCTGCGCATCAGGACGCGTTGAGTGTGTTCGGCGACCTGTACCGGACACTCGATGATGAGACAGCGGACGCCCTGTTGTCGGCGATTTCGTCGCAACGCAAACGCCGTGGCCGTGGCCGGGTCGCGGAGCTGCGGAATCCGTGGGTTGGTTGATCGACACGAGCCTGTGGATCGCGGTGGAACGCGGCGCGCTGGGAGCCGCCGATATTCACGCGATCACTCGCCAGGAGCCTGTGTACCTCTCGCCAATTAATGTTGCCGAGATTCGGTTTGGCCTCGAACTGCTGCGTCCGGGCTCACCAAAACAGAGAGCGCTCGCATCATTCCGGCGCCTGCGTCGCAAACCGCAGTTGAGGATCACCGCGGAGACCGCCGACACATTCGGCATACTTTCGGCCAGGCTGAAGCGCGCAGGAAGAGATCCACGCGTTCGAGTGAACGATCTGTGGCTGGCCTCGCAGGCGATCCAGCGGAATTGTCGTCTGCTGACGTCCAATCCCAAGGACTTCGCCGACATTCCGGGATTGCAGTTCGTTGGCGGATGCGGGCTCGTCGTCACCGAGATGGTGTCGTCGGAAGGCCTCGTCCGCGGCATCGATCGGACCCTCGAGTACGCCGAGTACACCGAGGAGGAGCGCCCCGTCTCCATCCAGATCTTCGGCGGCGATCCAGCGACGATGGCCGCCGCCGCGCAGGTCGTCGCAGGCCTAGGCGCCGACATCGTCGACGTCAACATGGGCTGCCCCGTCCCGAAGATCGCGAAGCACAACGCCGGCTGCAGCCTGATGCGCGAGCCCGGGCACGCGGCGACCGTCATCAACGCGATGGCGAAGGCGGTGAAGATTCCGGTGACGGTCAAGATGCGCGCCGGTTGGAACGATCTTACGCGGAATGCGCCAGACCTTGCGCGCCGAGTTCAAGACGCCGGCGCCGCGGCGGTGACGATCCACGGGCGCACGGCGGAGCAGTCGTACAGCGGATCGGCGGACTGGGATCTCGTGTCCGGCGTCGCGCGCGATCTCTCGATACCCGTACTCGGTAGTGGCGACTGCATCGAGCCCGCGCAGATCGTGGAAAGGCACAGGGTAGTGTCCGGTTTCAGCCGGACCGGCATGGCCGGCGTGCTCGTCGGACGCGGCGTGCTGCGCAATCCGTGGATCCTCGCGCAGGCCGCGGATCTCGCCGCCGGCCGCGCGCCGCGCGAGGTCACGCTGAGAGAGCGCGGCCAGTTCCTGCTTGACTATATTGATTTGTTGATTGGCGAAGGCATCAACGAGGACGAAGGCTTCCGCCACACAACTGGCGATCAGACGAGAGAAGCGCGCGGCCGCGAACGCTGGGTGATCAACAAACTGCGAGCGCTCTGTTCCTGGTATTCAAAAGGGATCGACTGCGGCTCTCATCTGCGTGTCCGTATCAACAGCGCGACGAGCATCCAGGAGCTGCGCGAGATCATCGACCAATTCTTCTTCGTTCCCCGTTCGGATCCCTCCTCTGTGGCGTTATCGACATAGAACTGCGCGTATCAACTCAGTGCAAAACCGTATACGCATTGACACGGACGTCGCCTGAAGTAGACTAACGCCTCTGCTGGTCACCCAGGCCGCAGACCCGAGAAATTCCACGCTCTGTTTGCCCGATCAATGTCCTTCCTCTGGATGTGATTGAGAGGGCGAAGCCATGTATCGGTTGGAAATGTATCTTCCTCGTCACGTCGTGTGCGGATTGACGTGCGCCGCATTTGCGGCCGCTTGCTCGCATCAGCCAGCGGGCGATAAGGCCAGCGCTGATTACGACAAGGCGACGGGCCGTCTGTCCAGACTCGTGTTCGACCTGAACAAGAACGGGAAGAACGACTCCGTCAGCTACATGGACGGGACACGCATCGTCCGCGTGGAGCTGGACCTGGACGAAAACGGCAAAGTCGAGCGGTGGGACTTCTATCGTCCCGACGGCAACCTCGAAAAAATCGGGTTCGCGAGCAAAGACGACGGCGTGATGGACTCGCAGGCGTTCTACGACCCCCCGGGTGTTCTCCAGAGAATCGAGATTTCCACGAAACGCGACGGCAAGTACGATCGGACGGAGTTTTACGAGCAGAGCGTTCTCGTCCGCAGCCAGGACGACACCAACGGCGACGGACGTCCGGATAAGTGGGACTACTACACGCCGCGGCCGAACCACGCCGCGGCAGAACCGGCCTATGCGATTTCGGCCACGGCCTTCGACGACAGCGGCTCGGGGCGTCCGGAGCGGCGGTTCGTCTACGGGCCAAAGGGCGCGGTCGCCAGGGTCGAATATGACCGCGACGGCTCCGGCCAGTGGCAGCCGCGCGTGCTGAGAGCTTCAGAGTGACATTTCCATTAGCGAAACGCGGAATCGTGCGATCGCCAGGAATGATCGAAGCATTGTCCGGGCTCGAGCAGGCATTGGTCGCCGACGGCGGCGTGATGATTCGCGGCGAGTCGGGGACAGGCGGCGAGGTATTCGCTCGCGCCATTCATCTGGCATCGGCCGGCGGGCGCCACGGCTCCATCGGCCAGCTGCTGACGCGCGCGATGAACACGCCGATGCCCAACGGCGCGCCGTTCGTCATCTTCGACTGTGCCGTCGCCAACGCCGTGGAGCGCCGCCTGTTCGGCGCCGAGATGGAGCGATCCGGCGCCGACTCGGTCGAGCACATCAGCGAATCGTCCGCGGTGTATCAGGCGCTGGGCGGAACGCTCGTGCTGCGAAACCTGCCGGATCTCTCCGGCCGGCTGCAGGTGCGGCTCGCGCGCATCCTTCGCGACGGCGAAGTCCTCGTCATCGCGACGGGCAAGGTACAGGTGCGCCCCGTCGATCTGCGTCCGATCGCGGTGCTCGAGCCGGTGGAAGACGATCGCGTGAACGCCGAGCTGAGACGCCGGCTGTCGCAGACGACGATCACGATGCCGCCGCTGCGCGAGCGGCGCGAGGATCTGCCGGCGCTGGTCCGATATCTGTTGATGGACATCTGTGGCGGCCTGAATCTGCCGCCGAAGCGCGCCTCGTCGCAGGCGATCGCGTTGATGGCCGCGCTGCCGTGGCGCGGCAATCTGCAGGAGCTCGAAGGCTTGCTACGTGTGCTGGTGCTCAAGGTGCAGGAGCCGCTGATTCGTCAGTCGGACGTGCTCGCGAACGTCCGACTCGAAGGCGGGCCGTCCAGCATCATTTACGGCGGCTCGTTGAAGCAGGCACGCGCGCGCTTCGAGCGCGAGTATGTGGCGTCCGTGCTGGCGCAGCACAACGGCCGGATGACCGACGCGGCCAAGACGCTCGGGATCCAGCGGACGAACTTGTATCGGAAGGTGCGCCAGCTGGCGGTCAAGCGGCCGCCCGTCGCGAAGTCTTCCTAGTTCGCCTGTCTCCCGCATCGATATCACATTTCCCGCTCAGGACAAACCAGATGAAGCGATTCCTCGCAGTCACCGTCGTCGCCGCACTTCTCGCGCTGACCCCAGTGTCACCCGGCCGCGCGCAGGCGCAGTTGATTGGCGTCATCACCGGAACGGCCGCCGGACCAGCCGGTCCGCTCGCCGGTGTGACCGTGAATGTGATGAATGCCGCCGGCCAGATTGTCGGGACCACGGTCACGACCACTGCAGGGACCTTCAGCGTGAGTGGTCTTGCTGCCGGCACCTTCAGCGTGAACGTCGTGAGCGCAACGGGCGCGGTCCTGAGCACATCAACGGCCACGTTGGCGGCGGGAGCGATGACGGCCACGGTGACCGCGACTGCATCAGCCGCGGCCATCGCGGGTGCCGCCGCGGGCGCTGGCGCCGCCGCGGCGGGAGCAGCAGCCGCGGGTGCTGCCGCGGGGGCCGGCATCAGCACCGCTGCCGTTATCGCGGGCGTCGGGGCTGCCGCCGCCGCAGCTGGAACGGCTGCGGTCGTTGCCGCGACGGCCCCTTCGCCTGCTCCGGCGCCGGCCCCTGCTCCCGCTCCGGCGCCAGCACCACCGCCGGCTCCCGCTCCGGCTCCAGCTCCCGCTCCGGCGCCCACACCAACACCGACACCGACACCGACTCCAGCGCCCACACCCGCGCCGAGTCCGTCGCCGACGCCTTCTCCATCGCCGACGCCGCCTCCGGTTGTGAGCCCGGCCAGATAGACAGAATGCGCATGTCACTTCGCGCGGCAGCCGCAGCGTTCTTGTTTCTCGTGATGGGCGTGACTGGTTCCGACGCGCAAACGCGTGGCGACGATCCGCTCTCGAATTCGCGCATTCGATTCGGTCCGCTCGGTCTGACCCCGTCGGTGACGCTGGGGAACCTCGGCATCGACAGCAACGTGTTCAACTCGACCGACGAACCGAAAGAAGACCTCACCGCGACCCTCTCGCCGGCGCTCGATAGCCGGTTCAGGGCCGGTCCGACGCGGTTGACTGTCCAATCGACGGCGGATTTCGTGTACTTCCGGCGCTATCAATCCGAACGCAGCATTGACCGTGGCATTTTCGGACGGTACGAATGGCGAATGGCCCGTGTGACGCCATGGGTGGAAGGATCCATTTCCCATACGCGCCAGCGCAGCGGCTACGAAATCGATGCGCGCGCCAGCCGCGAACTGCAACAGCGGGAAATCGGCGTCGATGTCGCTGTTCGGCCGAAGACCCGTGTGAGCCTCAGCGCCCGCCGACACGACGCTCGTCGTTGACGCTGACGCGCGGCGCGATCGTTTCCGCTTCGCACCGGAGCGGAATGCCGACAGCGTTCGGCTGCTGGCCGGATTCGACATCGCGCCGTTCGCGCTGATCTCGGGCCGGCTGCGCGTCGGCGTTCGCAAGTACGACGGGATGGGCAAAGCGATCAGCGATTACCGCGGCCTCGTCGGCAGCGCCAAACTCGCGACGACTATTCGAGGTCGCCTGCACGTGACGGCCGAACTCGCCCGCGACGTCGATTATTCGTACACCGTCGAACTCCCCTATTACCTGCTGACCGGCGCAGACGTCGAAGTCACGCATCAATTCACGCGGCTGTTCGACGTGCAGGTGCGCGGAGGGTCGCATTCGATCGCATATCGCGGCGCGCCGCTGAACAACGCGTCGCGCGATCGTGTTGATTATGTGCAAACACTCGGCCCAGGCGTAGGCGTTCACGCCGGCAGGGTCCGCATCGGCGTGAACGCCGACGAAACCCGGCGCGATTCAACGGGCCCGCTGCGCGCCTATCGGACGCGCCGAGTCTGGACAGCGGTGACTTATGGACGTTAGACGAACGATTGCAATGCTAGCCGTGTGCGCGGTGGCGGCTCTGCCGCGCGCGAGCTCGGCGCAAAACACGAACTACGTCATCGGCCCTCAGGACGTGCTCAACATCACGGTCTGGGAGCAGGCGGATCTTTCCGGGAAGTTCAGCGTCGAAGCCGACGGAAGCTTCTCGTTCCCGCTCCTTGGACGCATCAAGGCCGGCGGTATGACGCTGCGCGCCGTCGAGGACGAGCTCAAGACGAAGCTCGGCGAGGGCTTCTTCAAGAATCCGCAGGTGACCGTCTCGGTCGAACAGTACCGCAGTCAGCGTGTCTTCGTGGTGGGCGAGGTGAGAACTCCCGGCGCGTACTCGCTGAGCGGCGACACGACGCTGATCGAGGCGCTGGCGCGCGCAGGATCCACCAGCGCCGACGCTGGCGGCGAGGTGCTCATCATCCGCTCGCCCGGCAATGTCGGCGCCCCGGTGCTCCCCAATCAGGACGGCCGCGCCGAGGTCATTCACATCGATCTTCACGAGCTGCAGACGGGATTGCTCTCCCAGAACGCGCAGCTGCATGACGACGACACGATTTTCGTGCCGCGAGCCGAGCTGATTTACGTGTTCGGCCAGGTGCAGAACCCGGGCGCGTATCCCTATCAGCGTGGAACGACGGTTCTGCAGGCGCTCTCGCTCGCGCACGGTGTCACCGACCGGGGTGCATCCGGCCGGGCGAAAGTGGTGCGCATCGTGAACGGCAAGAAAACGGAAGTCAAGGTCAAGCTCGATGACCTCGTCAAACCGGGGGACACCGTGGTCGTCCCAGAACGATTCTTCTGATCATGTCTGACAACGAACAGCACCAACACCACGAAATTCGCATCGATATGCCGGCGGACTCGGCGTTCGCGTCCGCACGGGACGCGGTCGAGAAGGACGGCGTTGAGCGATTGCCGCCGGGCTCGGGGGAGGTGGTTGACGGCACCCTCTCCGGATTCGACTACCTGCGGATCCTGTACAAACGGCGTTGGCTCTGTCTCGCCGTGTTCGTGCTCACGCTTGGCTCGGTCGTCATGTACACGTTCACGGCCACGCCGATCTACGAAGCGCGAACGCAGATTTTGATCGAGACGGAAAACCCGAACGTCGTCTCCTTCCAGGAAGTCGTCGATCAAAACAAGACGACGCTCGACTATTACCAGACGCAGTACCGGATTCTCCAGAGCCGCGCCATTGCCCGGCGCTCCATCGCCGATCCATTCCTCGCCACCAACGCGCAGCTGAGTGGCGGCGGACGGCAGATGTTCGACCTGCAGTCGCTGTTCAACAGCGTCGTCGCCTACGTCAACGGCAAGATGACGGGCGAGGCGTACTCGAAGAGTACCGCCGTCGACGAGACCCCGCTCGAACGCCGCCGCGTCGATGCGTTCCTCGGCGCGCTGTCGATCGTGCCGGTACGGAACAGCCGTCTGGTGGACATCGTCTACTCGTCACCGGATCCGAAGTTCGCGACGGCGGCGGCCAACGCCATCGCGAAGGCGTACATCGAGCAGAATCTCGAGTACCGGTTTACAGCGTCCAAGGAAGCCTCTGACTGGCTGGCCGCGCGCATGGCCGAGCAGCGAAGTGCCGTCGAAGCCAGCGAGCGCGCGCTGCAGCAGTATCGCGAGCAGTACGACGCGATCTCACTCGAGGATCGTCAGAACATCGTCGTTCAGCGTCTGGAAGATCTGAATGGCGCCGTTACCAAGGCGCACACCGAACGGCTGCAGAAACAGGCGCTGTTCGAACAACTCCAGGCCGCGCGCGGGGATGCGGCGGCGCTCGATCGCTTTCCCACCGTGCTGTCGAACGGATTCATCCAGCAGCTCAAAGGCGAGATCGCGGCTCTGCAGCGTCAGCAGGCGGAGATGGCCGACAACCTCGGCGAGCGGCATCCGACGATGATCAAGCTGAAGGCGTCACTGCAGTCCGCCGATGCCAAGCTGCAGGCCGAAATCGCGAAAATCGCAGAATCCGTGCGCACCGAGTATCTCGCTGCTGCCGCGCAGGAGCGCAGCCTACAGGCGGCGCTCGACCAGCAGAAGCACGAGGCGCAGGAGTTGAACCGGCGCGCGATCGACTACGGTGTCCTGCAGCGCGATGCGGCGACGAACCGGCAGATATTCGACGCCCTGCTCCAGCGCAGCAAGGAAACCGGGATTTCAGGAGAGTTGCGCACCAGCAACGTCCGCGTCGTCGACGCCGCCGAAGAACCGCCGTGGCCGGCATATCCACGCAAACGCACGAACGTCACCTACGGGCTTCTGGCGGCTGTTCTTCTCGCCGGCATGTTCGGGTTCGTCATCGAGGCGCTCGATACGTGCCTCAAGACGCCGGACGACATCAAGGTGCAACTCGGACTGCCGTTCCTCGGCCTGGTTCCCCAGCTTCGCCGACGTGAGTTCGCCAAGCCGTCGCCGATGATCAACCACCACGTGCCGGGCATGTTCCCGGAAGCGCTGCGCGCCATTCGCACCAACGTGCTGTTCTCGTTCGCGGAGGGCAGCGCCAAGACGCTCGTCATCACCAGCACCGCGCCCGAAGAAGGCAAGACCATGGTGGCGGCGAATCTGGCCATTGCGCTGGCGATGACGAGCCAGCGCGTGCTGCTCGTTGACGCGGACATGCGCCGGCCGAAAATCCATCAGCTGTTCGCACTCGATCAGGAGGCGGGTCTGTCGAACGTGCTCATCGGCAGCGCCAAGGCGAACGATGCGGTGAAGAAGACGACCGTCCCCAAACTGTGGGTCCTTCCCGCAGGACGGGTCCCGCCGAATCCGCCCGAGCTGCTCGGCTCGCCGCGCTTCGCGGAATTGATGGCGGCGTTCCGCGAGAACTTCGATTGGGTGCTCCTGGATTCGCCGCCTGTGTTGGCCGTCACGGACGCCTGCGTGCTGGCCCACACCTCGTCCGCTGTGCTGTTCGTCGTCGGCGCGGATCTCGTGACTCGCGGCGCCGCCAAGACGGCGCTCGAGCAGCTCGACGCCGCCGGTGCCCGCTACATCGGCGCCGTCATGAACCGGGCCGAGATCCGTCGTCACCCGCATTACTACTCGCGGTATTACCGCACGAAGTACACGACTTCGTATGCCGTTTCGCCCGGCAGTCAGCCGTCAAGCGCGCGGTGATCGCCAGATGATCGCTCGCTTCAGCCCGTTGGAGCTGTCGTCGACTCTCGCCCAGTCGCGAGGGATCGGCAGCACAGAAAGGTCAGGCCAGAACTGCACGTCGTCGACGAGCAGCCATCGGCCGCGCGCAATCTTCGGAATCGCGGCAGCGATGACGTGCGTGCGATAGTGGCCGTCGATCACCACGAGATCGAGGGAACCCGCCGCCTGGTGCTCGATCGCGCGGACGTAATCGGGCGGCATGTCATAGCGATGCCGTTCGGGTTCCGCAGCCGCTGATTCAGCGGGATCAGGCGAAGGTCTGCTAGTAATCCCCGCTCGTCGAGCCGTCGACGCGTCGCGCGATACCAGCGCGCGTCATGTTCGATGGAGATGATCGATCGAACGCGCGCGGCGAGCCAGGCAGTGCTGCGGCCGCTCCCGAATTCAAAGACCGTCATGTCCTTCCGCAGATGTGCCTCGAGGAACTCGATCGTGCCTGGACACAACCATGGCGCGTCCGGATGCAGGCGTTGCCAGATCGCGTAGCGAACGCCGTGCAAGAGCAACCACGGGTGAGTCAGCCAGAAGCGGATCACGCGAGGATCGTACAGCTGAACGCCATCACGCAGTGTCCTCTGTGTGGCGGCCTGGACAGCAGGGTCGCGTTCCGCGAAGCGAACCCCTTCGGGCCGCCGTTTCGCGAGGCGTTGTACAACTCCGCTCTGTTTCCGAACCTCCGGTTCGCGCCGCCGACGATGGCCGGCGGCAAGGAGCGCGTGTTCGCTCACGCGCTCGCGTTGTTTCGCGCGCACGGCCTGCGAGGCCGTCTATTCGACGCGGATGCGGCAACGGACGCTTCCTGATGCTCGCGCGCCCTCTCTTCGAGTCTGTCACCGGCGTCGACACGCATCGGGACAATGTTCGGCTGGCGCGAAAGCACGGCCGCGACGTCGAGTGCGATGGCATCAGGGAGGCGCTGAGCGGTCTGCTGCATCGCCGCTCCGATGTCGTGACGCTGTTTGACGTGCTCGAGCATCTGCCCGACCCGGTCGCACATCTCGTTCTTCTGAAAAGGGTCCTCGCGCCTCGCGGGTACCTGTATGTGAAAGTGCCTCACCTGCGGATGCAGCTGGCCAAGGAGCGCGTCCGAGTGGCGCTCGGTCGCAGGCGTGGATCCCTCATGGGGAACTTCGCGCACATCAACCACTTCAGCGAACATTCACTTGCTCGCGCGTTGCGCCGCCTCGACTTCGACGTGGTTCACATCGGGCCGGCGCCTTCGGATTTCGATTCCGTCAGCGGGCACATCGCACTGACCCGGTGTGCGGCGAGAGCGGTGCGGATGACCGGGTTCGCCGCTGTGCGTGCCGTCAAAGCGATGACCAGCGTGAATGTCGGCATGCACCTCGAGGTGCTCGCGCGGCGGGCGGCCTGACGGCGATTCCCTTGCGTCTGCTTCACGTTTACAGCGGAAACCTCTTTGGAGGCGTCGAGCGTCTGCTCGTCACGCTGGCGGCGACACCGGCAGGCGCCGGACTCGAGCACCACGTTGCGCTCTGTTATGAAGGGCGTCTCAACGACGAGCTGCGCGGCGCGGGCGCGACGGTGCACATGCTCGCGGCGGCCCGATTGAGCGCCCCTGTGGTGACGTGGCGCGCCCGTCGCGCGCTTCGTCGCGCGATCGACTGCACCGCGCCTGACGTCATCGTCTGCCATGGGCCATGGTCGCTCGCGTTATTCGGCGGCGTTGCGCGGCAGCGGCGCGTACCCCTCGCGCTATGGCAGCACGGTCCCGCGGGCAGCACCGTGACCGATCGAATGGCGGCGCGGCACGAGCCGGACGTCATCATCTGTAACAGCCGCTACACCGCGTCAACGCTTGGCAACCGGTATCCACGGACGCAACGCCAGATCATCTTCAATCCCGTTGAACGGCCGCGGCCTCACGAGGCGTCGGCCAACCGTGCGGACGTGCGCCGCGAGCTCGGCGTCCCTCCGAACACCGTTCTGATCACGCACGTCAGCCGCATGGAATCGTGGAAGGGCCACACGGCCCTGCTGGAGGCGCTTGCGAAGCTGACCGACGTCCCGAACTGGCGGCTGGTGTTCGTCGGCGGCCCTCAGCGGGAGAAAGAACAGCGGCACTTCGACACCGTGCGGCGCACTGCGCGTACGCTGGGCATTGCCCATCGCGTCGCGTGTCTCGGCGAACGCCGCGACGTGGCGTCGGTGCTGATGGCATCCGACGTGTACTGTCAACCGAACCTCTCGCCCGAGCCGTTCGGCATCGCGCTCGTGGAAGCGCTCTGGATGCGGCTGCCGGTGGTCGCCACCGCTCAAGGCGGTCCCGCCGATATCGTTGACGACACGTGCGGCATCCTCGTGCCACCAAACGATCCCGATTCGCTCGCCTCCGCGCTTCGCCGCCTCTGCGAAGACGGCGCATGTCGGGCGGCGATGTCGAACGGCGCGCCCGCGCGTGCGGCCACCCTGTGCGATCCCGCCGGCCGGATGGCCGATCTTCGCGCCGTTCTCGAACCGCTGTGCTGACCGTCGCTCCTTCGCCCACACCGTCAACGGTGGATCGAGCAGCGTTGAGCCGCGGGGCCAGCGACGACGCCATCTATCGCAGCGTCGCGGCTGCACTCGTGGCGCGGAAGTGTTCAGGAACCATCGTCGATGTCGGCTGCGGAGCCGGCCGTCTGCTGACGTATCTACAGGGCCGCTTCGATCGCTACATCGGCGTTGACCTGATCGCCTATGCGGGGTTTCCCGTGAGCGAGCGCCGAATCGTCGCGGATGTGGAACAGCAATCGATCCCGCTTGCGTCGCGCTGTGCGGACGTCGCCGTCGCCGTCGAGGTGATCGAGCATCTGGAGAATCCACGCGCGTTCGTTCGCGGACTGACGCGACTGGTCGCGCCGGGCGGCTGGGTGGTGATCACGACGCCGAATCAGCGCAGCGCGCTGAGCCTGCTGACGCTCGCATTCCGAGGCCGCTTCGCGGCATTTCAGGACGTCAATTACCCGGCGCACATTACGGCGCTGCTGGACGTCGACCTTCGGCGCATCGCCTCGGAGTGCGGACTCGTCGATGCCCGCATCGAGTTCACCGCGTGCGGCCGCATTCCGAAGGCCCACCAGTGCTATCCCGAGTTTCTGTCGCGGCGGTTTCCGGCCGCGTTGTCCGACAACGTGCTACTCGTTGCACGCACCCCCATACCCGTGCTCGCCTGATGTCTGTCATCACAGCCGCTGAACGGACGGTGACGAGGGCGCGCATCGAAGCTCGCGAACGTCCCGGCATCGCCGCCACAACCGTTAAGCAGGTCGCGCGGTGGTCAGCCGCGGAATGGTTCATCGTGCTGCAGACGGCGCTCCCCGCCCTGTTGTTCTTGCCCGGCACGCAGGCGATTCGCCTGCCGCTTCGGATCGCGCCCTTCGCGATCAGTCTCGCACTGCTCGCGCACTGGGTGTTTGCGGGCGGATTGAGCGAGCGTCTGCACCCCGCCCGGCGGTGGCTCACCGCCATCGTGATCCTGCTGGCGCTGATGTTGGGCCACCCGTTCACCAACACGGCCATGTCCGCCATTGCGCAGGTATTCCTGTACATCTCTGTGCTCGGGCCGGCCTTCTGGTTGCCGCGTAACATTCGCGATACCGAGCACGCACGACGGCTGCTCGTCTTGATGCTGCTGTGCAACGGCAGCAACGCCGTCGTCGGCGTCCTCCAGGCCTACGATCCCGCGCGCTTCATGCCGGAGGAGCTCTCTGCCCGGGTGCTGAATTCGACCTACGGCCTGAGCACGGTCTCGTACGTCGGTCCTGATGGGACCGTCGTCGTTCGCCCGCCGGGGCTGTTCGACAATCCGGGGGCCGTCGCCGTGCCCGCGACTTACGCGGCACTGCTTGGTGTCGTGTTCGCCACGACACCCGGACCGCTCCCCATCCGCATGCTGTTCGGCGCGTTTGCGGTCGCGGGCGTCGCGGCCATCTGTCTGAGTCTCGTGAGAACGAACCTGCTCGTCCTCGGCGGGATGTTTGCGTTTTATGTCTGGCTGCTCGTGCGGCGAAACGAGTTCGGTCGGCTCGCGCTCGTCGTGCCGCTGGTCATTGTCGTCGCCGTCGGTGGTTTTCGTCTCGGCGTCCACCTGGGCGGCGATGCCGTCGCCGAGCGCTTCGGCACGCTGACCGATGAAGGAACCGCTGCGTATCGGAATGCCGGCCGCACCGAGCAGCTTCAATACGCGATGACCGATCTGCTCATGCAGTTCCCGCTCGGCGCCGGCCCAGGACGCTGGGGGATGATGCAGGACTACTTCGGCGATCCACTATCTGCGACGGCGCCTCCCATCTGGGCGGAGCTTCAACCGAACGGGTGGATCCTCGACGGCGGCATCTTCCTGGTCATCTTGTACGGCCTCGCTCTTTTCGTCACCACGCGCGAGGACATTCGATTGATCAAGAACGCCAACGACCAGCGGTTCCGACTGGTCGCGGGCGTCATCACGGCGGCAAACGCAGGCGTGCTGGCGATGATCTTCGGATTCACGCCGTTCACCAACCAGATGGGCACGCAGTATTGGGTGCTCACGGCAATTCTTCATGGTGCCGCGCTGCGGCAGAGGGCGCGGTGACGGCCCCCGACTGCGTCATCGTCGCCGGCGACCTCACGCCGTGGGGTGGCATGGACAAGGCGAACTACGAGTTCGCCAGATACGTCACCGGCACGCTCGGCAAGCGCCTGACGATTGTGGCGCACCGGGTCGCGGCGCCTCTTGACACGAATCCGCTCGTCTCGTGGCATCGCGTTCCGCGACCGCTCGGCATGCACGCGCTGGGTGCGCCGATACTCGCCCGCGCGGGGCGACGGTTCCGCAACCGCGGCGTGCTGATCAGCAACGGCGGCAACTGTCGCGACGCCGCGCTGACGTGGGTGCATGCGGTCCACGCCGCGTGGGAGCCCGACGTAGACGCCGCTCCAGCCACCGTTCGGGTGCGGGCTCGCCTCCAGAAAGCGCGGGCGCGGCGCGCCGAGGCGGCCGCCGTGCGCGCGGCGCGGCTCGTCGTCACGAACTCGAATCGCGCGCGGATGCAGTTGATCGAACGACTTGGCGTCAGCGAATCGTCGGTGGTGACCGTGTATTACGGCAACGATGCATCGCTGTTCCGGCCGGTGGCCAGCGCGGAGCGGAGCGCGGCACGCCGCAGTCTCGGCTGGGACGAGCATCGGCGGACGGCGATCTTCATCGGCGCTCTCGGCCACGATCGATCGAAAGGCTTCGACGTCCTGCTCGAGGCGTGGAAGCGGCTGTCGCGCGAGGCTGAATGGGACGTCGATCTCGTCGCCATCGGTGACGGCGCCGCGGTGGCTCACTGGCGGCGCGAAGCGGAGACGCTGGGTTCGCGCGTTCGAATCGAGGGCTTTCGCACGGACATTCCGATGGTGCTGCGGGCAGCGGACCTGCTGATCAGTCCCACCCGCTACGACGCCTACGGCCTCGCTGTCCACGAGGCCATGTGCTGCGGGATTCCCGCCTTCGTGACGCGCTGCGCCGGCGTGGCGGAGCGATATCCGTCGAACTTGCGCGAGCTGCTTCTGGACGATCCGCCATCGGTGGATGACCTTGCGGCGAGGCTTGTGGCCTGGCGCTCCGATGTCTCGGCCATCCGCGAACGCGTGCGGACATTCGGGACGGAGCTGCACCGCCGCACGTGGGCCGACATGAGCCGTGAGCTCGCCGCGCTCGTGGATCGCGTCGCCACGGAGATCGCGCGATGAGGGCGCGCGTCATCGTCGTGCTGACCGGTGAGCCGCATCCGGGCGGCGACGTCACGGGACGATGGTCCTATGCGCTGCTCAAAGGACTCGCAGCGAAGAACTACCGGGTGCGCTGCCTCGCCTGTTCGTCGCGTCCCGAATGGGCACGCGCCGCCGCGGACGCGGTGACGCCGCTGGGCATCGACCTGACGTGCCACGGATACGCGCACGAGCGCATGTCGATCGAACGCAAATGGCGCACGGTGCGTGCGCCGTTCTCGTACATGCTCTCGGACGATCTTCGCCGCACGCTCGACGCCGAAGTCCGGAACGGCTATGACGTGCTCCAGCTCGAGCAGCTGTGGGCGGGTCATCTCGCGAACGGGCATCCGCGCACCGTGACATCGGTGCACCACCTCGAGTTGCTCGACCTCGAGGGCGTCTGGTACGCCTCGCCGCGATTCATCGCCTCGAAGGCACTGCTCTACGCGACAGAGCGCCGCCTGCTGTCGCGGCTGCGGACGTTTCGCGCCACGACGAATCGCGTCGCGCAGCGCATTGCGCAGATCAACGGCAGCGCGGCCGTGCGGACGATCCCCGTCGTGATCGACCCCGACGCATTTTCGTTCAATGCGGCCGATCGTCCTGCGCCATCGCCGACCATCGGCTTTGTCGCGAACATGGCATGGAGTCCAGGCTATCTGGCGGCGGTCCGCCTGATCACCTCTATTTTTCCGATGGTGCGCGCCCGCATCCCCGACGCGCGACTGTTGATTGTCGGGTGGAATGCGCGGACCGCGCTGTCGCAGTACCTGGGCAGCCCTGGTATCGAGATTCACCAGAACGTTTCCGATCCACGCCCCTACTTCGAACAGCTGGGTGTCTTCACCTATCCGTTGCCGCGCGGCAGCGGCACGATGATCAAGGTCCTCGAAGCAATGGCGTACGGCATCCCTGTGGTGACCACGTCGGAGGGCGCCGAAGGCATCGACGTCGAGCACGGTGTGCATGCGCGAGTCGGTATCACCGATCGTTTGACGAGTTCGCACAGCTCTATTCGGAGATCTAGCAGATGAAAAGCGCGGTAGTCACCGGAGGCGCCGGGTTCATCGGTTCGCATCTTGTCGATGCGCTCCTGGCCAGCGGCATCGCAGTCAGCGTGATCGATAACCTGACCGCCGGCCGCGAGGCCCACCTCGAGGCGCATGCCGCCGATCCGCGGTTCCGCCTCGTCGCCGCCAGCGTAGAGGATGCGCCGACGATCGAGCGCGTGTTCCTCGATGCACGTCCAGACGTCGTTTTTCATCTCGCCGCGCTCCACTACATCCCGGCGTGCGATGAACGCCCGGGCGAGGCGGTGCGCACCAACGTTTGCGGAACCCAGTCGATCATCGATGCGGCTGCGGCGGCGGGAACACGCCGCATCGTCTTCACCTCGACCGCCGACGTGTACACGCCGGCCGAACGGCCGCACGTCGAAGAGGACGATGTGACGCCGTTCACCGTGTACGGGGTGACCAAGCTCGCGGCGGAGCAGCTGCTTCGCGCCGCGTACTCTCGGCAGCGCATCCCGTCAATCGCCGTGGCGCGCCTGTTCAATACCTACGGATCGCGGGAAACCAATCCGCACGTCATTCCCGACATCGTCAGGCAGCTTCGCCACGCCGACCGCCGGGTATGCCTCGGCAACACGTGGCCGAAGCGGGATTTCGTCTATGTGGCGGATGTCGTGGCGGCGTTGCGCGCGCTCGCGACCGCCGAGGAACCAGCCATCCTGGTCAACGTGGCGTCAGGCCGCTCCGTCAGCATTGACGAGCTGGCGCGGGCGGTGGCGCGGGCGGCCGGAGTCGAGGCCACGATTGTCGCTGACGCCTCGCGCGCGCGCCCGGTCGAGAGGGCGTATCTCGGCGCATCCATCGAACGCGCACGGGCGCTGCTGAACTGGAGGCCGCGGTTTTCGCTGGAGACCGGCCTGCAGGAACTCATGGACGGAGAAGTTGTCGCGTAATCGCAGCAGCGGCGACGCGTACTACCCGACGCTCGACGGCTGGCGTGCAATCGCGATCGCCGGCGTGACCGTTGCGCACGTGAGCTTTCCCATTTTCCGAGCCGGCGGCACATCTCCGAACGCGGCGGCGCTGAATGCCACCAGATACGGCGCGCTTGGTGTGGACGTGTTCTTCGGCATCAGCGGGTTTCTCATTTGTTCGCGGCTGCTGAAGGAGCTGCAACGCACGGGCCGATTGAATCTGCGTCGGTTCTACATCCGTCGCGTCTTCCGCATCCTTCCGCCATATCTGGCGACACTGCTGACGGTGGCGCTCGCCGGAGCCATCGGCGTGCTGCCGCTGACGCGCGGGGAGTTCTGGACGTGCCTGTTGTTCGTCCGGAATTACCTGCCGACCGCCGGCGCGGAGAGCGGCTGGTACACGGGTCATTTCTGGAGCCTCT
>QHWQ01000111.1:0-1496 GCA_003222635.1 Acidobacteriota bacterium | reverse complement strand
TTCTACGAGCGCAGCGATGTGCGGATGGACGCGCTTCTCTGGGGATGCTTCGTTGCCATCGCGCTCAGCGATCCCGAACGGCGGGCGAGGTACCGCGAGGCCGTCACGCCCTTCGTGTGGTGCGTGCTGGTGGCCCTGTACGTCGGGTGCGTCGCGATGCGGCCGCCGCTCGCCATGGCGTTCGAAGCGGTGCTGATCCCGTTGATTCTCGCGGGCACCGTGCTGCGGCCGGAGATGTTCATCGGACGGCTGCTGGAAACGCGCGTCTTCCGGTGGGTGGGGCGGCTCTCCTACAGCTTGTACTTGTGGCAGACGCCGTTCATGGCGCCCACTGTTCCCTCCCCGCTCGGATCGCTGCAGCTCTTTCCGCTGAACGTGATCGGTCTTATCGCGACGGCGGCGGCGAGCTATTACGTCATCGAACGGCCGATGATTGCGCTGGGCCGCCGCCTGTCCTCCGATCGCGCCATGGTCGCGGTGCCGATGCCTCTGGCGGCGAGCTCCGAGGCGACGCTGTTCTGACATGCGCATTGCGATCGACGGGCGTTCGCTGGCGGTCTGCAAGGTGCCGCGCGGATGGGATCGGTACACGCTCGCCGTTGCCCGCGAGCTGGCGGCCGCCGGTCATGATGTCGTGTTCATCCACCGTCGCGGTTCCGTTGTCGAAGACTCGTTGCTGTCAAGGAGCGGCCTCGCGGCGCTGGCGCCGGCGGATCACGGCGGCATCCATTGGGAGCAAATCGCGCTCCCGGCCGCGCTGGCGCGATGGAATGCGGACGTCTATCTCGCGACCATCGAACACGGCGTGCCGCTGTGGGCGCCGTGCCCCGTGGTGCTGACGCTGCACAGCGTCACGCCACACAGCTATCGCGACCTCGTGGCATCCGGCACGCTGCCGCCGCCGCTGCGTGCGTATCTCGGCTACGACTTTCGTACCTCGACATGGCGGTACGCGTACTGGCGGTCTCAGGTGCAGCGGGCCGCGCACCTCATCGCTCCGTCGGCCTATTGCCGCGACGAAATCGTGCGGCTGCTGGGTGTCAGCGGAGAACGAGTGACCGTTGCGCCGCTGGCCCTGGCCGACGAATTTCGCGCGCCTCGCGCCTCGGAGGACGTACGTGCCGACGCGTTGCGGCGCCACGGCGTCCGCCTTCCGTACGTCCTCTACGTCGGCGGATATGAGCCCCACAAGAACGTGCGGGGAGCGATTCGCGCATTTGCGCTGACGCGCCGCGCCGCGCCGTCGCTGCAGCTCGTTCTGGTCGGAACAGGCAGCGTGTCCGATGCCATCGTGGAGTTCGCGCGTCAGCAGCACCTTGAGGGCGACGGGAACATCCGTTTTCTTTCCGACATCGCGTCCGATCTGCCAGCGCTCTATGACGAAGCCGCGGCGTTTATCAGCCTGTCGTGGCGCGAGAGCTTCGGGCTGCCGGCCCTCGAAGCCGCGGTGCGCGGAACTCCGGTGGTCGTGAGCGGCTGGGGCGCGGCGCGCGAAG
>QHWQ01000381.1 GCA_003222635.1 Acidobacteriota bacterium | reverse complement strand
GCGCGACGTTCCCACCCGCCTGCACGAGCACGTGATTGTCATCGAACAGGACCTGTCCGCCGTCCGCGTCACCCTCCTCCGGGGCGCGTGCCGCGCGCTCGAGCACTGCCGTCACGAATCCGACGTAGGCGGGCGTGCGATCGAGGGATCCGAGGTTGATGATGAGGACGAGCGCATTCACGGCGTCCGCCGACACGCTGAGCGCGCCAGGGCTCGACAGATAGGAGAGGTGCGCCGTGTACCGATCCGCCGGCGGCGGCGCGATCAGAACGCCGTTCGCATCGGCGGTGAGCGCGTTGGCAAAGATCGCGTCGTCCCGGCGCGGGAATCCGAAGCCGGTAAAATGGTTCGCGATCACGCTGACCATGCCGTGTGCGCCGATCATCAGCGCGCGTCCGAGCGGCGTGTTGACGATGTTGTCGTGGACGCGCGCGGCGAACTCGACGCGCCCTTCGCGGTCGAAGACCCGGGCGGCGATCGCGCCGCCGAAGTCCCAGACGATCGGCAGCACGATGCCGCCGCGCGTGCCGAAGAGGCTCTGCTGGTTCGCCGTGTTCAGCGGGCCGTTGCCGGCGATCGTGTTTTCCTCGATGTCAATGCCGCTCGACACCGCCGCGAACACACCGCACACCGGGTTCGCGTGCGCGGTGCCGCTGTCGCGGATGCGGTTCTCCCGAATGCGGCATCCCTCGACGGTCTGCAGCGCGATGCCGCCGAACGCGATGCGATTCTCGAGCAGCGCCGAGAAGTCGCGAATCTCCAGCTCGAGACAGCGCTCGATGATGTTGTTCGAGATTTCGAGGTCGATGACGACAGCGCCGCGGACCTGCGGCAACCGGCTCAGCCTCGGGCCGACGACGTACGCCGACGCGATGCCGCTCGTCCCCATTCGCTCGATCCGGTTGTCGTGGATCAGGATCTCGTAGAGAAATCCTTCCGACTCGATTTCCGGCGGTGGCTCGTCGGGCCGACCCGGCGGCAGCGGAATGATGTGCGGACACCCGTCGTCATCGAAGACGATGATGAATCCGGGAAACAGCACGCGTCCGGGACGCCCGCCCTCGACAGGGCGAATGACGCTGACGAAGCTGCCGAGCAGGACGCCGTTGCCGTTGCCGCCGACGATGTGATTGCGCCGGATATCGACGCGCTCGCAGCCGCCGCGCAGGTGCACGCCGCCGATCACGCCGCGCAGCCGTCCGCCCGCCGCGCGGCCGTCGATCTCGTTGCGCTCGACGAGCACCTCCTGCGAGCGCACGGTGACCGCGGCCATCATCGCGTCGAGCGGAAACAGCCCGCGAAACAGGCTGCCGGTAAGCGTGATCTGGTTGTCGACGATGTCGATGCGGCGCGTCGCTTCGAGATCCATTGCTGCGTGCGCGACGGCGATCTCGAGCCGCTCGAACGTCAGGTGCGACGTGATCGCGCCCTCGTTGTCGCTCTCGCGCGACTGGATGCCGCTCGGCGCTTCGAGACGCAGCCGATCGAGCTCGATGAACTCCGAGTCTTCGATGTAGACCAGCGGCCCGCCGTTCGGCTCCTGACCGGGAACGACGAGGCTGCGGTGTCCGCACCCGTGGATGCGAATGCCCCGGCGCCCGACGATGCGGATGCGGCCGACGTGACGGCCGGCGAGCACGCAGATCTCGCCGCCGCCCGTGGGCAGCGCCTCGATCGCGTTCTGAATGGACGCGAACTGTCCGAAGCTCTCGACGCCGTCGCCGACGGTATAGGTGCAGCACGACTTGATGCGCGTGAGCGGCGGGAACGTCGGCCGGCAGTCGTCGATCACCGTGCCGACGAGCGCGTTGTTGGCGTCGAGCGCCCACGAAATCAATCCGAGCGGCGCGACGAACCGGCGGTAGCCGTGCGGCTCGCGCGCCGTCATCAGCTGCCACGGAACGACGACGTTTCGCGATTCGGGACGCGCGGCGACGACCCAGTGATCGCCGCGGCGGAACTGCGTCCCTTTGAATTCGACGCGCAGTCCCGTGTCGCCGAGCGGGACTGCCGCGCCGTTGGGCACGAAAGCAATCTTCGCCGGCGTGGCGAGGTCGGCGCCGCGGTTCCACACGCGCATGAACACGAACTGCTCGCCGGCGGCAAGCGCCGCGGCGGCGGCGTGCTGCTGCCATGCCGCGCCGAACGCCAGCGGCACGTTCGTGTCAATCGAGATGTCGTGCGTGTCCGGGTCGAACGACGCCTGCACCTTGACGAGCAGCCCGGTCGTCTCGGCGACCTTCTCGCCGTTCGGCAGCAGCGCGCCCCATGGCAGCAGCTCGATCGTTTGATCGGCGAGCGGCCAGTGGGCCTGATCCTTCGGCGCGGTCAGCAGATGGACGACCGTCCGCTGCGCGGTATTCGGATCGGTCTTGATCTGCACGCGGTACATCGGTGAGGCGTCGTCGAATCCCCACATGAACGTGACGGTCAGCTGCGCGTCGGTGCGCCGCTCGAGCTGCGCGGTCAACGTACCGTCGTTCGGCGACGCGGCGATGACCGCATCGAGGGCCGCGTGGCAGTCGGCGCCGCCCACGCCGGCGGCGACGCGGATGCGCTGCATCGGCTTCAGGCGCGTCGACGTGTCCGCGCCGGCAAGCGCGACTTCGAAGATCTCGCTATCCTCGACGGCCGAAACGTGCTGCTGCCACGCTTCGACGTACACCAGATCGACGCGGCCCGCGGCCGGCGCCGGAATCGGCTCGATCTGGAGAAAGTCGCTCTGGCCGAGATACGTCGTGGGGTCGTCGAGATTCAGGCGCAGGCCGCCGACGTACAACGTGCCTGCGTCGATGGTGAAGTCCGGTCCGGCCGGACCGGTCGTGACGTTGGCGAGGGCGAACCCGTTGTCGGGCGATCCCGCCGGACCGATGACGTCGACGCGTGTGCGCCGCCGGTCTTCGAACTCGAGCCGTGCCGCCTCGTTGACGTCGTCGTCGGTGACGACGCGCCCCTGCTGGAGCCGCACGCCGTCGTATCGCTTCCTGAAGTCCGTGGACCACCGTGAGATGTCGCTGGTCGGCATGTGCGCGCATCCTCTAGGTTTCGAACACGTAGAGCGGGATCGTTCCGAAGGGGCTGTACTCGTCGACCTTCTGTTTCAGGCTGTCGAGGCGGATCGGATCGCGCAGCGACGAGTAGGCGCCGATCTCGGATCGATCTTCGGCGCCGCGCTGCAGCGCCTCGGGCGCCACGTTTGTGAGCTGCAGGTACCCCGGATCGCCGAAGCGCCGCGACACGAAGAGCGACGGCGAGTCGGCGATGACGTGCGATTCGTACGGGTGCGGCACGCGGCTGCCCGGCGGCGTCGAGCTGAAGCGGAAGCAGCCATGCTGCGTGTCGGTCACGTCGGCCACCGACGTCAGCAACGTCTCGGACGCCGAGAGCCGATTCACATCGAGTACCCCGAGCATCGTGACGCGGCGCATGACCACGCGCGTGGCCGGAAGCGCCATGCCGCCGGCCACGATCGAATCCTCGATAATCAGCTCTTCGAGCGTCGCCCCCGGCGCCACGGCAACGGACGCGACGACGCCATGGTCGATCCGCAGCGTGTCGACGACGCCGCGCACGAGCAGATCGACCCGCGGGATTGCGTTGCCCTGCGCGTCGACGCCGCCCGGATCCAGCGTGACGTACCGCAGCACGACCGTCTCGTACGATCCGTCGAGGACGACGCGCGTCGGCGCCGCGGCGCCAATCCACACACCATCGATCGTGAGCGCCGCGTCCACACCAGCGGCGCCGGCGAAGATCAACTCCGGACCGGCGGCCACGAGATACGGACGCCGTTCGTCCGCAGCCTGGAACGTCAACGTCGTGATGCCCGCGACATCGGACATGGGCGAGTACGTCGCGTTGTCGGCGATCTGGATGACGCCACTCGGAGGGATTGCTCCGGGCGCGATCGCTCCGCCGCCCGGCAGCAGTACGAGCGTCGCGTCCGCCGGCTGGCGCGGCCACGCACCCGCGCCGATCGTGCCCAGCGCACCGTAGAAGTATCTGAAGAGGATGTCAGCGGCCGGCGGTCCGTTCAGGAACCGCACGCGCCCGCGCTCGGGATCGACGGTCGCATCACGGTCGGCGGGCGCGCCGGCCCAGTTCTGCAGCTGTCCCGCGGCAATCCGCTCGCGCGCGACCGGCAGTCCCGGCGCGCTTTCGATCTCGAACGCCTTCGGCAGCAACCCCGCGCGGCCGCAATCCGCGCCGAGCGCGCGCCGCCGCAGCTCGGGCCAGATCACCGGTCCGAGCAGCTCCGCGCTCGACGGCCGCGCGCCAAGCGCCTGACGAAAGCGCGGCTCGCCGATGACGCGTATGCCGGCGAGCAGCGTCAGATCGGCGGCGCCGGCCGCGGTCAATGCGAAGTTGGCTTCGAGATCGGCGACGAGATCGAGCGTCACCGTGAACTGCTCGTCGGCGAGCACCATGCAGCGCATCGGCGCCGGCACTTCCCATTCGCGCAGCGATCGCCACTCGCGAGCTTCGGGATCGCATGCCGGCCGTTCCGCCGCACGTCGGCCGTCGAGGCGTACTCGTCGAACGCGGTGCCCGCGAGCGACGCACCGCGAACGTTTCGCAGATCCGCGATGCCGCCCGGCGGCGTCCCCGTGAGCGGCGCCGCGAACCGCTGCGGCGCCGGGTCGAGACCGTGCCGCGCGCGCGCGAGGCGCCTGAACATCTCGACGACGACGCCGTCCCACCCGGTGATGTCGCCGATGAGCTCTTCGAGCACACGCAGCGTGCCCTTGCGGCGCCGGTAGTAAATCGTCTTGGCGACGTCGACGCGGCGCGCTCGCGCGTTGAGTGCCGACACGAGGCGTGTGCCGACCAGGTCGCCGATGTATGCGACCGCCCACTCGTCGCAGAGATCGATGAACTGATCGTCCCAGAGCCGATCCTGGCTGCGCCGCAGCACCGCCGCCTGCCCGGCGAACAGTTCGATGAACGATCGCAGGACGCCGGGATTCGCCGCGAGGCCATCCTCGTCGCGATAGACCTCGGGCAGCCAGTCCCAGAGACGCTCGGCGTAATAGGCGGCGAATCGATCGTCGGCAACGGGGGCCATGCATTTACTCCGTGTGACCGTTCACGGCGACGCCGCCGCTCTCGAAATCGAAATAGCGTCCGGCGCCGGGCTGCACGCCGTAGCGAAGCGGATTCAGGCCCGAGAGCGCGAGCGTCCGAACCGCGCGCACCCCGTCGATGCCGAGCACCGCCTCGAAGATCACGCTGCGGAACAGCGGCCGGTTGACGCCGAGCCGCTCCGGTGTCAGCAGGCCTTGCTTCGCCGCGAGCAGCACCGCGCGCACGTCGGCGCGGACGCGCGTCGTCTCGTAGCGCTCGTCGATCAGCAGATCGATCCACAGGCGGCGGACGAGCGCGATCGCGGCGTCAACGCGCACCGGCGTCACGCCGTCGGTCAGGTTGCGGATGGTTTGCGCGATCTGCGGCTGCAGCGCCGGCGCGCCGATGTAGTAGATCTGCACGACCGGCATCTGCGCGTCGGTGTTCCAGCGCCACTCCGCGGAGGCCGCGCGCACGCCTGGTTGAATCGCGGCCGCCGCTTCGAGGTCGGGCACCGAGATCGCGCGCCCGAGCAGGAGCGCGGATCGCGGCGCGTACTCGCTCAGATGCCCCGCGTCTTCCGCGTCCGATCCGCCAGCGGCGGCGACCGGGTTGCGCACCGATCGCAGGCCGGCGATCGCGCGCGCGACCTGCGAAATGCCGCCCGCCGGTGGACTCGCTTCGCCGGCGCCGAAGCGGTACGACGCGACCACGGCGGCGCCGGTGCGCAGCCGCTGCAGCGTCACCTTCGTGTTCCCGTCATCGCCCTGACGGACGATGAACACGGGCGCCGCGGCATCGACGCCGAAAAAGCTCGGCACCTCGCGCCAGCGCACGCCGTCGACCCAGATCGACAACGTCGATGCGACGCCGGTCACGTTGCCGGCACTCGCCGACGGCACGTAGCTGAGCGGATGTTTCTTGAGCGTGAACGTCTGCCGCGGCTGGCTCGCATCGCCGCGGCCGAGGAGCTCGTTCTCGACGGTCTCGCCTTGATTCGCGGACAGCAGGTTCCCGTACACCGTCACCGGCGTGCGCAACTCGCCGGTCCATGCAGACCCTTGCGCGAGCGCAAAGTGGCCGTTCGTGAAATCGAGCGAGCCGGCGATCGACACGCCGCGGCCGTCGCCGTCCTCAAGCAGGAATCCGCCCGGCGCGTTCACGCCGTCGGGGAGAAACGGGCGTCCGTCGATCGCGAGCGGATCGGTGGCCGCAACGGTGCCCTTGCCTTCGAGCACGACGTGCGCGGCGTCGATCATCGCGTAGTGCACGTCGACGTCCTTGTCGGCCGTCGACCATTCCGCCGCCTGTCCCGGGATGCTGCGGCTCGCGCTCGTGACGAGCGTATCGAGGAACAACCGCGTGACCGGAATCGTGACCGCGGGCGCGACCACTTTGTTGACGACGTTGCCGTTGACGTCGGTGATGTTCGTGGTCGTCGCGTCGACGATCGTGGTGTCGCTTTCGGTGATCGTGCGGACGAAGGACCACCGAACGTCGGCGCCGCGTCCGACGAGCACGTACTCGCGCGCGTGAATCTGCCGCACGAGGCTGTCGAGGCGCAGGTTCGAACGGCCGCGCGACTGCCCGTAGGGCGACAGCGTGCCGCGCTTCCACAAACCCGCCTTCGCGACCGGCTTCAGCAGACGTACCGCCGCGACCGGCGTACCGGCCGGGATGCCGATCGCGGTCGTGAAGGCGATCTTCGAATACGGGCGGCCGTCGACGCCGGTGTAAGACTCGACGTTCTCGACGCGGAGCAGGCGCGCGAACGATCCGGCAACGAGCAGGACCGCGTCGCCGTTCTTCGCGGCGACCGTGCCCGACCGCGCGAGCAGCACGTGCTGCGACGCCGCGCCGCCGTCGAACGTGGACGGCGTGACGGTGCGAAGGCGCCACGAGTTGAAGGCGGGATGAATCGTCGCCGCGTGCTCGGTCTCGAACACCTGCGGCGGGTGTCCGGCAAACGCACCCGAGCGGAATCCCGCGTGCGGCGGCACCGCGACTGCGACCTTGCCATCGGCGATGGCGGCGAGGACGACGCCCGCGGACGAGGCCGGACGCGGCACATAGCCGAGCAGGCCGGTCAGCCTGCGGAGCGACGGCCGCCGCCGCGCCGTTCGCAGGAACAGCTCGTTCGCGATCACCTCGTCGTAGAAACTCACCATGTCGGCCAGCGCCGCCCACATCTCGAGCAGCATCAAGCCGAAGTCAGCGTTGTCGCGCGCGCGCCACTCCTTGAGGGGCACGTACGACGGAAGCGCCGCGAGCAGCGCCTGCCGGTACTCGGGGAACGTCGCGATCTGCCGCGCGAGCGCCGAACGGCTCGGCCCGATCGCGAGCGGGCGCGGGAACTCGAGTCGATCGCACGCGCAGTTGCTCATGCGCCGCCCTCCATGTCGAGCCGCACCGATCCGCGTTCGGGAAAGTCCGGGAGGTTTTCGACCCGGATGATCTCGTCGGTGCCCACCGGATACACGAGCGTGCGGAATGGCCGCCAGCCGAACCAGCCGCGGCGCCGCAGCAGGATGCGCTCGACCGCGCGCACGCCGGCCACGCGCTGGATCGCCGCTTCGAGGGCGGATCGCTCGAGCGGCGTGCCGAACGTGAAGCGATCCGGCGAAAAGAACGCACGCGGCCGCGATGCGGCCGTCGTGCCGACGAGCGCGTCGAGCACACGCTCCTTCACATCGCCGATGAAGAAGCCGGGCGCGACGCAGACGCGGATGTCGAGATCGAGGTTCGCGTACACCGGATCGCGGACGTACACCTCGCGGCCGGCCTGCCGCACGCGATCGAG
>QHWQ01000380.1 GCA_003222635.1 Acidobacteriota bacterium | reverse complement strand
CGGTGTCGCGCTGTCGCGCGAAGGGCTGCCGTTCTACGCGACCGCTTCCGCCGATTCGATCGGCGCGCCCTGATACGAGATCTCGATCGGCGTCGACTGCCGCAGGGTGTTCATCACCTGGCAGGCGCGGCTCGCGATGGTGATGAGCTTGCGGGCGAGGTCGGCGTCACCATCGGCCGTCACATCCACTGTAAAGCCGGTGAAGCGCTCCGGGGTTCCGTCGAGGGTGCCCGTCACCGCCACTTTCACGTTGGTCAGCGCCGTCTCACGCGCGCGGATGGCCGCGAGCAGGTGGCTGGTGAAGCAGCCGCCGAGCGCGACGAGCTGATACTCGCCGCCCGCGGGGCCGAGGTCGAATCCGCCCTTCGCAACGCCCCGGTCGACGAGCATCGTGTGCGAGCGGACGACCGCCCGCGAGGTCGTGTGGTTGACGTGCTCGATGGTCGATTTGAAGGTTGAGGCCATGCCGGAAGTCTATACCGGCTGCCCCCGAATCACCCTGATGAGGAGGAAAACGATTGCCACAACAAGGAGAATGTGCAGCCATCCGCCGAGCGTGGTGGCCGTAATCATTCCCAGCAGCCAGAACAGGATGAGCAGGATCACGAGGAACATCAGCATGTTGCGTCTCCCCGGGCCGACCTGAAGGTCGGCCTCTACGCCTGCTCGTAGCAGAGGTTATGCCGAGACGACCTTGTTCTTCAGGATCCCGATCCCTTCGACCTCCGTCTCGAGCATGTCGCCCACCTGCAGCCACTCCTGCGGCGTTCTTCCCATGCCGACCCCCTCCGGCGTGCCCGTCGAAATGATGTCGCCCGTCTCCAGCGTGCAGCCGCGCGAGAGCGATTCGATGGTCTGATCGATCGGAAAAATCATGTCGGCCGTGGTGCCGTTCTGCTTTTCCACGCTGTTGACGCGGCACTTGACCGCCTTGCGGTGCGGATCGCCGTATTCGTCGGCGCTGACGATGACCGGGCCCATCGGACAGAACGTGTCGAGGCTCTTCCCCTTGAAGAACTGATGATGCGCGTTCTGCACGTCGCGCGCGGTGACGTCGTTGATCACGGTGTAGCCGAAGATGTGCGACATCGCCGCGTCGCGGCGGATGTTCTTGCCGCCGGCGCCGATGATGACGGCGAGCTCCGCCTCCCAGTCCACCTGCTGCGTCACACGCCGATCCCAGACGATGTCGTCGTACGGTCCGATGACGCTGGTCGGCGTCTTGGTGAAGAAAATCGGGTGCGCGGGCAGCTTGAACTCCTGCCCGCGAGCGCCCGTCGCCTCCCTCACGTGCTCGGCATAGTTGCGGCCAAGACAGAAGACGTTCTTGCCCGGGCGCGGAATCGGCGCGTGCCACCGGATATCACCGGATGCATATGCGGGCCCGTACGGAATGGCTCTGATGCCGCCGGCGGCAATCAGCGCGAGCATGTTCGGGAACTCGGGGAGTTCGACGACGCGATCGCGATCGAGCACGCCGACGCGCTGCGTGCGCTCGTTGGGAAGGGAAAAGGTCAGGTATCGCATAGGATTATTCTTCCATGCGTCTTTGCCGATTCGAAGAGAACCGCCTAGGTCTCGTGGACCCCTCGACTACGCTCGGGGCCAGTGGAGAGCAGATCCGCGACGTTACCGGCGCGCTTGACGAACTTCCACCCTGCCGTTATCCGTTCCCGCCCGGCGACATCCTCGTCGCCAATCTGGAAAAGGTTGCGGCGCGTGCGCGCGCGCTCGCGGCGAGCGCGCCGGCGAGGCCGCTGGACGGCGTGAAGCTTCTGAGTCCCATCGCCAATCCCAACAAGATCATCGGCGCGCCGATGAACTACCGCACGGGTCAGGACGAGGCCGCCATTGCCAGCGCGATGTCGATCGGCCTGTTCCTCAAGGCGAACGGATCGCTTGGCGGCCAGGCCGACGGTATCCGGCTGCGGATGATGGAGCGGCAGATCGATCACGAAGTCGAGCTCGGCGTCGTCATCGGTAGGGAAGGCGCCAACATCCGCCGCGAGGATGCGTTGAACCACGTGGCCGGCTACGCGGTGGCGCTCGACATCACGCCGCACGGCAAGGAAGAGCGCAGCCTGCGCAAGTCATGTGAGACGTACACCGTGCTTGGGCCGTGGCTCGTGACCGCCGACGAGATCCCGGACCCGATGAACCTGAACCTGCAGCTCGATCTGAACGGCGAGCGCAAGCAGCAGGGGAACACGAGGCAGATGATCCGCGACGTAGCCACGATGATCGAGTACGCCTCGTCGTTTTACACCCTCTACCCGGGAGATATCTTTCTGAGCGGCACGCCGGCAGGCGTCGGACCGATCAAGCCCGGCGACGAAATCGTCGCCTCAATCGAAAAGATTGGGACGCTGCGCGCCAGAGTGACAGCCGCTTAATCGCCTCGTGGCTGCCGCTTTTGCGTTCCCTCCGGCGCCGCGCGCATGTACTGCGCCGGCCACGACTGCTTCGCGCCAAGCTCCTGCGCCCAGTGCAGCGGCAGATACGGATCGCGCAGGAATTCGCGCGCGATGACGACCACGTCTGCCTGACCGTTGCGGACGATCTCTTCCGCTTGCTTCGCATTGGTAATCAGGCCGACCGCCCCGGTGGGGACATTCGCTTCGCGTTTGATCCGCTCCGCGAACGGCACCTGATATCCCGGTCCAAGCGTGATCTGCTGATGCATGGCGAGGCCGCCGGACGAGCAGTCGACGAGATCCACGCCGCGCGCGTGCACGCGCCGGGCGAGCTCCACGGACTGTTCCACGTCCCAGCCGCCGTCGACCCAGTCAGTGGAGGAGATGCGCAGCCACACCGGC
Organism: Acidobacteriota bacterium; assembly: GCA_003222635.1. Taxonomy (GTDB): domain Bacteria; phylum Acidobacteriota; class Vicinamibacteria; order Vicinamibacterales; family UBA2999; genus Gp6-AA40. The sequence goes on along the minus strand of QHWQ01000380.1, from coordinate 358 downwards.
GAGCGCTCCGGCCAGACCTCGCGCACCGCATCGACGACCTCGAGGCAGAGCCGGATGCGGTTGTCGAACGAGCCGCCGTAGTTGTCCGTTCTGTGGTTGCTGAGCGGCGACAGGAACTCGTGAATCAGGTAGCCGTGCGCGCCGTGGAGCTCGATCATGTCGAAGCCGGCGTTGCGCGCGCGAATCGCCGCGTCGCGGAACGCATCCACGACGCCGGCGACTTCCGGCGTCTCGAGCGCGCGCGGCGTCGGATAGTTGTCGGCGAACGGGATCGCCGAGGGCGCCACCGGTGTCCACCCGCCATGTTCGGGCGACACCTTCGCGCCGCCTTCCCACGGACGCGCGGTGCTGCCCTTGC
>QHWQ01000379.1 GCA_003222635.1 Acidobacteriota bacterium | reverse complement strand
AACGTCGTGCAGCTCTCCGTGCTGGCGGCGGGCTTTGCCGTCGCCGTGCCGACCGTTCTCGCGAAAGCCGGCGGGCTGCAGGGGATCGCGCAGGCGCCGCAGGTACCCGCGACGTTCCTCGACATCTTCCATTCCGGCGGCCCGTTATCGGGATGGAGCCTGCTCGTGTTCGTGCCCGCGTTCATCATCTCGCCCGGGTTGATGCAGAAGGCGTACGGCGCGGCGAGCGAGCGCGCCGTGCGCGTCGGCATCGGCGTCCAGGCCGCGGCGCTGGCGATCTTCGCGTTCGTGCCCGCGCTGCTCGGCATGGCGGCGCGCGCCACGCACCCGGGGCTGACCGATCCGAACATCGTGTTGCCGACGCTGCTCGTCGAACAGCTTCCCCCCTGGTTTGGCGCGCTCGCGCTCGCCGCGATCTTTTCGGCGGAGGTGAGCGCGTGCGACGCCATCATCTTCATGCTCGCGACGTCGCTCTCGCAGGATCTCTACAAGCGGTTCCTGCAGCCGGAGGCGGACGACCGCGAGGTGCTGCTGATCGCGCGGCTCGCGTCGCTCGCCGGCGGCGCCGGGGCGGTCGTCCTCGCGCTGCTGCTCGAGACCGTGCAGAGCGCGCTGGCGATCTTCTATGCGCTGCTCGGCGTCAGCCTGCTCGTCCCTGTCGTGGCCGGACTCTATCTGACGCGCGCGGGCGTGCGCGAAGCGCTCGCGTCGATCGCCGCCGGCAACATCACGCTGCTCGTCGTCCGCTTCGCGCTGCCGGCGTCGCTCTCGTGGATCGATCCGACGATCGCCGGGCTCCTCGCGTCCGCAGCGGGGTTTGCCGTGGCCTACGCGACGCGGCTGGTCCGCCTGAAGGCGGACACTACCGAGGCCGGTAGTGTCCGGCTTTAGCCGAACCCGCGGTCGGTAGTGTCCGGCTTTAGCCGGACCTCCAGCGCGACCGTGTAGGATCGGAATTCGTCATGAACAGACATCGCATAGCAGTGCTGGCCGGTGACGGCATCGGCAAGGAAGTCATTCCCGCAGGCATCGACGTTCTCAAGGCCGCGGCGTCGCGCGGCGATTTCGCGCTCGAGTTCACCTCCTTCCCGTGGGGCTGCGACTTCTACCTGAAGAACGGCCGCATGATGGACGCCGACGCGGTCGAGCAGCTGACGAAGTTCGACGCGATCTATCTCGGAGCGATCGGCGATCCGAAGGTTCCGGATCACATTTCCGCCGGCGAGCTGTTGCTGCCGTTGCGCCGCCGGCTCGTGCAGTACGTGAATCTGCGTCCCGTGCGTCTGCTGCCCGGCATCGCCTCGCCGCTGGCCGGCCGCACCACCGCCGATATCGACATCGTCTGCGTGCGCGAGAACTCCGAAGGCGAATACTGCGGCGTCGGCGGTCGCGTACACGTCGGAACGCCTGACGAGCTCGCCGAGCAGACGGGCATCTTCACTCGCCGCGGCATCGAGCGGATCGCCCGCTATGCGTTCACGCTGGCGGCCTCGCGCCCGAGGAAGCTCCTTGCGAGCGCGACCAAGTCCAACGCGCTCGTGCACTCGATGATGCTGTGGGACGAAGTGGTCGGCGGCGTCGCGAGGGAGTTTCCGCAGGTCGATTACAAGAAGTACTACGTGGATGCGATCGCGGCGCGGCTCGTCACGCATCCGCAGACGCTCGATACCATTCTCTGCTCGAATCTCTTCGGCGACATCCTCACCGACATCGGCTCCGCGATCTCGGGGAGCCTCGGCATCGCACCGAGCGGCAACATCAATCCCGAGCGAACGGCGCCCTCGATGTTCGAGCCGATTCACGGCTCTGCGCCCGACATCGCCGGCAAAGGGATTGCCAATCCGGTCGGCGCCATCTGGGCCGGCGCGCTGATGCTGGATCACCTCGGCGAGCGCGCCGCGCACGACCGCATCGTTGCCGCGATCGGACGCGTGTTCGCCGACGGGAAGATGAAGACGCCGGATCTCGGCGGCTCGTCGACCACCAGAGACGTCGGCGCCGCCATCGCACAGGCGGTCATGGAAGAAAGCCGACAGCCAGCGTGAACGCCGACGATCAGTTACTGAATGTCCTGGACGAGGCGAACATGCGCCCGAGTCATTGGATGCGCGTCAACCATGCGCCGTAGCTTGTCGTCGGCGGTGATCAGCTCAGCGTTCATTCGGACAGCGAGCGCCAGATACAGCCCGTCGTACACCGTTACGCCTGTCGTCAGGGCGAGGGCGCACCCGTCGATCAGCAAATCCTTGCTTGGCACCGTCTCAACGGCGACGGTGGAAATATCCAACGCCAACCGGTTCGCGTCGTCTGTCGTCAGCTCGCCGCGCCGAACTTTCTTCCATATGGCGTTGCCCACTTCAGCAAACAGGAGGTCCGGCGACATGAAGTGATGTGAGGACGACAGCAGTCGCGATGCGGCCTCAGTGTGGATCTCAGGGACGAACCATTTGAGGACCACGCTGGCATCGACAACGACGAGGTTCAACGTCTGTCGCGATCCTGTCTGATGCTGGCGGTGCTGTCGACGTGTGACGACTTCCGCAGCCGTTTCAACCACTGCGCGGACAGCCGACGCGTTCGCGCAATATTCCGCATGCTGGCGCGTTCCAGAACATCGTGGATTTCGGCCTGGAGCGACCGCCCGTGAGCCTTGGCGGCTGCCTTGAGCTGCTCGAGAACTTCATCAGCAAGATCGCGAATCAGCACGTTTGCCATGGTATCAGAATGATACCAGCCAACCGCGCCTACGGCGGGACCCGACAGCCAGCGTGATTTGGGTTCATGAGGTTCAGTCGGTTCAAGGGGTTCAGTACGTCCAATGGTCGTGTCGCACAGGCAGGCGATTGAGCTGCTGACGCAGCTCGCGCCATTGCGGCATGGCACGGTCCATAAGGTCTATGAAACGGGCGTTGTGCGTCGGCTCGATCAAGTGGATCATCTCGTGCACGACCAGGTACTCGAGGCAGACCCGCGGCTTCTTCGCCAGTTCGGAATTGAGCCGGATGCTTCGCGCGTCCGCGTTGCAGCTCCCCCAGCGCGTCTTCATTCGCTGCACGAACACGCGATCGACCTTCACGCCGAGGCGATTTTCCCAACGCGCAATCAACGGCTGAACCGCCTGCTTCAGCTGTTCTCGATACCAGACCTCCAGAACCGACCGGCGCTTCTCCGTCGTTGTTCGAGACGGCGCCTGAAGGAGCAGGCGGCTGTGTTTCAACTGGATCGATGCCGGTCCATCAGCCTCGACAACCGCCATCAGATACTGCCTGCCCCACACGTAATGGCTCTCGCGCTCGATGTACTCGCGGGGCGTTTCGCGCTCCTGAGCGCGGAGCCTGACCTGCTGCTGCCGGATCCACGCGAG
>QHWQ01000110.1 GCA_003222635.1 Acidobacteriota bacterium | reverse complement strand
CATCGCCGCGCTCGTCACCGCGCGCGCACACGATCAGCCGTACGACTGGACGATGACGGAGATGGCAGCGCGAAAGGATGGCGTGCCGGCCACAACGATCGAGATCATTCGCGACGGCAAGCCCACGACCGGCCTGGGCGAGAAGGAAGCAACCGTCATCGACTTCGGGCGCCAGCTGTTCGGCAAGCACTACGTGGATGCCGACCTGTACGCCCGTGCGCTGAAACTGTTCGGCGAGCGGGATCTGGTCGACCTCGCCGGCGTGATGGCGCAGCACGCCGACGAGGCGACGTTACTTACCGCGTTCGATCAGAAGCTCCCGGCCGGGCAGAAGGCGCTCCTACCTTGAACGGATACCCGGGAGGCCCGTTCGTGTAGAACGCGCCGAGCGTCGTGATCTTGTCCATGTCCGGATAGAGCGCGCCGAAGGCGGGCGCATCCAGACTTCCGCGCGGTGAGTACCAGATGGCGCCGTCTTTGGTGACCTGAATCTTCGGTGTATCCGCCGTCTTCTGTGGCTTCGGATACAGCGTGAAGCTGTTGTCCTTCGGGTTGAACTTCCAGATCGACGCCGCCGAGCCGCCGACGTCCGCGCACCAGATGTTCCCGTCGGCATCCTGCATCACGTCGTACGGGTTCGCGTTGCGCCGCGGGATGGTGAACTCGGTGATTCTGCCCGTCGTCTGATCCAGCTTGTCCAGCTTCGCCGGACGGTTGCCCGCCGACCAGATGCCGAACCAGATGTTGTTCTGCGCGTCGACGTTCAGCCGCCGCACGTGGCCCGGGTATGTGGGCGGCGTGAAGATCGTCCACTCGTTGGTCGTCGTGTCGAACTTCGCGATGTTGCCGGAATCCCACAACGCCATCCAGATGTTGTCGTTTCTGTCCGCGACGACGCCGTAGACGATCGCGTTGTGCGTCGGCACCGGGAAGACCGTCACCTTCTTCGTCTGCCGGTCGTATTTGCTCAGCGCGCCGCCCATGATCCAGCCGACGTAGATGTTGTCCTTCGAGTCGAACGCGATGGACTGCGCCCACTTGATCGTGTTGCGGACGACGTTGTCGGGGTCGAGGGGAATCTGCTCTTCGAACTTCTCCGTCTTCGGATTGAAGCGAAGCAGATGCTTCACCGCCGACGGCGTCTGGCCTCCGTGTTCGGGCAGCCAGATGTTGCCGCTGCGATCGATGTTCACCTCGTGGATGCCGTTGATCGAACCGTTCGGCAGCATGAACGACTTCTGCTCGCCGGTGCGCGGATCGAGCTTGACGAGCCGATGCGGATAGCCGCGATCGGTCAGCCAGACGTTGCCGTCCTGATCGAAGCGGACGTCCTGACCGGCGCGTCTGCCGGTGAAGCCGCCTGTCAGCTTGCTGAATTCCGGCGCGTGGATGCCCTGCCCCGGAGGATCGGGCGTCAGGTAGTACTCGATGTACTCCGCCTTCCCAAGCTTTGCCTCGTCGAGCGGCATCTCCTTGTCCACGCGCACGGCGCGCGGCGGCTTGTCGGGCCCGAGGTTCTTCGCCAGGTACTGCACCAGCGTGGCGCGATCCTCGCGCGAGAAGCGCAGCGCCGACGCGCGGAACGACAGCAGCCCTTCGGCGTACGACGCCGCGTCTTTGTCGAAGAGATTCCGCCCCTGCATGCGATCGAGCCGCAGGTTCCACGTGCCGAGCGTCGCCGGCTGCGTGGAGAGGAAGTTCTCGCCGTGGCAGATCATGCAGGTCCGCTCCGCGATCTCGCGCCCCGGCCCGGGCGGATAGATCTCGTCGTAGCTGGCTTCCTGCGTCACGGTGTGATCGCCGCTGTTCTCACCCTCGAGCGCGCCGACGATCGTGCGCTGCGAGCTCGCGGCCTGCGTCCGCAGCGACAGCATCACCTTCGGATTGTCGCCAGCCTTGACGACGAGCTTCTGCACGTCGGAGCGAAGCGCCGCGACGGAGGCGCTCACCTCGTAGTTGCCGGGAAACAACGCGACCGCACGGAACTGGGCTGCGCTCGTGTAGACCATGTAGAGCACGTGCTTGTCGGTGTTGCGAATGAACACCTGCGCCGCCTTGAATGGCGTCGCCGATTCGACCGAGCCGGAGAGATTGCCGTAGCCGGGAAGCGCGGCCGTCTGAACGCGGCCGACGGCCACCAGTGCGAGGACGAGGACCACGGTAGCACGCAGGAAACGGCGCATAGTGACCTCCGCGGGGAGTCTAACTCAGGACGAGCAGGCTGTCTGATATATTCACCCCCACTTCACTGGGGGGTCTTGGATGATCCGGATCCGGCAGGTGGTTGGTTTCGCGCTCGTGGTCGTGTTCGTCTCAACCGTGGTCGCCCTCGCGCAGGACACCACGGGAACCATTCTCGGCACCATTACCGATGCGTCGGGCGCAGTGCTGCCAGGCGTTACCGTCACGGTCAAGAACACCGATACGTCCCAGTCACGCACGGTCGTCTCCGATGCGGGCGGCCGTTACCGCATGCCGCTGCTCCAGCCGGCCCACTACGAAGTGACCGTGCAGCTGCAAGGCTTCCAGACGATGGTCCGCTCCGGGATCACCGTCACCGTCGGCCAGCAGGCCGTCGTCGACGCGAAGCTGCCGCTCGGCAACGTGTCCGAGTCGATTACCGTCGAGGGCGCCGCGCCGCTCGTCGAAACCACCACCGGCACGATTTCCAACGTCGTCACCGAGCAGCAGCTCGGATCGATGCCGCTCAACGGCCGCGACGTCACGCAGCTCGTGCTCCTGCAGCCGGGCGTCGTCATGAGCCGTTCGAGCGTGCAGGGCTCGAACGTCGGCCAGGGCACGAAGATTTCGGTCGCGGGATCGCGTCCGAGCCAGAACATGTTCACGCTCGACGGCACCGCCTACAACGACGCGCTGAACAACACGCCGGCGAGCGCCAACGGCGTCATGACCGGCGTGGAAACCATCAAGGAGTTCCGCGTCATCACCAACGCGATGAGCGCCGAGTACGGCCGCGCCGGCGGAGGTGTGTTCAACGTCGTCACCAAGTCGGGGACGAATGACTTTACCGGCTCGGCGTTCGAGTTCTTCCGCGACGACAAGCTCGATGGCAAGAACTACTTTGACGACGAGAAGCCGGATTTCCGGCGCAACCAGTTTGGCGGATCGTTTGGCGGGCCGATCGTGAAGAACCGGACGTTCTTCTTCGGCAGCTACGAAGGGCTGCGCGAGCACAAGGGGATCACGCAGGTGGCGACCGTGCTCGACGACAACGCGCGGCGCGGCATCCTGCCGGGGGTCGCGCCGATCACCATTCCGGCGGCGATCCTTCCCTACATCTCGCTCTATCCCGTGGCGAACGGCCCGCTCATTCGCTCGGCAAGCGGCGCGCCGACCGGGCTGGCGGAATTCACCGGCGTCATGAACCGGACGTCGAACCAGGACTTCGCGATGGTGCGTCTCGATCAGACGTTCAGCGCGAACAGCTCGATCTTCGGCCGGTATCTCTATGACGACTCGATTCAGGACGAGCCGGTGAATTATCCGGAGTGGCCGAACATCGTCGCGAACACCAAGCATCTGCTCACCGTCGAGCACCGCCAGCTGTTCACGTCGGCGCTCATCAACGAGCTGCGCGGCGGCTTCAACCGCTCGCATCCGCTCGAGGACATTAATCCCGTGAACCGCCGCAACGATCTCGAGTTCGTGCCGGGCAAGGGATTTGGCGAGCTGAACGTCACCGGCCTGACTGACATCGGCACCGATCGGACCAATCCGAAGAAGTTCGGTCAGGACCTGTATCAGCTGACCGATCAGGTCTTCTACGTACGCGGCCGTCAGGCGATGAAGACCGGCATCGATTGGCAGAACTTCCGCTACGACGGCGTGTCCGACAGCCGCAGCCGCGGGCGTCTGCGCTTCCGCAGCGTCTCGGATTTCCTGAGCGGCATCACGCAGCAGTTCGAAATCGCCAAGCCCGGCTCCGATTTCGAGCGCCACTACCGGCAGAACCTGATCGGCGCCTGGCTGCAGGACGACATCAAGCTGTCGAGGGATGTCACGGTCAACGCGGGCGTGCGCTACGAGATGGTGACCACACCGCACGAACGCGACGGGAAGGTGTCGAACCTGCGCAACATCCTGGATCCGGCGGTGACGGTTGGCGATCCGCTCTTCCTGAACCCGACGAAGAAGCAGTTCGCGCCGCGCCTCGGCTTGGCGTGGAACGTCGGCGGCGCCGGCAAGACCGCCGTGCGCGGCGGCTACGGCATCTTCTACGAGGAGCCGCTGTTCTATCAGTACCGCAGCCCGATCTTCCGCGCGCTCCCCTTCGTCGATCGCGCGGTGATCGCGCGCCCGGCGCTGCCGGTGACGCTCGCCTCGCTCGCCTCGGGCGGCGTGCCGGAAAACGAGATGATGCAGTACGACCTCGACCCGAGCTACATGACGCAGTACAACGTCAACGTGCAGCACGAGCTGCCGCTCGACAGCGCGGTGACGATCGCCTACATCGGTTCGTACGGCACCAATCTCCTGGGATCGGCGGACGTGAACCTGGCGATTCCGCAGATCGTCGACGGACGCGAGTTCTTCCCGGCCAATCCGGTGCGCCGCAACCCGAACTTCGGCACGCTGCGCATGAGTCTCGATGGCTTCCACTCGCGCTACAACGGCATGAGCCTCGCGTGGGTGAAGCGGCAAAGCCATGGCTTGCAGTTCCAGAGCTCGTACACGTTCGGCCACTCGTGGGATAACCGCTCAGGCTCGGGCGGCCGGCAGGAGTTCAGGAACGGACAGGGACGCGCGTTCGATCCGTATCACAAGGAGCTCGATTGGGGCCGCTCCGACTACGACATCCGCCACAACCTCGTCCTCGATACCACCTATCTGCTGCCCTTCAAGGGCCCGGCGGTCGTTCAGGGATGGCAGGTCAGCGCCATCGGCACGTTCGCCAGCGGCGTTCCGTTCTCGCCGGTCATCCCGGGCGATTCGGATCGTGATGGCAGCACGGACAACGTGAACCGTCCGGACTTCGCGCCTGGCGTGTCGGAGAAGCCGGCCGGCGGGCGCACGCCTGACATGTGGTTCAACCCGCAGGCGTTCGTGTTTCCGGGTGCCGGGTTCCGTGGCCGCGTCGGACGCAATATCCTCGAAGGTCCGGGACTGGCGACCGTCGATCTCGGGATCGTCAAGAACCAGCAACTTTCCGGCAAGCGGACCGTGCAGCTGAGGCTCGAAGTGTTCAACCTGCTGAATCGCGCGAACTTCGACATCCCGTTCAACGATCCGGACGGCGAGGCGATCTTCGACGATGCGGGCAACCGGATTCCGACGGCGGGCAAGATCTTCGCGACGTCCACCGACGCGCGCGAGATGCAGATCGCGCTGCGCTTCACGTTCTGAGGCGGGTAAGGCCGGTGGGGCGGGTAAGGACGTAAAACGATGGAGCGGCTGCGGACGTTGTGTTTGATAGTTGTCCTTGGCGCCTGCGTTGCCGCTGCGCGTGCGGCGGACACAGTCACGGCGGACTGGCCAAGCTATAACCGGACACTCACCTCCGAGCGGTACGCGCCGCTCGATCAGATCAACAGGACCAACGTCGCTCGATTGAAGCAGCTGTGCGTCTACGACCTCGACGTGGACGTCAATTTCCAGGCGGGGCCGCTCGTCATCGGCCGCACGTTGTACGTCACCGCCGACAGAGAAATCCTCGCCATCGACGCGGCGACGTGTCAGATGAAGTGGCGTGTTCGCGAAGACAGCGCGTCGACGGCGCCGCGCGTCAACCGCGGCGCGGCCTATCTCGACGGCCGGTTGTTCCGTGGCACCGGTGACGGCGACGTACTGGCCTACGACGCCGCGAGCGGCAAGCAGTTGTGGCGCACGCATCTTGCGGATCCGGAAAAAGGTGAAACCGTCCCCGCCGCCCCGATTGCGTGGAACGGGCTGGTGTTCATCGGAACGGCCGGCAGCGAACGCTACGGCGTAAGGGGGCGCGTCTACGCGCTTGATGCGGCGACCGGCGATCGGAAATGGGAAACCTACACGGTTCCGGCCGAGGCGCCGCAGCCGGGCAACGAAACGATGCAGACGCAGGCGCGCGCCACCTGGGGAAACGCCGCGGACATTCCGATCACCGGCGGCGGCACGTGGACCAGCTACACACTCGACCCTGACCGCGGCCTTCTCTACGTGCCCGTCGGCAATCCCGGTCCCGACATCGCGACCGCGGTGAGGCCGGGCACCAACCTCTATACGAATTACATTCTCGTGCTCGACGCGAAGACGGGCACCTACCGCGCGCACTACTCGCTCGTCCCCGCCGATTTCCACGACTGGGATCTCGGAGCGGCGCCGGTGCTCGCGACAACCAGATCGGGCAGGCGCGTCGTGGCCGGAGCGCCGAAGGACGGCCTGCTGCACGTCTACGACGTGACGAGCAACGCGAAGCTGTTCGTGACGCCGATCACCACGCGGCAGAACGACACCGTGCCGCTCTCGAAGGCGCCGCTTCGCTTCTGCCCGGGCTCCTCGGGCGGCACCGAATGGAACGGTCCGGCCTTCAGTCCGGATACGAACCTGTTCTACGACGGCACCGCGGACTGGTGCACGACGCTGGCGATCGATCCCGCGCAGCTCGCCAGGAAGGCGGGGCAGACGTGGACGGGTACCGATCTCGCCGCGCAGTTCGGCAAGCACGATCCCAACTGGGCCGGATGGGTGGTCGCCATCGATGCCGATACGGGGCAGGTCAAGTGGCGCTTTCACGCGGGCGCGCCGGTGCTCTCGGGTATCACGCCGACGAAAGGCGGGCTCGTGTTCGCCGGCGACATGGACAAACACGCCTACGCGTTCGACGCCAGCAACGGCAACGTCCTGTGGCGAACCGATCTGCCCGGTGCGGCGGGTGGCGGCGTGATTACCTACATGATCGACGGAAAGCAGTACGTGGGGTTCGCGGCAGGAACCCGATCCAATGTGTTCCCGGTCTCGGCAGCCAGCGCGAAGATTGTGATCTTCGGCCTTTGACGGGGCGGGTAAGGCGGGTAGGGCGGGTAAGGAGGCTTATGCGCCGACTCTTATTGTTCATCGTCGCGTCCCTCGGTATCACGCTCGTGCTGTCAGAGGGCCCAGCCGCGCAGCAGGCGCCGGGGCATCTCAACCCCGTCATCGCGAAGCTCGCGAAGGGCGAAGCGTTTGTCGGCGTCAACACCGGCGATCTCTCGCTCGAGAACGCGCGGACGCTGTCGCGCGCGCCGATCGACTACGTCTACGTGGACATGGAGCACACGCCGCTCGACATCGCGGGGCTGCACATGTTCAACATCGGCATGATCGACAGGGCGGCGGCCGCGAAGAAAGGGAGTGTGGCGCCGAACGTCGCGCTCTTCGCGCGCTTCCCGCCCGAAGCGGATGAGAGCGCGTGGGTCGTCAAGCAGGCGCTCGACGTCGGCCTGCATGGCGTCATCTTCAACGGCGTGGACACGCGCGAGCAGGCGCTGGCCGCGGTCAAGAGCATGCGGTATCCGCAGCTGAAGGGCTCGAAGTACTTCGAGCCGGCGGGCATCCGCGGCTCGGCGCCCGGGCTCGCCACGTGGATCTGGGGGCTCTCGACAGACGAGTACGAGCGGCACGCGGACCTGTGGCCGCTCAACCCCGAAGGCGATCTGCTGGCCATCGCGATGATCGAATCCACAGACGGCATGAAGAACCTCGACGCGATTCTCTCGACGCCCGGGATCGGCGCGGTGTTCATCGGCAACGCCAACGACCTGCGGCATTCGATGGGCGTGCCGGCGACCTCACCCGAGGTGGAAACCGCGCGTCAGACGATCCTCGCCGGATGCAAGCGCCACAACATCGCGTGCGGCATCACCGTCGCGGACGGCGCCGACATGGTCAAGCGGCTCAACGAAGGATGGAAGATGATCCGCGGCACCGTCGACATCATTCAGGACGGGCGCGCGCTGCGACGCTAGGGCGGGTGGGGCGGGTAGGGCTGGTGGGGTATATGAGGCGCATTTCATTGCTGTCGCTGATCGTGACGCTGCACGTAGTGCCCGCGTTCGCGCAGGTGGACCTGCAGGGCTCCTGGCGTCCGCTGCCGCGCAACCAGGATGGCAGCGGCATGACCGGCGACATCGCCGGCGTGCCGGTCACCGACGCCGCGCGCTGGCGCGTGCAGAGCTGGTCGCCGGAGGACTTCGACGTCACCGAATGGGCGTGCCGTCCGCACGCGTGGGACTACTCGCTCGAAGGACCGCTCTCCGCGCTGCGCATCTGGGGGGACATCGATCAGGCCACGCAGACGGTGACCGCGTATCACGGCCACCTGAACATGCAGGAGCAGGAGTCGACGATCTGGATGGATGGCCGTCCGCATCCGCCGGCCAACGCCCTGCACACGTGGAGCGGCTTCTCCACCGGCGAATGGGACGGCGACACGCTCGTCGTCACGACGACGCACGTGAAGGAAGCGTATCTGCGCCGCAGCGGGTTGATGCAGAGCGATCAGGCGGTGGTGCGCACGCGCTGGCGCCGCATGGGCGACTACCTGCAGGCGACAGTCATCATCTACGACCCGGTGATGATGAGCGAGCCCTACATCCGCAGCACGATGATGTGGGTGAACGATCCGGGCATGAATATGTCGCCTTATCCGTGCGAGGAGGCGACGGAGACGGCGCTCGCGCGCGGCACGGTGCCGCACTTCCTGCCGGGCAAGAGCCCGCTGCCCGGCCTCGATCGCAACGTCACGGATCGCTTCGGCACGCCGTACGAGCCGCGCCTCGGCGGCGCGGCCACGATGCTGCCCGAGTACATCGACAAGATGAAGACGATGCCGCGGCCGGCCAAGGTCGTGACCGGCGGCGGTGAGGGTGGGAATTAGTCGGGGCTTCCTACTTCAGTTCAACCATCACCGCGTCAAGGGACCTGATCGGCATCCCTGTCGTCTCCCAACCAAATTCCCTGACCAATACCTGCTCAATATCCGTCTTCGTCTTACCGGCGCGCGCCATCGTCCTCACGCGATCGATGACGGCATCGACATCCCTGCGCCACTTCAGGAACGCCGCGCGATTGCTGGGTGGTCCGTGGCCCGGGATGACGATATCCCAATCGAGTCTGAGCGCCGCGTCGACGGTCGCGGGCCAACTGAGAACACTCCCGTTGATCGTGTAGTCGGCGTAGAAGCCAGGTGTCGTCGATCCGGTTGGATTCAGGCCGCGGCCATTGCCGGTGTTGAAGCAGTCGCCGGTCACGATGACCTTGTCCGCGGGAAAGTACACGAACGTATCGCCGTCGGTATGACACCGGCCGAAGTACCGGAGATCGACTTCCTTTCCACCCAGAAAGATCGTCATCTGATCGTTATAGGTCACCGACGGCGCACCGGCTAATTTCCCCTTGATCATGTCCGCGCGCTCGTTGACCTGGCCGACGATCACCGCCCCGCTTAGTTTCTGATTCCCGCCTGTATGGTCGCCATGCGCATGCGTATTGATCACGTATCTGACTGGTATCTCGCTCAGCGACTTGACCGCTGCAATCAGATCGTCGTGATTCCGATCGTTCTTGTCGTCAACGAGAATCACCCCTTCATCGGTCACATAGGCTGTTGTATTGCCGCCGTCACCCGTAATGACGTAGAGGTCGTCCTTGATCTTCTCGGTCTTCAACGGTTGGGGCGCTTGTTGCGGGTTCTGAGCGGCGACGGTCCATTCGGCGGCGGCAACGATCAACGCCACGAACGCGACGGCCAGGCACGTTTTCATCAGAATCACCCTCGAAATGACCGTTGGCGGGCGGCGGCGATGCTAGCGTGAGGAGTACATTAGTGTCAACGCGTTAACTTGACACCGAAATGAAGGGGTCTCTACAATCGGCTGCCTTCCGAAGCGGCGCACCATGTACTGAAAGAGGTGAGACATGTCACCGAAGACGATCGCGATGGTGGCGGCATGCGTGGGAGTGCTCGGGGCGACAAGACCAGCATCGGCGCACCACTCGTTCGCGTCGGTGTTCGACGCCGACAAGCCTGTCGAAGTGCATGGAGTGCTTGTCGAAATCCGCCTGCAGAATCCACATTCCTGGTTTTACGTCGACGTGACCGATCCAGACGGCAAGGTCGTGCGCTGGGGATTCGAGGGCAGCACCCCGACATCATTGATTCGGAGCGGGTTCAAGCCCAGCAGTCTCAAGGTTGGAGACGAAGTCACCGTCAAGGGATCCCACGCTCGAGACATGTCGAAGAACGAAGGCGCGGCGAGGTCGTTCACGCTGAAGGATGGGCGGACGTTCATCGTGGGGCCACTGGGGAACGAGCCCGACTCGAAGTACTAGACCGCAAGGATTCATCATGAAACAGCGTTGCATTCGCTGTTGCGTCGCCGCGACCGCGATAACGATGCTGCTCGTACAGACGGGATC
>QHWQ01000109.1:14934-30911 GCA_003222635.1 Acidobacteriota bacterium | reverse complement strand
GCGGGAGCGGCTCGATTTCTCGAGCGGCGATCTCAGCGCGGCCGCGGAGCAGATTGCCGCTCGTCCCTCGATGAGCGAGTCGGTGGTGCTGTCCACGTGCAATCGCTCGGAGATCTACGTGGCCAGCGACGATCCCGCGCGCGCGCGCGAAGAGCTGGTCACCTTCCTCAGCGACTATCACCACGTGCCGGCGCAGACATTCCAGCCGCATCTGTTCGCGCTCGAAAACAGCGCGGCGGTCGCGCACCTGTTCCGCGTGGCGGCTGGACTCGACTCGCTCGTCGTCGGCGAACCGCAGATTCTCGGCCAGGTAAAGGATGCGTATCAGACGGCCGCGGCCAAGCATTGCGTCGGGTCCGTTCTGAACAACGTGTTCCGCTGGTCGTTCGGAGTCGGCAAGCGCGTGCGAACGGAAACGGCGCTCGGCGAGGGCGCGGTATCGGTGAGCTTCGCCGCGGTGGCATTGGCGCGCAAGATCTTCGGCCGGCTGAAGGGGCGGCAGGTGTTGGTCATCGGCGCGGGTGAAATCAGCTCGCTCACGGCGCAGCACCTCCGCGCGCAGGGCGTCGGCGACATCGTCATCACCAGCCGCACGCATGCACACGCGGAAGCGCTCGCCGCCGAGGTCGGCGGCGTGGCCGTGCCGTGGGACGGGATGGTGAACGCGCTCGGCTCCGCGGACATCGTCATCACCGCCACCGGATCGCAGCGGCCGATCATCACGCGCGCGCAACTCGATGCGGCGGGACATCGCCGCAGCGCGGCGCTCTTCATCATCGACATCGCGGTGCCGCGCGACGTCGACCCCGCCGTCGGCGAGATCGAGCAGGTCTTCCTCTACAACATCGACGACCTGCAGAGCATCGTCGAAGAGAACCTGTCCAAGCGCGCGGCGGAGGTCGAGCGGGCCGAATCGATCGTCAACGAGGAAGTCACCAGGTTCATGGCGTGGCAGCGGTCGCGGAGCGCGGTCCCGACCATCGTCGCGCTGCGCCATCGGTTCGAAGCGATTCGCGCGTCGGAGCTCCAGCGTCTCGAGGGCAAGCTGGCCCCGCTGCCGCCGGATGCGCGCGCGCGCGTCGACGACGTCACGCGCCTGATCGTCGAGAAGCTGCTCATCGAGCCTACGGAACAGCTGAAGGCGCTGCCGGACGAAGAGACGCAGGCGGCCTACACGGAAGCGATCAATCGGCTCTTCAAGCTCCAGCAGGACGAGGATTCCCTCAAGCGCCCATGACCCTTCGAATCGGCACGCGCGGCAGCGAGCTCGCGCTCTACCAGGCCAATGCGGTTGCGGCGCAGCTGCGCGCGAAGGCCGGCGTCGATTGCGAGATCGTGGTCATCAAGACCTCCGGCGACAAGCTGGCGGAAGCGACGGTCACGCAGATTGGCGGCAAGCGGCTCTTCGTGAAGGAAATCGAGGACGCGCTGCTCGCGGGCGAAGTTGATCTCGCGGTCCACAGCAGCAAGGACATGCCCGTGGTGCTTCCGGATGGCCTCGCGATCGCGGGTGTGCTTCCTCGAGAAGATGCACGTGACGCGGTCGTCCTGCCCGGCGCCGACGGTGTCACGCTGTCGTTCGAAGAACTTGTCGTGCAGCTCGGCGCGACGCCTCGCATCGGCACGAGCAGCGTGCGGCGCACCGCGCAGCTGTCACGGCTTTTCCCCGGGGCGACGTTCCTGCCGATTCGCGGCAACCTCGGCACGCGCCTCCGCAAGCTCGACGATGGGCACTACGACGCGCTCGTCCTCGCCTCGGCGGGATTGATTCGCCTCGAGCAGCGCGCGCGGATCTCCACCCTGCTGCCGCCGGCCGCATGCGTTCCCGCGCCGGGCCAGGGCATTATCGCGGTCGAAATCCGCTCGGCCGATCGGCGCGTCGCCGGCGCCGTGGCCGCGATCGACGATGAGCCGTCGCGAGCGGCGCTGGAAGCCGAGCGCGCGGTGGTGACGAGCCTGGGCGGCGGCTGCCAGATGCCGATCGGCGCACATGCCGAGGTGGCGGGCGGCGACATCTCGCTGACCACCGTCGTACTTTCGCTGGACGGGGCGAGGGCGATTCGCGCAGAATCGCGCGGACCCATGACCGAACCACACCAGCTGGGCATCGCCGCAGCCGAGGACCTGCGCTCGCAGGGCGCCGAGCAGATCCTCGCCGAGGTCCAGCGGGTACACGCAGCGGTCGAAGGCATTCAGCCGTGAGACATCCCGCCGTCTACCTGATTGGCGCCGGCCCCGGCGATCCAGGCCTGATCACCGTTCATGGCCTCAACCATCTCCGCGCCGCGGACGTCGTCGTCTACGACGAGCTCGTCCCGGCGCGGCTGCTGAAGTACGCGCGGCAGGGCGCGGAGCTGATCGACGTCGGCGCGTCTGCATCGCAGACGATGGCGCAGGATGCGATCGGCTATCTGCTCGTCGAGAAGGCGCGGGAGGACAAGCTGGTCGCCCGGCTCAAGTTCGGCGATCCGTTCGTGTTCGAACCGGGCGGCGCCGAAGCGCTCTTCCTGCACGAGCACGGCATTCCGTACGAAGTGGTGCCCGGCCTGGTGGCGGGCCTGGCAACGCCGGCGTATGCAGGCGTGCCGGTGAGCTATCCAGGCGGCGGCGACACGATCACGCTCGTGCGCGGCTTCGAGGACGAGAGCCGCACCTCGCCGAACATCGACTGGAAGAGCGTCGCGCGGCTCGAAGGGACGATCGTCTGCTACGCCAGCGCGCAGCTGCTGCCGCAGGTGCTCGAGTCGCTCATCGACAACGGCTGGCCCGCCGACGCTCAGGCCGCAATCATCTACAACGGCACGCTGCCGAGCCAGGAGACGCTCTCGGGGACGATGGGCGAGCTGCTCGCCGCGATGCGCGAGCACTCGAGACGGCGGCAGCCGGGCGTCCTGGTGGCTGGACGCGTCGCGGGTTTTCGAGAGCACCTGCGCTGGTACGACTCGCGGCCGCTGTTCGGCAAGCGCATCCTCGTCACGCGTCCACGCGAGCAGGCGCCGGAGCTCGTCGATCGGCTCACGCTGCTCGGCGCCGAATCGATCGAAGCGCCGATGATCCGCATGGCGCCGCCCGAGGATCCCGATCCGCTGCTGCAGGCGGCCGCGGCGCCGGAAGAATTCGACTGGATCATCTTCACGAGCGCCAACGCCGTCGATGCGTTCAGATTCCACACGAATTCCGAGGGGACGCGGTCGTCTCGGCGCTGCTCGCACTTGGCCCGATGAAGGGCGTGCGCGTGCTGCTGCCGCGCGCCGACATCGGACGCGAGGTGATTGCCGAAGGCCTTCGCGAGGCGGGCGCGGTTGTGACCGAAGTGATCGCCTACCGCACGATCCTCGAGGACGCGCAGCGCGAGGGCGACCCCGACGTGTACGGCATGCTGCTGGACGGCAAGATCGACGTCGCGACGTTCACCAGTCCGTCGGCGATTCGCAACTTCGCGAAGATCCATGGCGCCGATCAGGTCGCGGACCTGCTCAAGAACACGGTCGTCGCGACCATCGGTCCCGTGACGGCGGACGCCGCGAGACAGCTTGGCATCCCCGTCACGATTCAGCCGAAGACCTATACCGTTCCCGCGCTCGTGGAGGCGATTGCCGCCCACTACGCCGGGCAATCGGCGGAATTCAAGGCGCGCGGCGTCAGTTAGTGCTCTTCGCTTTTGATGGCACTGCGGTCATCAAGGGCGCGGCCTGGATCGTCGTGTGATAGCTCTCTTCCATCTTCCAGAAGCCGTTGCCGTGATTGGCGAACACGCGGCTCGACCAGTACGCCTTGCCGCCCCACGTCGGCTGCAGCATCACCGCAACCACCGCGTCACCGAAATCCCACGTCCGCGCGTAAAGGACCGGCGCGGTGCCGATGACCGGACGGCCGGGCTGCCGGTTGACGGGCGTCGGTCCGGGTGCGGTCGCTGACTTCCGCGGGTTCATCGTGTTCGAGCCGATCGTGACCTCCTGATCGCCCATGTGCATATCGTGATGGCCGTTGCCAGATTCCTGGTCCTGCCAGTTCTCGAGTGCGGCCTTCTCGCTCGCCGAGATCGGCTTGTAGGGCACTTCCTTGCACGGGTTGAGGCACGGCACGTCGAAGTCGGGCCGCACGCCGTTCTCGCCGGGCTGCGCGGGCCGCGCGGCGATTTCGTTGGTGTGCAGCAGCTTCCAGCCTGAGCGCATCTTCGCGCGCCCACATGATTCCGTCGGTATCGATCCAGCTGAAGTCCGGATCGAGAAGCTTGTTGATGGCGGCGATATCGCCCTTCTCGAGGGCATTGACGAGCGCGTGATCGGCCTGCATCACCGCATCGTCGCCGGCGGCTGGCTTGGTTTGCGCGGTCAGCACCGCGGCCGAGACGGCGCCGAGGATCAAAGCGAGTACGAGAACACGTTTCATAAAGATATGACCTCCCGCCGGGCGCGTCCCGGCGCGGGCCATTCTAGCTCGCCGTCGACGCCGCAGGTGCAAGCGGGCCTGGTCGGGGACGAACTGTCGGACGACACTTCAGGCTGCGCGCTGGAATCGCGCGAACCGATCGGGCGCCTCGCGGGCGCTGCTCTCGCTTTCCATGCAAATCCGGCGTTCGACCCCGGCACGTCGCGTGCTCGGGTCACGGCTACAATGAGCCGATGTCCGGGAGCGATCACGTGAAGCCGGCCGGTTCCGGTCTGAAGCTCACCTACGACCCGATGATCATCGGCGGGTGGCTCGAGACGCATCCGCTCGGGCGTCCTTTCTACGCCCCGTTTGATGTCGTGTTCTCGAAGTACGACGTCGTCGAACCGGATCTCCTGTATGTCTCGAACGAACGCTCCAACGCGTTGACCGCGCCGAATGTGCAGGGCGCTCCGGATCTGGTGATTGAGATCGGATCACCGGGCACGCGGAAGCGCGACGAAACGATCGAGCGAAATCTATATGGTCGCTCCGGCGTCTCGGAGTACTGGTTCGTCGATCCGGATATCGATGTGATTCGTGCTTACAGACAGGGCGGCGAGGGTTTCAGTCGTCCGATCGAGCTATCGCGCGAAGCGGGCGACGTGCTTACGACGACGCTGATGCCGGGACTCGATCTGCCGCTCGCGCGCATCTTCAGGGAGTAATTCAGATGGCCGTTCAGACTTCCACCGCCCGACTCGCGCTCACTCGACGGCCGCGGCGCCTGCGCCGCAGCGAGGCGATCCGCAGCCTCGTGCGCGAGACGCGGCTGACGCCCGACTGCTTCGTCCTGCCGCTCTTCGTCTGCGAAGGCCGTGGCGTACGGCGCGAGGTCAGCTCCATGCCGGGCGTCTTCAACCTGTCGGTCGACGAAGCCGTCAAGGAAGCGGCGGCGGCGCGTCATCACCGACGTCTGCCTCTGCGAATACACCTCGCACGGCCACTGCGGCATCGTCGAGGGCGACGAGATTCTCAACGACGTGACCGTCGCGCATGTCGCCGATGCGGCGCTCTCTCATGCCGTCGCCGGCGCCGACATCGTCGCGCCGTCGGACATGATGGACGGCCGCGTCGCAGCCATCCGCACGCTGCTCGACGAGCGCGGCCTCGATCGCATCGCCATCATGTCCTACGCGGCGAAGTACTGCTCCGCGTTCTACGGTCCGTTCCGGGATGCGGCCGACTCAGCGCCGCAGTTCGGCGATCGGCGCAGCCATCAGATGGATCCGGCGAATGTCGAAGAGGCGCTGCGCGAGGTGGAGGCGGACCTCGAGGAAGGCGCGGACATCATCATGGTCAAGCCCGCGCTGCACTACCTGGATGTGATTTCGCGCGTGAAGCGGCAGTTCAATCAGCCGACGGCGGCGTATCACGTCAGCGGCGAGTACGCGATGCTGAAGCTGGCGGCGGCGAAGGGCTGGATCGACGAGCGGCGCGGCATGCTCGAGACGCTGACGGCGATCAAGCGGGCCGGCGCCGACATCATCATCACGTATTACGCGCGCGACGCCGCGCGGATCCTGGCCGGCTGATCGAACGTTACGGAATCGGCACACCCGCGCCGACGCCGTATTGTTCCGGTGTTCCATCGGGAGCGCCCGATGCGCCGGCGAACGAGCGGCCGTCGGCAAGCGTCAGGACATCCGCCGCGGCTCTCGTCAGCACCTTCCGCCCGCCATATCCCTTGAACGAAATTTTCGCGCCCTGTTTCAGATCCGACGGCTTCCATCCGCGTCGAATCACGCTGTTCGGGCTCCCGAGCTCCAGGTTCCAGGTCGTGACGACACCCTTCTCGTCGGTGCAGTCGACGTAGACGCGCATGTGCGGGTTCGTCCACTCGACTTTCGAAATCACGCCGGTGCCTTCAACCGGCTTCTCCTTGTCGTACTCCACGGCGAACGAGTGATGCGCGAAGGCCGGCGCGCCAAGGACGAACGCGACGAAACCCACCAGCAGACCGACAGTCGTTTTCATCGCAGTCTCCTACTTTTTCGGCGCCGGCGGCTCGACTTCGAGGCCGTAGCCCTTGTCGCGATAGATGTTCGGAATGTCGGCGGCGACGCCGTACTGATTGTTCTCGGTGCAGATGAACTCCATCAGCTCCGAGCCGGGAGGCTGCGCATGCGCCGTGAACTTCAGCTGCACGGGATGCTCCAGCGCCCCAGGATCGTCGAGCGTGAACTCGTTGATCATCGTGCCGTAGTTCGTCCGCGTCCAACGCTCGATCGTGTGCAGCTGCGTGGTGTGCGGCGTGCCGCGGCTGTCGAACCAGAACTTGTCGTTGTAGCCGACGGTATCGATGACAAGCGTGTCGCCTTCCCAACGCCCGATCGAATGGCCCCACCACGTCGGGAGCAGCTCGTCGGCGGGCGGATGCTTCCGCCCGTCCATGAAGATCTTCCGAACGCCGCCGGCGTCGCCGTTCTCGTGGAGCACATAGATCGTGCCCAGGCCGTTCGCCGTGACCGATTGCACGAATCGCCACGGATACGGGTTGACGCGAGGCACGCTCATCGGCGTGCAGTAGAGATACGGCTCGTCTTCTTCCTTCCGCGTTTCCCGCAGCGCCTTCGCCCACGGCAGCAGCGGCAGCTCTCCGGCCTTCAAGCCGCCGTCCTTCTCGATGTCATTGTTGGAGCCGCCGCCGACCCACGGACCGGAGAGATCCGGATGGCCGTCGGGCATGCGCGGCACGGGGCCGTTGGCGATGTCGGGCTTGGCGAGCGGAGTGAATTCTCCGGAAAGCCGTGCCGGCAGGCGTTGCTGCTCGGATTGCTGACTCGGCGCCTGGCCTTGTGCCAACAGCGTCATCGCGAGCGCCCCTACGACGATCAACGCGATACCCACGTGTCTCACGGTCATTCCTCCTCGACAACGTAGAATCGTGAGCTAATTGCGACTCCTTATACACCAATGAAGCAGCCGACGAAATCCCGGAAGCTCTTTGCCCAGGCCTCGGCGATCCTGCCCGGCGGCGTGGACAGTCCCGTGCGCGCCTTCAAATCCGTCGGCGCGACGCCGCTTTTTGTCACAAAAGCCTCGGGTTCGACCCTCGAGGACGCGGACGGCAACCGCTACGTCGACTACGTGATGTCGTGGGGGCCGCTCATTCACGGTCACGCGCCAGGCGGCTTGATCAAGGCGATCAACGCGACCGCCAGGCGCGGCACCAGCTTCGGTGCGCCGAGCCCGCTCGAAAACCGCCTCGGCGAGCTCGTGCGGCGACTCGTGCCATCGATGGAACGCGTCCGCTTCGTCAGCTCCGGGACCGAGGCGACGATGAGCGCGGTGCGCGTGGCGAGAGCGTTCACCGGACGCGATCGCATCGTCAAATTCGAGGGGTGCTATCACGGGCACGGCGACGCCTTCCTCGTGAAAGCGGGATCGGGGGCAACGACGCTTGGCATTCCGACGAGCCCGGGCGTGCCGGCGGCAGTGGCGGCGGATACGTTGAACGCGCGCTACAACGATATCGAGTCGGTCGTCGCGCTCTTCGACGCGCATCCGGGAAAGGTTGCCGCGGTGATCGTCGAGCCGATCGCCGGCAACATGGGCGTGGTGTCCCCCGCGGAGGGATTTCTCGACGGCTTGCGCGATCTCTGCACGCGCCACGGCAGCGTGCTGATCTTCGATGAGGTGATCTCCGGGTTCCGCGCATCCGCAGGCGGCGCGCAGCGGCTGTTCGGCATCACGCCGGACATGACGTGCCTGGGCAAGATCATCGGCGGCGGGCTGCCCGTCGGTGCCTACGGCGGCCGCGCGAACATCATGGAGATGGTTGCGCCTGCAGGACCGGTCTATCAGGCAGGGACGCTCTCCGGCAACCCGATTGCCATGACCGCCGGCATCTGGGCGCTCGAACGCCTCTCGCCGAAGCTCTACAAAGACATGGCGCGCCGCGCGACGATCCTCGCCGGCGGACTTGCCGACGCCGCGCGCGCGGCAAACGTGCCGCTGCAGGTCAACGCCTTCGGGTCGGTGCTCACGCCGTTCTTCACCGCGTCTCCAGTGCGCGACTATACGTCCGCGCTCGCATCGAATACGTCCGCCTACGCGACGTTCTTCCGCGGCATGCTCAATCGCGGCATCTATCCGCCGCCGTCGCAGTTCGAAGCGTGGTTTCTCTCGGCGGCGCACACCGATCGCGATGTGAAAAAGACAATCGAGGCAGCGAAGGGAGCGATGAAGGAAGTCGCGCGGGCGATTTGAAACCACGAAGTGCACGAAGGACGCGAAGAACCGCCTTCACGGCTTTCGTGGTCCGGTAAGGTACGCTTGGCAGACGTTCGCCGAGCCGTCCAGCACAAAATGGCCGATGCCGTTGGACCGAGATTCCTTCGCGTCCTTCATGTTCTTCGTGGTTTAATTCGTTTCCGTGCCCTCCGTGGTTTCATCCATCGTTGGCGAGTTTCGCCGTTACAAGGCGCTCGGCGACGCCGCGCTCGCGCAGCTCAAAGACGAGGAACTGGACATCGGCGATCCGCAGCACGGGACGAATTCGGCCGCCATCCTCGTCTGGCACATCGGCGGCAACTTGCGATCGCGCTTCACCGATTTCCTCACCGCCGACGGCGAGAAGCCATGGCGGCAGCGGGACGAGGAATTCACCGGGCGCACCGTGACGCGGGACGAGCTGTTCGCGAAGTGGAACGGCGGCTGGGACACGCTCTTCGGCGCGCTGGAGCCGCTGACCGATGAGCATCTGCAGCGGACGATCACAATCCGCGGGCAGTCATTCGCCGTGCACGACGCGCTGCATCGATCACTCGCGCACATCTGCTATCACGTCGGACAGCTCGTATTCTTAGCGAAGATGTTCCGCCGCGAGCAGTGGAAGAATTTGAGTATTCCGCTGGGGAAATCAGAGACGTTCAACAAGAACGCGATTCATCAGGATCCAGCCAGCCATGCCGCATTGATTGCCGGCCGGCTTGCCAACGAGAAATAACCACGAAGGTCGCGTACGCGACAAAGCACGAAGCTCACGAAGAAACTTGATGACTTCGTGTGCTTCGTGCTTGCCGAAGGCCTTCGTGGTTATCGCGTCGTCTGGACCGACACCGGCGAATCGAGCCTGACGCGCAGCACGGTTCCCTGCGGCAGATCGATTTCCTTGCCTTCAGTGGCCGCGGTGATGCCGCCGCCGCCGATGACCGCGCCGAGGACCGCGCCCTTCACGCCGCCGAGGATGCCGCCAAGAATCGCGCCGGCGCCCGCACCCGTGGCGATGCGGCCGGTCTCACCCTTGATGCCTTCGCCCTGGATCGCCTGCGTGACCGTGCCGCGAATCGGATAGTTACGTCCGTTCACGGTGACCTGATCGAAGCTGACCGTCATCTTCGCCGTGCGGTTCGTCCGAGTCGCCGGCTCCACCGAGCTGACGATGCCGCGCAGCACCGAACCCGCCGGGATGGCCGTGCGCCCGTTGACGTTCACATCGACGAGCGTCGTGCCTTCGAACCGGTCCTCGACCTTCACCGTGCCGGAGTTCAGCGCGTTGGTCAGGCGCACGTCGACCTCGGTGCCCGAGGGCACTTCGACGCCCGTGCCGGACGTCGCCGTCGGGGCGTTGCTGCGCGGCGCCGCCGACTGCTGCGCCGGACGATTGGTCGTCGTGCCGCTGCTCGTCTGGTTGCTGCTCGTCGCCGGCGAGTACGTCGTCGTCGAGGCGCTCGTCGCCTGCGAGCGCAGGTCGTCCAGCCGATCGCGCACGCCGGCATACTCGGTACGCTGCAGCGATCCTTCCTTGCGCAACTTCACCTTCAGGTAGATCACCTCGTCGCGGAGATCATCGAGCTGCATCTGCAGCTGCGTCGCACGGGACGCATCGCGCGCCCTCAGCTGCTGGACCTCGGAGCCGGCCTGCGACAGGCTGTCCTGCAGGCGCTGGATGTCGGCCTGACCGACCTGCGAATAGTTCTGCTGAGCGGCGACTGGCGCCGCGAGCGCAGCCGCTACGATCGCCGCGATGGCGATCCGTTGAATGCGAACCATGTCTGATGCCTCCTGCTCTCTCGACGGTAGCGTGCCGCCTTCAGGCGGCCCGACCGCTAATTTCTCCACGGCATCAGCCGCTCTATCCAGCTGATACGCGTGAGGTCGTTGTAGATCACCGTGACCATGAGAAGGAGAATGAGCACAAACCCGGCCAATAGCATCTTTTCCTTTACCTGCGCGCTGAAGTCGCGCCGGGCGATCCCTTCGAGCGCCATGATGAGGATGTGCCCTCCGTCGAGGACAGGGATCGGCATCAGGTTGAGCAGGCCGAGGTTGAGGCTGATCGACGCCATCAGCGTGAAGAGCGCAATCCAGCCGGCAGCGGCCGATTCACCGGACAGCTGAGCAATCGCCACCGGCCCCATGAGCTGTCGAGGCGACGTGGTGCCGACGAACAGGCCGCCGAGCGTCTTGAAGATCAATCCGCCGAACTCGACGTTACGCTGAATGCTCAGCTGTATCGCCTCGAGCGGTCCCGGCTTGAACGACTTCGTCTGCTGGCCGAAGTAGATGCCGATCATCCCGCGATCGCCGCGCTTCTCCGGCACCACGGTGATGTGCATCTCCTCGCCGTTGCGCTTGACGAGGATGTCGGTCTGCTTGCCCGGGCTCTTCGAAATCGCTTCGGTGAGCTGCGTCGGCTGCGTCATCGGTTCGCCGTTGACGGCGAGCAGCAGGTCGCCGGGTTTGAGGCCTGCCTTCTCGGCGATGTCGCCTTTGATCAGGGACGCGACGATCGGAACGGCATTCGGGAACACGCCGATGTCGCCGACTTCGTACTTTCCTTCCGCCGACGAATGCAGCGTCGTCGACTGCGTCGTGCCGTCGCGCAGGAACGTCAGATCGATGTCGCGATTCGGTTTCGTGCCGATTTCGATGTCGAACTTGTCCCACGTCGCGACCGGGGTCTCGTCAACCGTGAGGACGAGATCGCCGTGACGCAGTCCCGCTCGTTGCGCCGGTGAACCGGCCTTCACGGAGCCGATGACCGGCGGCGCATCGTGGAACGCGGGCACCTCGGCGCCCTGCGCCAGCACGATGGCCATCACGACGACGGCGAGCACGATGTTCATCACGGGACCCATGATGAGCACCTGGAACCGCTGCCATTTCGTCTTCGACAGGAACTCGTCTGGCGCGCCGCTGCGCGGATCGTCCACGCTCTCGCCGGCCATCTTCACGTAGCCGCCGAGGGGAATCGCGCTGATGGCGTATTCGGTGTCGCCGCGCTTGGTGGAGATCAGCTTCGGGCCGAAGCCGAGCGAAAAGGTAAGCACGCGGACGCCGATGCGCCGGGCCGCGACAAAATGTCCGAGCTCGTGTACAAAAACGAGCACCCCGAGCACGAACAGAAACGCCAGGATTGTCGTCACGCGTTCAATTCTAGCGCCTGGGCTGTGTGCCGGGCGCACTCCTGGGACCACTGATCCACGCGCCGTACCACGTCGAGGGTTGTCACATTTTCCACGTGGTGCGCATTCATCGTTTCTTCGATCACGCGCGGGATGGCTGTAAAGCCGAGCTTTCCGTCGAGGAAATGCTCGACCGCTACTTCGTTGGCCGCATTCAAGACGACCGGCAGGGTGCCGCCCGTTCGCAACGCGCGATAGGCGAGATCGAGACAGGGGAAACGGTCGCGTGCAGGCGCGTGAAAATCCAGCCGGCCCGCACGGAGCAAATCGAGCGTTGGCAGCGTGCGCGCATCCCATCGTTCCGGGTACGAGCAGGCGTACTGAATCGGCAGGCGCATGTCCGCGATGCCAAGCTGCGCGATGATCGAGCCGTCAATCAGCTCCACGAGCGAGTGCACGATCGACTGCGGGTGGATGACGACGTCGATTTGATCCGCCGTCACGCCGAACAGCCAGTGCGCCTCGATCACCTCGAGCCCCTTGTTCATCAGGGTCGCGGAATCGATCGTGATCTTGCGCCCCATGCGCCAGGTCGGATGCTGCAGCGCCGCGGCGGCATCCACGCTGTCGAGCGCGTCGGCGCTGAACTCGCGGAAGGGCCCGCCCGACGCGGTGAGAATCAGCCGCTTGATTTCGGCGCGATCGCGGCCGTGCAGGCACTGGTGAATGGCGTTGTGTTCGCTGTCAACCGGCAGGATGGATACACCGTGGCGGCGCGCCGCCCCGGTGACGAGCTCGCCCGCCATCACGAGTACTTCCTTGTTCGCGAGCGCAACGGTCTTGCCGTGTTCGATCGCCGCGAGGACGGCTTCGAGACCGGCGGTTCCAGACGAAGCGCAGATGACGATGTCAACAGCGAGGTGCGTCGCGACGGCGATGAGCCCTTCGGGACCGCTGACGACGTTTACCGTCTGAGACCCGCACGCGGCCTTGAGGCGATCCGCGCCGTCGGCGGTGGCCATGGCGACGATTTCGGGACAGTAGCGCGCCACCTGCGCGGCGAGCAGCGCCGCGTTATCGCCCGCCGCAAGTGCGGCCACGCGCAGGCGATCTGCATGCGCGTCAACGACCGCCAGCGCGCTCTGTCCGATCGATCCCGTCGACCCGAGAATCGCAAGGCGCTTCACGCCACGCGTCCCTGCAGCACCATGAAGTAGAACATGGGAATGGCAAACAGCAGCGCGTCGATGCGATCGAGCACGCCGCCATGGCCGGGAATCAGCGCGGAGCTGTCCTTCAGCCCGGCCACGCGCTTCAGCCGCGATTCGAACAGGTCGCCGATGATCCCCAGGAACACGATGACGAGGCCGAGCAGCACACGTACGACGATCGGTGTGGCGGGGAATACAAACGTGATCGCGATCGCCATGAACAACGCGCCGAACATCACACCGCCGATCGCGCCCTCAACGGTCTTCTTCGGGCTGATCGTTGGCGCCAGCGGACGGCGCCCGAACGCGCGGCCGGTGTAGTACTGCGCCGTATCGCTGACGACGATGGTCGCAATGAGCAGCAGTGTCGCTTTGGGACCGGAGAGGTTCTGCAGCGCGACGAGCATGCCGAGCGGCGCCCCGATGTAGATCGGCGCGACGACATCCACCGCGGCCTGCTGAATCGTCTGCGATTGCCGAAGCACGGCGAACGCGAGCCACAGGATGACGACGATCGAGAGCAGCACGAGGCTGAGCGGTGCGGGAACGGCGGCCCACCAGCAGGTGTAGATGACGACGGCGATCACCACGAGGCCTTCGAGCCGGCGGGCGGCCTCCGGATGCGTGATCCGGACGTACTCGTCGGCGGCGAACCCCGCGACGAGCGACGCGAGCACGCGCAGGCCGATGAAGGGAAGAAAGAGGATCGCGGCAAGCGCAACGGCGGCGATGATGACGCCGCTGATTACGCGCGTCATTTGGCGCGAGCGATGTTGATCCCACCGTACCGCCGCTCGCGCTTCTGATACGCAAGGACCGCCTCGAGCAGGTGGCGGCGGCGGAAGTCGGGCCAGAGCGTCTCGGTGACGTAGATCTCGGCGTAGGCGATCTGCCAGAGCAGGTAGTTGCTGACGCGCATCTCGCCGCTCGTCCGAATCAGCAGATCTGGATCCGGCTGCCCCGCGGTGTAGAGGAAGCTCGAGAACTTCTGCTCGTCGAGATCGTCCGGGCGGATGCCCGCCTCAATCGCGAGGCGGGCGGCATCGACGATCTCCGCGCGGCCGCCGTAGTTGAGCGCGATGTTGAAGAGCATGCCGGTGTCGTCGGCCGTCCGATTCATCGCGGCGCGAAGCTCGTCCTGGATGTCGTCCGCCAGATCGTCCATGCGGCCGATGACGCGGAACCTGATGTCGTTGGTGAGCAGCGTCTTCAACTCGGATCGCAGATACCGCTTCAGCAGCATCATCAGCGTGCTGATCTCCGCGGCGGGCCGCTTCCAGTTCTCGATCGAGAATGCGTAGAGCGTCAGGACCTTGATGCCGAGGCGCGCCGCCGTCTCGACCGTGTCGCGCACCGCGTCGATGCCGGCGCGATGCCCCTCGACGCGCGGCAGATGGCGCTGCGCAGCCCAGCGGCCGTTGCCGTCCATGATGATGGCGATGTGCTCCGGCATCCGTTCGAAGTTGACCTGCCGGACGAGCATTGCATCCGGGTGGCCGGCCGGAATCCACGCGAGAAGTTCTTCGCTACTCACGGCGACTATCCATCATAGTCGAGGCGCACGAGGAACAAGCCGCGCGGCGGGGCGGTGGCGCCCGCCTGCGCACGCGTGCCGCCATCGAGCAGCTGCGCCATCGACCCCGCCTCCCTCCACCCGCGGCCGATCTCGACGAGCGTCCCCACAATCGCGCGGACCATGTGGCGGAGGAAACCGTCGCCCGTGACCTCGTACGTGATCAGGTTTCGCGGACCCGCAGGGTCCGCGCCGCTCTCGGACAGTTCGGACCTGTAGATTGTGCGAACGGTGCTGCTGGTTTCGGTGCCAGCGCTCTGAAATGCGGCGAAGTCGTGCTGGCCGACCAGCGCCGCCGCGGCCTCACGCATCGCGCCGACGTTCAGCGCTTCCGCCATCTGCCACGCATACGCGCGCGTAAACGGGTCGCCGACAGCTCCCGCGCGCAGCTGGTAGCGATAGGTCTTCGACCGTGCGCTGAAACGGGCGTGGAAGTCGGCGGGCGCCTCGACGACATCGAGCACCCTGATGTCCTCTGGCAGCTGCGCATTGAGCGCGCGCACGAGCGTCTCGACGGGATGCGTGCAGTTGACCGTGACGCTCGCCACCTGGCCGAGCGCGTGAACGCCGGCATCCGTGCGGCCGGCGCCGTGAACCGTCACGGATGCGCCCTCGAACTTCGCGAGCGCGTCCTCGAGAAGACCCTGAATCGATTCGCCCTCCGCCTGGCGCTGCCAGCCGACGAACCGCGTGCCGTCGTAGGCGATCGTGAGCTTAAGTACGCGAGCCAGGCTTCACCACCGGCGTGCCCTCCGCGCAGAGCGGACATGCATCCGCTTCGTAGGCCGGCAGCGCGACTGTCGCCAGCGCGTGAAACGGCACGTCGATGCGCTGCGTGCCGCCGCTGCGATCGATGATCGCGGCCGCGCCGACCACTCTCGCACCCGCCGCGCGCGCGACATCGATCGTCTCCTGCGTGGATCCGCCCGTCGTCACCACGTCCTCGACGACGAGCACCTTCTCGCCGGGCTCGAGCGCAAACCCGCGGCGCAGCGTCAGCTTGCCGTCCTGCCGCTCCGCGAAAATCGCGCGCACCCCGAGCGCCCGCCCCACCTCCTGTCCGATGACGATGCCGCCAAGCGCCGGCGAGAGGACGACATCGGGCGCCAGCGAGCGGACGCGGCCGGCGAGGGCGACGCCGCACGCTTCCGCTTCGGCCGGATGCTGGAGTACCAGCGCGCACTGCAGATACCCGGGACTGTGCAGCCCCGACGTCAACCTGAAGTGTCCCTCGAGCAGCGCGCCGACGCGCCGAAACCGATCGAGCACCGAATCCGTAGTCACAATGTCATCATACGTTCATCAATCTGCCACGAGCGAGAAAGTGAACATGAGGCTATGCGTATGACATCGATTCAGACCGCCGTGCTGACGATCGCCCTTGCCGCGATCGGCATCGCCCCGGCGGCG
>QHWQ01000109.1:0-14911 GCA_003222635.1 Acidobacteriota bacterium | reverse complement strand
GCGCTCGCGCGGTCCGCGTGGACGCCGAACTTCACGACGGTGGTCCAGGGTGCGAGCACCGCGACGCCGAACAGCGGGTTCCTCTCGGGCGCCACCAGCGGTCAGAGCAAGACGACCAACGGCCGCATGCTGAGCAACGTCGGCGTGGTTCAGCAGACGCCGTGGGGCGGCAGCTACAGCGTCGGCTGGGACAGCGTGCGATCGACGACGACGAACGTCTTCTCGAGCTTCTCGCCGCAGCTCCAGTCATCGCTGTCGATCGACATCCGCCAGCCGCTGCTGCGCAACTTTGCCATCGACAACCTGCGGCAGCAGGTCATCCTCAGCGAGAAGGATCGCGAGAGCGCCGACTTCCAGCTGCAGCAGACGATTGCGACCACGACGCGCGCGGTGCGCAATGCCTATTTCGACCTCGCCTACGCGAACGCCTCGCTTGCGGTGCAGCAGCAGTCCCTCGACCTCGCCAACGAGTCGCTGCGGGAAACCAACTCGCGCATTCAAATCGGCACGACGCCTCCCATCGACGCCGTCGAGGCGCAGGCGGAGGTCGCCGCGCGCCAGGAGTCGGTGATCGTCGCCCAGGCCCAGATCGAAACCGCGGAGGACAACCTGCGCACGCTGGTGTTCAACCCCTCGGCGCCCGATTTCTGGACGACGCGCATCGTTCCCACGGAGCTGCCGGCGTTTCAACCGGGCATCGTCGATGTGGATCGCGCGGTGCGCAACGCGCTGCAGATGCGCACGGACCTGCTGCAGGCACGCAAGTCGCTCGAGTCCGCCGACATCAACATCAAGTACTTCCGCAATCAGGCGCTGCCCGACGTCACCGCCACCTTTGACTACGGCCTCACCGGCCTCGGCGGCACTCCGGTCGCGCGCACCAACAGCTTTGGCATTCCCGTGGTCGTACCCACCGGTACACCGCGCAACTTCGCGTCAGTGCTCGGGGATCTGTTCGGCAACCAGTACCCGAACTGGACGCTCGGGCTGAACATCAGCTATCCGCTCGGGCATAGTCAGCAGGAGGCGAACCTCGCGCGGGCGCAGCTGCAGACGACGCAGGCGGAGACGCAGCTGAAGAACGCGGAGCTGCAGGTGGTGACCCAGGTGCGCAACGTCGCCCGGCAGCTCACCACCAGCCAGAAGCTCGTGGACAGCACGCGCGCGTCGCGCGACCTGGCTGAACAGCGGCTCGACGCCGAGCAGAAGAAGCTCGCCGCCGGCACGTCGACGAACTTCCTCGTCTTCCAGGCGCAGCGCGATCTCGCGCAGGCGCGCAACGACGAGTTGAACGCGATCCTCTCCTACAACCGCGCGCAGATCGATTTCGAGACCGTGCAGGTGGCGCCGGTGGCCGGATCGTCCACCACGACGGTCGCAACGGTCACCGCCGGCAACGTCGGCACCGGCGCGGGCACCAACGTCACCGCAACGTCGACGGCGGCGACGACGGGCGCTGCCGCGGCCACGCGAACGACTGGCGGCGCAACGGGAGCGACAGGAGGCACGCAGTAAGATTCGTTCGTGCCGAAGTTATCGGTCACGATCATCACGCTGAACGAGGCCGCGCATATCGCCGCGGCCATCGATTCCGCCTCCTTCGCCGACGAAATTCTCGTCGTCGATTCAGGCAGCAGCGACGGGACGATCGACATCGCGCGCGGCAAAGGCGTGCGCGTGCTGGCGCGCGCGTGGACCGGCTACGTCGAGCAGAAGAACTTCGCCGCAGCGCAGGCAACCCACGATTGGATTTTTTCGCTCGACGCCGACGAGCGGATTCCGCCGGCGCTCGCGGACGAGATTCGCGGGATCCTCGCCGGCGATCCGCCGTACCACGGCTACCGCGTTCCGCGCGTCACCTTCCATCTCGGCCGCTGGATTCGCACGACCGACTTCTATCCCGACTACCAGACGCGGCTCTACGATCGCCGCTTCGCGCGGTGGCGCGGCCGCTACGTACACGAATCGGTCAGCGTGGATGGGCCGACAGGCCAGCTGAAGAACGACCTGCAGCACTACTCGTTCGCCGACCTGCGCGATCAGATCAAGCGCATCAATCACTATTCGACGCTGTCGGCGAAGCAGATGTACGAAGCCGGACGCCGGACGGGCCCGATCGAAATCCTGGTTCACCCGCCCGCTGCGTTCCTGCGAAACTACGTATTGAGGAGAGGGTTTCTGGACGGAACGGCCGGACTGACCATCTCGCTGATGAACGCGTGGTCAGTCGGCCTGAAGTTCATGAAGCTGTGGGAACTTCAAAAAAATCCCAAATCCCAAATCCCAAGCTCCAAATCCCAATGAACACGAAATTGGGGTTTGGGATTTGGGTTTTGGGATTTACTGGGTGCATGAGTCCTTAACAGGCACCCAGGCGCTCATCTTGATCCGCGGCAGGTCGTCGTGCGTCCCTTCGCTTTCGATGACGCCGATCACTTCCACCTGCTGACCGACCCGGCGTCCCAGCTCCTTGGCGCGATCGCCCGTGATCCCGTACGCGGTCGCCTTCCTGCCGCCCTCGGGCTTCACCATCGTCAGCACGAACTCGTTCGGATTCTTCGCGTGATCGTTTTCCAGCTGCACGCAGCCGACAATGCGGACTTCCTTGTCGTCGCCGCCGCCCGGCTGCGCCAGAGCGGGCAGCGCGGAAGAAAGCAGCGACACCACCACCGCCAAGACAACGTCTCTCATGGATCCCTTTAACTTTCGTTTTTCTTTTTTTTCCTGCTGCGTTTGCGCGTGCGGTCCGCGGCCAGCGAACGAGGAAGAATCAGCCCTTTGCCGCGCGAATCGAGCGGTCGCTCGAAGAGCCGGTTCTCGGCCGGCAGCACCGCGGTCGGATCGTCATTCGCGGCGGGCTCAGCCATTCCTTCGGTCAGGAGGTAGCAGGCCAGCGGGGTATTGACGTCGTAGACCTGTCCCCGCGACAGCCGTGACAGCTGTATGCCGTCAATACTTCCCGCGAGTGCTTTTGTAATGCGTACACGCATTTTGAAGCCACTGAACCGTAGATCGTCAGTTCCCCTTCAATGTTCGTTCCGTCCCTAATTTCCGAGCTCGCGGTTTCGGACGGCAAATTCCGCGAAGCGGGCACTGACGGTCGCCCTGGGCTCGTCCGTATCCGCAGGCGTTCATCATCCCCACGTGGCAGAGGGAAAAATCGTACCGGACCGGATCCTCAGCGTTCATCGAGCGCAATGAGGCGGTGATTTCGGCCGCCATCTTCCAATTTGGTGAGGAATATCGCGTGAATCGCAGGCAGCGTCCCAGGCGAATGACGTGCGTATCGAGCGGAATGATGAGCCGTGATGGGGACACTTGTGTCCAGGTACCGAGATCGATGGCGTCGCGGCGCACCATCCATCGCAGGAAGAGATTGAGCCGCTTGCACGCGCTGCCGGCGGAAGGACGTGGAAAGAAATAGCAGACGCCTGGGCGCTCAGGCATGCGGATGTAGGCGGCGCGGAGGTTCGTCTGCATCGCGCGCGCGGAGAACGATTCGAGCGCGGCGCTGATATCGGGCGCCGCGGGTTCGTCGCCGGCGACGAAGAACTGCTCGATCGTTCCGGCTTCACGCAGCATCCGCTGCAGGATGAGCATCAGCGCGACGAGGTCGCGTCCGCGGATCCATCGGTGGACCAGCGGATCGATCGTTTTGCGATCGTGCTTCGGATCGAATGCGCGGACGAATGCCGCCGGATGCGGCCCCATCGCCGCCAGGAGCGATTCAATCGAATTGAGCACGCTGGCGACCCGGCCAAAGGCGAGCGCCGATGCGCAGAAGCCGACGACCTCGCGATCGTCCGGCGCCGTGTAGCGCCGGACGATCTGGACGGGATCGGATGCGGCGTCGGGGTGATCGAAGGTGCGGTAGAGCTCCTCGAGCCTACTTTGGAAATGGCTTGAGGGCCGGCTGGTTTCCCGGCGGGAGCGGCGTTCGGCCAACGTTCAGCACCATCGAAATGAGTGAGTAGTAGCCATTGAGTCCGACCAGATCCATCATCCCCTGCTCGCCGTATTTCGCAACCATCCGCTGGTAGGTGCGATCGGTGACGCTGTGGAAGTCGTTCAGCTCGTTGCTGAAGTCGTAGACGATTTCCATCCCCTCGTTCATCCCCTCGGGCCGCCGGCCGTCGGCGACGGCTTGGATCATTGCCTCGGACAGACCCGCGGTCTTGCCGTCGGCCGCGTGCACATACCACTCGTACTGCTGCGTGAAGCGGCGCGAGACGAGGAGGATGGCGAACTCGCTGACGTCGCGCGGCAGCGAGTTGCCGAAGCGAAGGTAGGTGCCCATCTTGGCGGCGTTGATCATCAGCTGCGGGCTGCGGCTGAGCGGGACGAACGGGCCGAAGACGTCCTGCTTTCGCTCCTCCTTGAACTCGCCGTACGCCTTCTTCTGCGCATCGGTCAGCTTGTCGGCCGGAATCGGCGGCAGGCGGTCCTGCGCGAACGCCGAAGCGGCAATGAGCAGCATGAGCGCGAGAACAACACTTTTCATCTCATCCTCTCAATTCATTGAACCGGCGGGCGAACCGCTCGACGCGCGCCGGCTCGACGAAATTATGGCCGGCGCCGTCTTTTTTGAAATAGCTGCCGACGATCAAGCCGTGGACCTTCGGCAGCACCCGGTCGATGTTTTCGGGCGTCGCGCCGCTGCCAATCAGCAGCGGCAGCGGCGTGGCCGCGCGGACGGCCTCGATATCCTGCAGGCTCGTCTCGACACCGGTACGGTCGCCGGTGACGATGATGGCATCGGCGAGCCCGCGCTCGGCGAGGTCGCGCGTCTCGATGTCGAGGCTGCGGCCGGCCAGCGGCGCGGCGTGCTTCACACCCACATCGGCGAAGATCAACGCGGTCGATTTGAGCGCGCTTCGCAGGCGAACCGAACACTGGCTGCTCCCCTGCACGATGCCCTGGTCGGCGACGACCGCGCCCATGTGCACGTTGACGCGGATGTAATGCGCGCCTGACGCGGCGGCAATGGCAATCGCCGCCTCGCCGTCGCTGCGAAGCACATTGATGCCGACCGGCATCGCAGCCGCGCGCACGATCTCGCGTGAGACTGCTGCCATCGCGGCGACCGTCTCGGCGGGAACACGTCCCGGAAAGTACGGCATGTCGCGGAAGTTCTCGACGATCACCGAGTCGAGCGAGTGGCGCTTGAAGACGTCGAGCTCGGCGAGCGCCTGATCGTAGACCTTCTGCATGGCGCCGTCGTACAGTGGCGCGCCGGGCAGCGGCAGGAGATGGATTACCCCAATCAGCGGTTTACGTCGGCCAAACAGGTCCTGGAAACTCATGTCGTCGCGGTAGCGGTCCTCGTGATCGCGGTCGTCATTGTCTATCACAACGCGCTCTCCGCCTATTTCTTCGACGACGACTTTCAATGGCTGGTGACGTCGTGGTCGTTTCATCCGGCGCAGCTCGTTGCCTTCGCGGCGATGAGCCATTTCTACCGGCCCGTCATCGACCTCTACTTCGCGGTGCTGACGCCGCTGCTCGGCGGCTCGCCGGTGCTGTTTCACGCGGCAAGCATCGCGCTGCACGTTGGCGTCGTGCTCGTCGTGTTCGCGCTGGCGAGTCGAATCGGCGGGAATCGGGTGTTCGGGTTCGTGACGGCGCTGTTGTTCGCGGTGCAGCCGTCGGACATCGATGCGCTGGCGCTGCTCACGCACGAAAGCTCGGTGGTGTTCTTCCCGGTACTGGTGCTCGCCGATTGGTTGATTGTTGGAAGGCGGGAATTCATTCGACCATTCGTGCCGCACGCGATCCCGCTGGCGCTCTATCTCGCACTCGATCTGTGGATCAACAGCCGCAACTACGTCGTCTCGCAGGGCTACTACACCTTCGGCTTCCACATCGTCACCAACGCCCTGAACTACATCGTCGGCCTCTATGTCGGGCGCCGGGACCTTTTGAATTACGCGGTGATTGTCGTTGGCCTCTTGTTGCTTGTCGTGCGCGGCAACGCGCGCGTCAGGTTTGCCACCTGCTGGATGCTGCTCGCGCTCGCGCCGTTTGTCTCGTTCAACTGGGGCAACACCTCACGGTATCTGTATCAGCCAGCGATCGGTTTTTCGCTGCTGCTTGCCGAAGCTGTAATCGCGCTGGATCGTCGGGTAGTGTCCGGCTTCAGCCGGACCAGCCGCGCCGCGATTCTCTCTATCGTCGTCGCTGCGATCGCGGGTCGGTTCGCGATCTTCGCCAACAACAACGTGCGGGACTTCGCGACACGGACGCAGGTCTACCCCGAATACCTCGCGCGATTCCGGCAGGCCCACGGCGAGCTTCCCAGCCATTCCGTCGTGGCCGCCGATCCCGAGTTTGCGGCGCGGCATCCGCATCAGTTCGTCAATGCAGCCGTGCAGTGGGAATATCGCAACCCGACGGTTCAAATCACACCGTACAAAGAGGGAGGCTCGCGCAAATAGGGAGGCTCGCGGTTTGCTGGACCATGACGTAGACGAATGGACAGCGACGCGTCCCCGTTTCTCTCCAGCACGGCTCTCAAGACAACCACACTTGTCGTGTCTCTGCTCGCGGCGACGCTTGCGGCGGATACCGTTCCGGTGCGCTACCGCGATAGTACGGCTCGCGGTTTTCTGACGCTGAGGTCGATGGATGGACGGTTGCTCGCAACAGGAGAACAGACGCAGGTCACGCGTGCGAACGTGATCACGAAGCGGCTCACCTTCCGGTTCAGCGACGGTTCGCTCGACGATGAGACGACGGTATTCACGGATGCAGCGAGCCTGCGGCTCATGACGTATCGTCACGTGCAGACAGGTCCGTCATTCTCCCATCCCCTTGATTTCACAATCGATGCGACGACAGGTCGCGTCGTATGTCGTGACCTCAGCGCCGGACGCGACCAGGTTGAGGATACGACGATGGACTTGCCCGCCGATCTCAGCAACGGGTTAACGACAAACATCGTCCAGAACGCGAGGCTGGCGGCTTTGCCGCTGACGGTGTCTTATCTCGCGGCGACGCCGAAGCCACGCCTGGTGCACCTGGTGATTAGCAGCGCAGGCCTCGAGCCGCTCCTGGCTGGCGGTGCGGCACATCAGGCGCGGCACTACGTGATTGATGTGCACATCGGGGGGCTCGAGGGTATTCTCGCCAGCGCCGTGAGAAAGCAAATGCCTCGCTCGCACCTGTGGATGAGCACGGGTGTCCCAACCTTCTTGCGAGCAGAAGCGCCGCTCGCCGTGGATGGCCCGATGTGGCGGATTGATCTCGCATCACCCATCCCGCAAGCGAATTGACACGGGAACGGCGGTTATTTTTTTCGAGTCGCAAGGTCGTAGATCAACCCGCCGACGCCGCCAGCCGCTGCGCCGATCCCCGCGCCTTTCTTGCCACCGGTGAGCGCGCCGACCGCCGCGCCCGCGCCGGCGCCTCCGCCGATGATGACGAGCTCCTTTTCCCACGACCGGCGCCCGCGGTGCGCCGGCTCGGCCCGTCGCTCGACCACGACCGGCGACTGCTGGGCCACGAGCTGCTGTCGCGTGACGTTGCTCTGCAGCGCCACCGGATGAAGTCCCTGGTCGTCCTGGTAGTACACAGTGTGTGGCTGGTTACCCTGCGCGGGAATGATCAGCTGAGCGCGGCGTCCGTCCGGCAGCGTCACCGGAACGAGCGTCGCCGCGATGGCGCCGTCAGGCGTCGTCACCTGACCGGCGTACGCGTCAGTGATTCCGTACTGCTGTTGCAGCTGCTGCGGCGTGAGCGCATCCGCGTTGCGGGCGCATCCGGCCGCCATCACTGCGCCGCCAAACAGCAGAGTCGAGAGCAGCGCGACGCGGTAGGGAGCGACGTTCAAAGTCATGGCATCTCCTGCAACGCAACGACATTGCAAGCAGATTGCCGGACGTTAGAACGTGGTGATGGCCACGCCCGCCTTGCAGAGCGGACAGCGATCCGCCGGGTAGTTCTCCGGCGCCTTGTATTCCGCCAGCGCGAAGTTCGGCGCGCCTGCATCTGACGTCGCTTCCAGACGGTCGTAGAGTTCGGCGGTGGCGATGACGTTGCCGCCCGCCGACCGCACAATCGTCGCGCAGCGCGCAAGCGTCTGGCCGGTGTTGCGCACGTCGTCGACGAGCAGCACGTTCTTGCCGGCGATCTGCTGCCGGTAGAAGCGGCTCAATCCGGGACCGCGATACGCATCGACGACGAACGGCGCGAACATCGTCGGCGTTCGCGTGATCGGCCGGCGGCTGTCGAGCAGGCCGGCGACCGTATGCGCGAGCAGCGCGCCGCCGGTGGCAGGACCAGCGACGACCTCCGTCTGATCCAGCACCGATGCGGGCAGCACGTCGATCAGATCCTGCGCGAAGCGCCAGATCGTCGACGGATAGCGGAACAGCCGATGCGGATTGAGATAGAGGCGGCCGTGGTAGCCGTTGCCGAAGTCGAAGTGGCCGTCGAGCATCAGCACCTGAAACTGCTGCAGGTCCTTCAGCGCCTTCTCACGAATCTCTTCCTGCTTCGTTGTCATGACGTTTTCGCGGACCCGAAGGGTCCGCGCCGCAACTGTCATAGTGCAAGCCTCGTGTCGGCGTTGACATAGAGCGGCCGTCCCCCGACGATGGTCGCCGCGACGCCGCCCCGCAGCTCCCACCCATCGAACGGCGTGTTCTTCGATCGCGACCGGAGCTTGCCGGCGTCGATCTTGACCTTTACATCAGGCGCGATGATCGTGATGTCCGCCGGCGCGCCTTCCGAGAGGGACCCGCCCGGGACGTTGAGAATCCGCGCGGGGTTCACCGAGAGCAGCTCCACCATCCGCGACAGCCGGATGCGTCCCGCATGCACGAGCCGATCGAGCGAGAGCGGCACCGCGGTCTCGAGGCCGACGATGCCGAAGGGCGCCCGGTCGTATTCGACCTTTTTCTCGTCGTAGTGATGCGGCGCGTGATCGGTGGCAATCGCATCGACCGAGCCGTCGGCGATGCCGTCGAGCATGGCGTCGCGATCGGCTGCCTCGCGCAGCGGCGGATTCATCTTCGTGTTCGTGTCATACGCGATCGGCGCGGCGAGCGCCTCGTCCGTCAGCGTGAAGTGATGCGGCGCCACCTCGCACGTCACGCGGATACCGGCCTCTTTCGCCCTGCGCACCGCGCGCAGCGACGCCCGCGCGCTCATGTGCGCGACGTGGAACGCGGATCCGGTCAGCTCCGCCAGCAGCACGCCGCGCTCGACGCCGAGCGCTTCGCAGGCGCCGGGCATGCCGCGCAGGCCAAGCGACGCGGCCCAGTAGCCCTCGTGCACGACGCCGTCGCCCTTCAGGGACGGATCCTCGCAGTGCTCGATCACCGGCATCCCGAACATCGCCGCGTACTCGAGCGCGCGCCGCAGCAGGATGGCCGTCTTCGTCGGGTGCATGTAGGTCGTGACGTTCGCATCGTCGTTGACCGGGTTGGTGTTCGGCATGCACGCGACCGCCGTGAACCCGCCCGCGACGGCGGATGCGGTGCCCGTCGCGACCGTCTCCTTGTGCTCCTGCCCCGGCTCGCGCAGGTGCACGTGCATGTCGATGAATCCCGGGCAGATGACGAGACCGTCGGCGATCTCGACGACGGTGGCTGCGTCAAAAGGCAGGTTCAGACCGACGCGCGCGATGCGCTCGCCGTCGATAAGGATGTCGCGCACGCCATCGATCCCGTTGGCGGGATCGACCACGCGTCCGCCCTTAAGCAGCCTCTTCATGTTCCGCTCCGCCGGCGAGGAGGTACAGGACCGCCATGCGCACGGCGACGCCGTTGGCGACCTGGTCGAGAATCACCGAGTAGGGACCATCCGCGACCTCCGAGGCGATCTCGACGCCGCGGTTCATCGGTCCCGGATGCATGATCATCACGTCGGGCTTGGCGAGCGTCATGCGCGCCTCGGTCATCCCGAACACGTTGAAGTACTCGCGCAGCGACGGGAAGTACGCGCCCTCCATCCGTTCGAGCTGGATGCGCAGCATCATGATGACGTCCGCGTCGCGGACCGCCTGCTCGACGTTGCTCGTCGCGCTGACGCCGAACCGCCGGACGTCGGTCGGCATCATGGTCGGCGGGCCGCACACCCAGACGTCCGCGCCCATCTTCGTCAGCAGCAGGATGTTCGAGCGCAGCACGCGGCTGTGCAGCAGGTCGCCGATGATCGCGACCTTCAGGCCCTTGAGCTGCTTCTTGCGTTCGCGGATGGTGAACGCGTCGAGCAGCGCCTGCGTCGGGTGCTCGTGCATGCCGTCGCCGGCGTTGATGATGGCCGAGCGGCAGATGCGCGACAGCAGGTGACAGGCGCCCGACGAGGAGTGGCGCAGCACGATCATGTCGGGCTGCATCGCCTCGAGGTTCAGCGCGGTGTCGGCGAGCGTCTCGCCCTTGACGACGCTCGAGGTGGCGATGGCGATGTTCAGCGTGTCGGCGCTGAGGCGCTTCTCCGCGATCTCGAACGATGTCCGCGTGCGCGTGCTCGGCTCGAAGAAGAGATTCACCACCGTCTTGCCGCGCAAGGCCGGCACTTTCTTGATCGGGCGCGAGCCGACTTCTTTCATCACATCCGCGGTGTCGAGAATCAGATTGATCTCGTCGGGCGTCAGGTCGGCGATGCCGAGCAGGTCCTTCGAGCGCAACGCGGTGGCCGCGGGCTGCTGATCGACGTGAACCGTTGTCGGGCTCATACTGTCGCCTCCTGCTGCAGGACCACTTCGTCGTTGCCATCGGTTTCCTGCAGCCGTACCTGGACGCTTTCCTCGGGATTGGTCGGCAGGTTTTTTCCCACGTAATCCGCCTTGATCGGCAGCTCGCGGTGACCGCGATCGACCAGCACGATGAGCTGAATTCCCTTCGGCCGGCCGAAATCGATCAGCGCGTCGAGCGCCGCTCTCGTCGTCCGCCCGGTGTAGAGCACGTCGTCGACGAGCAGAATCTTCTTGTTGTCGATGGAGAACGGGATTTCCGTGCGGCGGATG
Source organism: Acidobacteriota bacterium (assembly GCA_003222635.1). Classification (GTDB taxonomy): domain Bacteria; phylum Acidobacteriota; class Vicinamibacteria; order Vicinamibacterales; family UBA2999; genus Gp6-AA40. Next base: position 3,942 of record QHWQ01000109.1, on the reverse strand, counting down.
ACCGGCTGCGGCCCCACCGCGTGCCGCATCAGGTCGTCGCGATAGAGCGTGATGTCGAGCGCGCCGGTCGGCACCTCGTCTCCGGTGATCTCTTTCAATATGCGCGCGAGCCTGCGCGCGATGAAGACGCCGCGTGTACGCACGCCGACCAGCGCGAGGTCTTCAACGCCTTTGTTGCGCTCGACGATTTCGTGTGCGATGCGGGTGAGGGTGCGCGCGATGCGATCCGCGTCCATGACGACCGCGGACTTGGTGTCTGGCATGTTCACCTCTTCGCGGTCTCTCAGGGCCGCGTTAAAGAGCTTCCGCAGTATAGCACGCGGCCTGGTTAGTAGTTGGCGGTTAGTAGTTGGTAGTTGCTTACGATTCGATGGTTCGTGGGTTCGGGGTTCGCGTTCGTGCGCGTAGAATCGCTGGTACAGGCCTTCGACGTACTCATGCTGAGACTGCACTTCGTCGCGGTGGTCCTGATGGTCGGCACGCTGGTGTCGCCAGCCTGGCACGGATCGACCGTCGGGAACGGGTCCTTTTCCTGCGGTCCTCATTCTGCACGGCACGCACGGGTTCGCGCGGCAGTACCTGGAATGGGCTAACGACTTGGCGCGCGCTGGCTTCATCGCCGTAGCCGCATGCTGGTTTTCAGGCGGCGGCGCCGACGCGAATGAGGTAACGCCACCGATTTCATGTCCGGACATTCCGCCATTGGGGCCCGGTGAGTATTCAGAAGCCGTGCAGCTCGTCGACGCCTTGGTGCAGACGACGCGCGCGCTGCCAGGCACCCGCGCTGATCGGCTCGCGCTCGTCGGGCACTCGCGCGGCGGCGGCGCAACGCAGCAGTACCTTCTGGCCGGCGGCAACGTACAGGCCGCTGTTCTTCATTCGTCGGGTTATGCGCTCAGACCCTGGAATCGCGCCGCGGAGTTCAAGGTGCCGATCCTGATCATGCATGGCACCGCGGATAGCTTCGGAGAGAACACGCAGTTCGGCTTGGCGCGTGAATTCGAGATGGGCCTGCGAGCGAACAGGAAACCTGTCGAGACGGCTTACTGCGAAGGATGTGGCCACAACACCTTCTTCACCAACTCGACTCAGCGCGACGATGAGCTGAAAAGGATGATCGAGTTTCTTCGCCGGCATCTTGGCAGGTAGTTTCACCACGGCCGCCGCCAACCAACCACCAACCACCAACCATCAACCACCAACCACTAACCACTAACCAACAGGTATACTCCGACGAATGCTTCGCGACGTCGAGGCGCGCGTGATCCGCAACACGCGTCTCTCCCGGGACTACAACGTCATCGCGCTCGCTGCTCCAGAGATCGCCGAAGCCACACAACCCGGTCAGTTCGTGATGGTGAAGTCCGGCCGCGGCGGCGATCCGCTTCTGCGGCGTCCATTCTCCGTGTTTGAAGTGCTTCGGTCGAACAACCGCGTGGAAGGGTTGACGCTCCTCAGCAAACGCGTCGGCGTGACGACGAAGATTCTGTACGACGCGGTCGAAGGCGATACGATTTCATGTCTCGGACCGCTTGGCAGGCCATTCGACCTCGTCGATCCGCCGACAGAAGCGTGGATGGTCGCCGGCGGCGTCGGGCTGGCGCCGTTCGCGACGCTCGGCGACGCGTTGCTTGCCCACGGTGTGAAGACAACGCTCTTCTACGGCGCGCGAACCGGCGGCGAGCTTTTCTATCTGGACTGGTTCACGTCACGCGGCATTCGTCTGGTCCTCGCGACCGAAGACGGATCGATCGGCGACAAGGCGCGGATTACCATTCCCCTCGATCGTGAGCTTCAGGAAGCAGACGGCGAAGTGGTGATCTATGCGTGCGGGCCTGAGCCGATGTTGGAAGCCGTCGCGCACGTCGCCGCCAAACACAAACGCACGTCTCAGGTCTCAGTCGAGCGGACGATGGGATGCGGGATGGGTGGCTGCTACAGCTGTGTGATTCAGGTCCGCAGTGAAGCCGGGTCCGAAAGGACCCGGCCTGCACACTACGTGCGCTCGTGCATCGCCGGGCCGGTGTTCAAGGGTGAAGACCTTGTCTGGGACTGATCTCTCGGTTCAGATCGGCGCGCTGAGGCTGAAAAACCCGCTGATCGCGGCGAGCGGATGCTTCGGCTACGGCGTGGAATACGCCGAGGCCGTTGACCTCTCCACGCTCGGCGGCGTCGCCGTCAAGGGTCTCTTCCTGAAGGAACGCGAGGGACATCCGCCGGAGCGGATCGTCGAAACGCCGTCGGGGATGCTCAACGCCATCGGCCTGCAGGGGATCGGCGTCCACCGGTTCATTCGCGAAAAGCTGCCCGAACTCCGCCAGCTTCGCGCGACCGTCATCGTCAACATCTGCGGCAGCACGCTCGACGAGTACGTCGAGCTGGCGCGCATTCTCTCCGATGCCGAGGGCGTCGCGGCGCTCGAGCTGAACATCTCCTGCCCGAACATCAAGGAAGGGGGCATCACGTTCGGCTGCAGCCTCCACGGCACCTTCGACGTCGTGAGCGCCGTGAAGAAGGTGACGCCGCTGCCGGTGATCCCGAAGCTGACGCCCAACGTGACCGACGTTGCCTCCTTCGCGCGCGCATCCGAGGAGGCGGGCGCTGACGCGGTCTCGCTCGTCAACACCTTCCTCGCGATGGCGATCGACGTCGAGACCCGCCGCCCGAAGCTCTCGAACATCGTCGGCGGCCTCAGCGGACCTGCGATCCGGCCGATCGCGGTGCGCATGGTGTACGAATGCCGGCGGGCGGTGAAGATCCCGGTCATCGGCATGGGTGGCATCGCGAGCGCGCGTGACATGCTGGAGTTCATCATCGCCGGCGCGACCGCGGTGCAGGTCGGCACGGCCAACTTCGTCGATCCGTTCATCTGGGGGAAGCTCCTCGCCGGCGTCACTGACTACGTGCGGCGCCACAACATCGCGCGCATCAGCGATCTGGTTGGCACCATCGACACGACCTCGCGCGAGAAACAGTGGATCAGCTCCTAGTCGCCCTCGACGTCGAAAGCTCCGAGCGCGCGATGCAGCTCGTCAACGCGCTGCACGACCTCGCCGGCGGATTCAAGATCGGCAACCGCCTCTTCACCCGCGAAGGTCCCACGCTCGTCCGCAGGATCACCGACGCCGGCTCGCGCGTCTTCCTCGACTTGAAGTATCACGACATCCCCAACACCGTCGAGCAGGCGGTCGAAGCGGCGGTCGGCACCGGCGCGTGGATGATCAATGTCCACTCCTCGGGCGGCATGGCAATGATGCAGGCGGCGGCATGGGCGGCGCGCGACACGTCGGCGAAGCTTGGTCGCCAGACGCCGCTGATGATCGGCGTAACGGTCCTCACGAGCATGGACCAGCAGGCGCTGCGATCGATTGGCGTCGAGCGGCCCGTGCTCGAGCAGGTGCTCGCGCTGGCGCGCATGACGAAAGAGGCGGGCCTGCAAGGAGTGGTCGCCTCTGCGCAGGAGACGCCGGAAATCCGAAAGGCGTGTGGACCGGACTTTCAGATCGTGACGCCAGGCATCCGCGGCGCGTCCGCAGGCGCGGAGCGGAACGATCAATCGCGGACGATGGGACCGGCCGACGCGATCAGGGCCGGCGCGAGTTATCTCGTGGTTGGAAGGCCAATCATCGCCGCAGCGGACCCCCGAGGGGCCGCTGCAGCGATTGTCGAAGAGCTGACGACGGTTATTTCGCGGTGATGATGAAGTGCCCGCGCCGGTTCATGGTGTAGCAGGCCTCGGTCATGTCCATGCAGAGCGGCTCTTCCTCGCCCTTGCTGATGGCGAGGATTCGATCGCCCGCAATCCCAAGGCTGACCATATAGTCCCGCACGGCCGCGGCGCGGCGTTCACCAAGCGCGAGGTTGTATTCGTTGGTGCCGCGCGCATCGGCGTGCCCTTCAACGGTCACCTTGATTGACATCCAGCGGCGCATGTAGTCCGCG
>QHWQ01000108.1 GCA_003222635.1 Acidobacteriota bacterium | reverse complement strand
CCGCTCGTCATGCTCGCGGCGAGACGCGAGCTTGTTGGTTCATGGAACGCGGCGCCGGAGCCCGCCGCGGCTGAAGCTCTGACCAGACTGTCGCGGCCGACGCTCGTGTACGAGATCAGCAGCCGCGTCGGACTCTTCAGCGACAACATCGTCGTGGCGATGCTGCTCGCGCCGCAGCTGGTGGCGCCGTTCTTTCTCACGCAACGCGTCGCAATGATCGCGCTCGGACAGCTGCAGGAAATCGGCAATGCCACATGGGCGGCGCTGATCGAACTGCATGCGCAGGGCCTGACGGCAGTGTTTCGTCACCGGCTCCTGCATCTCTCGAGCTGGGTCACCAGCGCATCGATCATCCTGCTGGTCCCGGTGCTGCTGTTGAACCGCTCGTTCATCGTGTTGTGGCTCGGTGAGCGTAATTACGCCGGACCGATGGTCACCATCCTCGTGTGCGCGAACGTCTGGCTATGGGCCGTATCGAGCTTGTGGGGATGGGTGGTCTTCGGGGCGGGCTGCATCGCCGCCTGGACTCCGTATGCGGTCGCCTTCAGCGCCGTCAACATCACGGTGTCGTTGGCCGCGACATGGTGGCTCGGCATCTACGGGCCGCTCCTCGGCACGACGGCCGCGTTTCTGTTCGTCACGTCGTGGGCAATGCCCGGCGTCCTGCAGCGGCTTTTCGGCGTCGCGCGCCGCGATTTGTATGCGGCGATCGCGCGCCCCTTCGCGTGGGGAGCGCCCTACGCGGGCGCGATGGCGATCGCCGTTTCGACGATTCATCCCACGACGTGGATCGCGCTGGCCGCCTCGGCGGGTCTGTGCGTCGCCGCGGGCGGGACGTGCTGGTGGTTCGTGGGGTTGAAGGACGCCGATCGCCAGGTCTGGATTGCCGAGACCCGCAGCGCCATCGCTCCCGTCTTCTGATGCACTGGAATATCCTTGCTGGCGAATTTCCGCCGGCCATCGGCGGCGTCGGCTCGCATACCCGCGTGCTCGCCGCGGAACTCGCCGCGATCGGTCACACGGTGACTGTGTACACAGGTCGCAGCGAGCACCGCACCGAAGGGCGCGTGCGGGTATTCGGAGCACCGCGGGGCTGGACACGGAGAGGGCTCGCCGAGCTGTCGCGCGAGCTCGACGCGCAGCCCCGTGGACGAAGGCTGCTGATTCCGTACGCGCCGAACGTGTTCGGCCGCCGCAGCCGTCGCGATGGCTGCTCGCCGCCGCGCATCGCCACATGATCAAGCAGCTCCTCCAGGCGAGCGCGAAAGTCTACGTGTCCACCAGCGCGTGGCAACCGATGCTGCGGCCGCTGAGCCCGACGGGCGCGTTCACCCTGATGCCGTCCTTTTCGAACGTGCCGGTCGGCGACGGCGTGAAGACGTCAGACGGAGCTCCGACGATCATCGGCACGTTTGGCCGGCAGCCGGAAACGCTCCATTCATTCATTCGAGACGTCGCGGCACGCGTCCTCAACCCGCAATGTCATTGGCTGTTCATCGGCGACGGGAGCGACGATCTCGCCGCCGCGATCAAATCGGGTCGGCCACAGATTTCCGCGTTCGTATCCGGCACCGGTCGAATCGATGACGACGAGGTGTCACGGATGCTGACGCGATGCGATGTCGCCGCGCAGCCGTACATCGACGGCATCACCACGCGCCGAACGACGACGATGGCGTGGCTGGCGCATGGCGTGGCGGTGGTGACGAATGAGGGCCACCTCACAGAGGCGTGGTGGAAATCCTCCGGTGCAATCGCGACCGTGCAGCGCCGTGCGGCGCCGTTCGCGGATGCCGTCGTGGGACTGCTTGCGAACCCTGTCGAGCGGCGTGCCGTTGGCACAAGCGGCAGGCAGTTGTATGAAGCACGATTCGCCCCGCGACACGCGGCGCGAATCCTTTCAGGAACCGTTGCTGATGTCGTCCACGCTGCTGTCGGATAGTGTCCTCGCTGCCGGCGGTTATGCGAGCGAACAGCTGTTTAGCCGCAGCAAGGTCATCGCCTGGAGCCATCGTCGGCGATTTGCGGCGGCGCGTCGGCTCCTCGCGCCGTACCAGGGCGGCCGGCTGCTCGACTATGGCTGCGGCGACGGGACACTCCTCTTCCTCGTTCGCGATCTCTTCCCGCAGGCCATCGGTGTGGACATCGATCCGAAACACATCGACAGCTGCCGCCGCCGGTTTGGTCCGTTGACGCAGCTGGCGTTCACGACCGCCGTCAGCGACGTGCCTGCCGCCCGCGACGTGATTGTGTGCACGGAAGTCCTGGAGCATTGTTGCGAGGACACACTCGCCCACGTGATTGCCGACGTCAAGCGGATGCTGAGGCCGGACGGTGTCTTCGTGGTGAGCGTGCCCATCGAGACCGGAGTCACGCTGCTCGTCAAACAGCTTGTCCGCGTGCTGGCAGGATGGCGTCACATCGGCGATTACCAGTACACCGAGCGCTACTCGATGCGTGAGCTGCTGCGGATGGTGTTTGCGCGACGCGATTCCGCGATCACCCGCCCCGTCTATGAGGCGCAAATCACCTCTGACGTGCTCGTGAAATTTCATGGGCACAAGGGTTTCAACTGGCGCGCGCTCGAGCGCCGGCTGTCCCGCGAATTCACCGTGCGGCGGCGGATGTTTTCACCCGTGTCGTGGTCCGGCGGAGTCGCCGCCAGCCAGGTATGGTTCGTCTGCACGTTGTCCGGCGCGCACACCTTGCTCCGTTGATTCGAACACTTCAATCCACATCTGAAATCGAAGCCTCGCGACGGTCGCTGCAGAGGCGCGGCCTCAGCTCGCTCGGGTCGGCGCAGCTCCTGCCGTGGCAGCTGTTGTATGCGGCGCGATTCATCGCGCGCCCGTTGCAGGTCGATGCGATCAAGAGCTGGGATGTCGATTCGGCGATCCGGCTGATCGAACGCCACGTGCCCGATCGCGACGCCTCGATTCTCGACATGGGATGCTTCAACTCCGAGGTCGTCTACGCCCTGCACGCGGCGGGCTACCGCAACGTGCACGGCATCGACCTGAACCCGCGCTGCGAATGGATGCCGTACTGGCATCGGATTCAGTACCGGACGGGCGACCTGACGCGAAGCGGGTATGCGACCGGCGCGTTTCAGGCGATTACGTGCCTGTCGGTCGTCGAGCACGGCGTCGATGTGGCCGCGCTTGCCGCGGAGGCGCGGCGGCTGCTGACGCCTGGAGGCATCTTGGTCGTCACGACGGACTTCGACGTGCGCGGCGGTCATTCCGGCCACGCGGGTCTGACGCCGTTTGGATTGCACTGGCGCATCTTCGATCCGACGTCCATCCGAAAGCTGATTTCGGTGTTTGCCGCCGCCGGCCTCGGGCTGCTCGAGGGGGGCCGGGAGGCTGATCTCGTTCACGACAGTTGTCCGATTCAGTGGAACGGCGAGCGGTACACCTTCCTGCTGCTCGTCTTTCGTGCGGGCGCGGCGAGGGTTTCATGACAAAGCGCCGGCTGCTCACGATTGGCCACTCCTACGTCGTCGCGCTGAATCGGCGTCTCGCGAGCGAGATGGCGCGCGTAGACGACGCTCAGTGGGACGTCACCGTCGCCGCCCCTGAATTCGTGCAGGGCGATCTTCGACCGATTCCCTTTGAGTCCGCGAACGATGCCGCGCGGGTGAGAGTCGTCGGGTATCGCGGAGCGTCACCTCACCTGATGGCGTACAGCGGCCTCTCGGGACTGCTGTCGCAGGACTGGGACCTCGTCCACTGCTGGGAGGAGCCGTACGGCCTTGCAGCCGCCCAGATCGCATTGATGACGCCGCGCCGGCCATTGCTCGTCATGGTGTCGGCGCAGAACATCGCGAAGACCTATCCGCCGCCTTTCTCCCTCTTCGAGCGGTTCTCGATGTCCCGCGCGGCGGGTTGGATTTGCTTCGGTGAGAGCTCACGGCAGGTGCTCAATGGCAAGCCGATGTATGCCGCTCGGCCGCAGCGGATCATCGCCATGGGCGTCGATACCGACGCTTTTCATCCTGATTCCGCAGCAGGCGCGCGGGTGCGCGCAACGCTTGGCTGGCAGCAGCCGGGTCCACCCGTCGTCGGGTATCTCGGACGATTCGTCGAGGAAAAGGGGATACGCGATCTCTGCCGCGCGCTCGACGTTCAACGCCACGGTTCGTGGCGCACATTGTTTGTCGGCGACGGTCCGCTGTTCGAAGACCTCAGGAGCTGGGCGGCACGGCACGACGATCGCGTCCGCGTCGTGACGGGGATTCCGCATGACGAGGTGCCTGCGTATTTGAACGCGATGGATATCCTCTGTGCCCCGAGCATCACGACCCCCAGATGGCGGGAGCAGTTCGGGCGGATGCTCGTCGAGGCGTTTGCGTGCGGCGTCGCCGTCGTCACGAGCGACAGCGGAGAGATTCCTCACGTGGTTGCCGACGCGGCGATGGTGGTCCCTGAAGGCGATGTCGCGGCGCTGGCGTCAGCCGTCGCGGCGCTGTGCGATTCGGACGAACGACGGCGCGACCTCGGACGTCGCGGCCGCGCCCGCGCCTGCCGTCTGTTCGCGTGGGACGTCATCGCGCGCGAACATCTCGAGTTCTTCGACGAACTCGTACGAGACCGCGCGCACGCGAGGACCGCGTATGCAGCGGCGCTCGCTGGAAGAGCCTGAACGTCATGTGCGGCATTGCCGGTCTCATCGGCGCGGATACGCAGCGACCCATCCGGAAGATGGCTGCGGCGCTCATGCATCGCGGCCCGGACGCCGAAGGTTTTGTCGACACCGATGGCGCGTCGCTCGCGGCGCGGCGTCTGCGCATCATCGACATCGCGGGGCCGGATCAGCCGCTCTTCAATGAGGACCGGTCGATCGTCAGCGTGTTCAACGGCGAAATCTACAACTACCGCGAGCTGCGCCGTTTTCTTGAGAGCAAGGGCCACCGCTTCCACACCGCAGGCGACACGGAAGTCATCGTTCATCTCTACGAGGAGTTCGGCGACGAGTGCGTGCACGCCCTCCGAGGCATGTTTGCCTTTGCGGTGTGGGACTCGCGGCGGCGTCGACTGCTGCTCGCGCGCGACCGCGTGGGCATCAAGCCGCTCTATTTCTCGGACCGTCCCGATTGTTTCGTGTTTGCCTCAGAGCTGAAGTCGATGCTCGCGAGCGGCCGTGTTCCCACGGACATCGACTCCGCGGCGCTCGATTTCTATCTCACTTTGCAGTACGTCCCCGCTCCGTTGACGATGCTCCAGCACGTTCGCAAGCTCGAGCCGGGTCACGTCTTGTCGTGGCAGGCGGGCCACGTCCGCATCCGCCGCTACTGGGACCTCGTCCTCGACAGCGCGGAACCGCGTAAGAGGTGGTCCGTCGTCGCCGAGGACTTCCAGCGTACGCTCGCGGAGGCGGTGACGTCGCACCAGGTCAGCGACGTGCCCATCGGGGTCCTCCTGTCCGGTGGCATCGATTCGAGCGCGCTCACGGCCCTCGCGAGCCGCGACGGTGAACGGCTCAAGACCTTCACCATCGGGTTTGATCAGTCGCCGAACATCGGCGAGCTGGCGCAGGCGCGCGCGGTGGCCAGACGGATTGGCACGGAGCACCACGAGTTGAACCTCGGCGCGAATCTCGCCGATCGCCTGCCCTCGATTCTCTGGCACCTCGACGAGCCCGTCGCGGACGCGGCGGCGGTACCGACGTATTTCATCTGTGAATTCGCTTCACGGTTCGTCAAGGTGGTGATGAGCGGTGAGGGTGGGGATGAGGTGCTCGGCGGCTACCCGCGCTACCGGTGGCTCGCGCTGGCGGAGCGCGCGCGCACATTCGGCCTGGTTCACGCCGTGCCGGCGCTCTGGCGGAAGCCGTCATGGACAGCGCCTCGCTATGTGCGGCACGTGCGAACGCTGCTTGACGATCAGCCGCTCGAACGCAAGCACCTCGAGTGGATTCGAAACTTTCCCGACAGCGAACGGACCCGTGTGCTCGCCGTGCCGGCCACGGGCGCGGAGCGCGTCGAGACGTTCATCAGGGACCTGATCGCGCGATCCGGAGCGACTGACGCGGCCTCGGCGCTGATGTACGTCGACTTCAAGACCTGGCTGCCGGACAACGTGCTCACGAAGATCGACCGTATGAGCATGGCGGTATCGATTGAAGCACGCGTCCCGTACCTGGACCATCAGCTCGTCGAATTCGCGGCCGCGATGCCCGGCCACTGGAAGATGCGTCGCGCCGGCCGCAAGTGGCTGCTGCGCGAAGCCGTGCAGCACCAGCTGCCGGCGGCGATGCGGTGGAGACGCAAGCGCGCCTTCCTGACGCCCGTCTCGTCGTGGCTGCGTGCGGATCTGCATGACTTCACGCGGTCGATCCTCAGCGGAAAGCGGTGCGCGGAGCGAGGCCTGCTGAATCGCAGGCGCGTTGGCGAGCTTTTGGACGATCACCGAAGCGGCCGGGCCGATCACGGCCAGGCGTTATGGAACCTCATATCGCTGGAGCTCTGGTTCCAGCAGAACACCGATGCGCCGGCGCTGGCTGCTGCTCACGACTGACTTTCCGCCATCCACTGGCGGCATTCAGCAGCTGCTGTGGAAGCTTGCCTCAGGCCTCGCCGCAACGGATTCCGTCATCGTCGTCGCGCCGGCGGCACGCGGCGATCGTGAGTTCGATCGTCAGCAGTCGATCGTGACCGTGCGCGTGCCGCTACTCCGCTGGCGGGTGTTCTCCATCGCCGCGCTGTGGATTTGGGCGCTCGCGGCGATCATTCGCTACCGTCCCACCGCCATCATCTGCGGCCACGCGATGATGGGACCGGCGGCGGCCGTCGCGCGCATCGTTGGCCGCATTCCCGTCGTGGCGATGGTGTACGGGTCGGAAGTGCGTTCGCCACGCATTCTGCCGCTGGCGACGCTGACGATGAACACGGCGAACCGCGTGGTGACCATCAGCAGGTTCACGGCTTCCGAAATCAAAAGCCACGGCATTGCGGCGGAGTCCATCGCGGTGATTCCGCCCGGTGCAGGTGGTGAACAGTACGACTGCGTGGATGCAGGCTCGACGAACGGACATGTGCTGCTCTCGGTCTCACGGCTCGCCGACCGCTACAAGGGGCACGACATGGTGCTCCGCGCCCTGCCGCTGATTCGCGGCCGCGTTCCCGACGTCCGCTACGTGATTGCCGGCGATGGTCCGCTGCGGCCGTTCCTCGAGCGAATGGCGGTGGCCCTGGGCGTCGCCGATGCCGTGCAGTTCGTCGGCGAAATCGACGCACACGAACTCGACGCGTGGTACCGGCGCTGCGATCTGTTCGTGCTGGCGAGCCGCGAAGAAGCCTCAGCCGGCGGAGCTGAGGGGTTCGGCCTCGTCTTCATCGAGGCGGCGCTCCGTGGCAAGCCGTCTCTGGGCGGGCGGTCCGGAGGCATCCCGGACGCGGTCCTCGACGGCGTCACCGGCGTGTTGGTCGACCCGCAGGATCCGGTCGCAATCGCGCGGGCGGCGATCGATCTGCTTTCGAATCCGGCACGGGCGGCGTCTCTCGGCGCTGCCGCCCGCGCGCGCGCGGAGAACGAGCTGTCCTGGCGCGCGTACATTGCGGCGTTCCGCGAAGTTCTCGACCAGACGCTGCACTGATGCGACCTGTGCACCGCATCCTTCTTCTCAGTTCCGTGGGAGCGCTCGGCGGCGCCGAATGCAGCCTGCTGCAGCTCGCGAGCACGGTCAACCGTAACCGTTTCGAGCCCGTCCTGGTCACCATCGGCGACGGCCCGCTCTGCGATGCCGCGCGTGCGAACGGCGTCACCACGATCGCGCTGCCCGTGGCGCGCTCATTCGAACGCACGAGCCTGCGGGCGCGCCGCTCGGGTCTGTTCGCACTCGCGGCGGGCGCCGCGGCCGCGCTTCCGCTGGTGCAGCGTGTGCGCGCCCTCATCCGTGACATCGAGCCGTCGATCGTCCACACCAACGGCAACAAGGCTCACGTGGTCGGGACCGCGGCGGCGCTCGCGACATCCGCCGCTGTCGTGTGGCACGTCCGTGACTTTTTGCTCGACCGGGCATTCGAGCGGATCCTCGCGCACGCCGCCAATCGCCGCACGGCCGCGATCGTGACGAATTCCGTAGCGGTCGGCGCCTGCTGCACGGACATCGGCTTCGATATGGCGCGCGTCCATGTCATCCCCAACGGCATCGACTGCCGCCTGTTTTCACCTGACGGCGCGGGTGCGGGTCTCCGACGCGAATGCGGATGGCCCGATGACGCGCGGCTCGTCATCACGGTCGGAGCTCTTGCGCCATGGAAAGGCCACGACCTGTTCCTTGATGCCGCGGCCGCCATTCATCGCAGTGATCCGTCCACGCGCTTCCTCATCGTCGGCAGTGAGTTGTACGTCACAGATGGTCACGGCGGCTACGCGGATGTGCTGCGGCGCCAGGCTGCCGCGCTCGGTCTCGAGCGCGTCGTACGCCTTGCGGGGCAGCGCCGCGACATGCCGGCCGTGCTGCGCGACGCGGACGTCGTCGTTCACGTTCCACGTGAACCGGAGCCTTTCGGCAGAGTTGTGGCCGAAGCGATGGCATGCGGCCGGCCGGTGGTAACGATTCTCGACGGCGGAATCGCGGAGATCGCGGGCCGCGATCGTGTCGTCGGCGCGGTCGCTGATCGCACGCCTGATGCGCTTGCCGCAGCCGTGTTGGACGCGTTGCGCAATCCGCAGGCGAGTGCGCAGGCGGCGCGCGGCCGACAGCGCATCATCGACCATTTCACCGCGGACGTTCACGCACGGCGGATCGAGGCCGTCTACGAATCGGTCATCGCATCGCCGCTCGCTCGCGCCGCCGCGCACGTCGCCGTTCACTGACCACCTGATGCGCGTTCTCCATCTCGGAAAGTTCTATCCGCCGCATCGCGGCGGCATGGAAACGCATCTTGCCGCGCTGATTCCGGCGCTCCGCTCGTTTGCCGACGTCGAGGTGATCGTCGCGTCCGAATCGCGACGGACGACCGTCGACCACGTCAACGGCGTCGAGATCACGCGTGCGGCGCGGCTCGCGACCGTCGCGGCCACACCCATCTGTCCATCGCTGTTTCAGCTGGTGCGTTCGGCGCGCGCGGACATCATCCACATCCACCATCCGAACCCGTTCGCGATGTTCGTCCACCTCACGGTGGCCCCGACGACGCCGCTGGTGATCACCTATCACACCGATATCGTCCGGCAGCGGGTGCTTGGCCAGGCGGTCCGTCCGCTCCTGGCCGCATCGTTTGCGCAGGCGCGCGCCGTCCTCGTCACCTCACCTGCGTATCTGGAATCCTCAGCGGTGCTGAACCGCCTGCGCGGCAAGAGCCATGTCGTGACGCTCGGCATCGATGTGCAGGAATTCGCGGACGTTGCGCCATCCGACGTGGATGCCGTCAAACGGAAACACGCGGGCCCGATCGTGCTGGCGGTGGGACGGCTCGTGTACTACAAAGGGTTCGATCACCTCATCGACGCGATGCGCACCGTTCAGGCGACGCTGATCATCGTCGGCACGGGGCCGATGCAGCACGAGCTCGAGGCGCGTGCCGCCGCGGCAGGTGTGGCGCGCAAGGTCGTGTTCGCCGGCGACGTCGCGGACGTTAAACCGTACTACGCGGCGGCGGACGTGTTCGTCCTGCCGTCGGTCGCGCGCAGTGAGGCGTTCGGCATCGTGCAGCTGGAGGCAATGGCGGCAGGTGTGCCAGTCGTGAATACGGGTATCGATACAGGGGTCGCCTTCGTGTCACGCCACGAGCAGACAGGGCTGACCGTGCCGCCGGCAGATGCGGGTGCGCTGGCCGGGGCGATCAACAGGCTGCTTGCAGATCCCGCGCTTCGGCGTGCGTATGGTGCGGCCGGAGTCCGCCGCGTGCGAGAACACTTCGGCGCACCGGCCATGGCGCGCGCGACCTATCAGATTTACGAAGACGTGATGGCGCCGTGCGGCGCACGCGCAGCACTGGACGCAGAGGAACCCGCGTGAATACCTATCTTCTCGCCTTTATCGCGGCAGCGGTCCTCTCGCTGTTCCTGACCCGCGTCGTTCGCGATTTCGCGATCCGGCGCAATTGGCTCGACGTGCCGGACGCCGCCCGGAAGCTGCACGCCAAGCCCATCCCGGCTGTTGGAGGCGTCGCCATTCTCATTGCGATGACGCTGGCACTCGTCGGGACCGTCACGATCGACACGCTCGTGACGGACGCGTTCCTCGAGAGTTCACGCCGCGTCGCCACCATTGGCGTACTCTCCGCCGCGATGATGCTCGTCGGCGCCTGGGACGATGTCCGCGGCTTGTCCGCGCCGCGCAAGTTTGCGCTGCAAATCGTTCTGGCACTGATCGCGTGGAGCCTCGGGTTCCGCATCGTCGGCTGGGGAGGCGCGACGCTGTCGTTTGGCAGCCTGTCGCTGCCGATCACCGTTCTGTGGCTCGTCGGACTGGCGAATGCCTTCAACATGATCGACGGCGTGGACGGGCTTGCCGCCGGCGCCGCACTCTTTGCCACGATGGCGCTGCTGGTCGCATCAGTGACGGCAAACCAGTTGATGAGCGCCGTGCTGCTCGCCGCCCTTGGCGGCGCGACGGCGGGATTCCTGCGCTACAACTTCAATCCCGCCTCGATCTTCCTCGGCGACTCCGGAAGCCTGATGCTCGGATTCGTCCTCGGGCTGCTGTCGATCGACTCGTCCCAAAAGAGCACCGCGGCGTTCGCCGTCGCGGTGCCGCTCGTCTCCCTCGCCCTGCCCGTTCTGGATACGACCGTAGTCGTGATTCGGCGATTGATTCGGCGGAAGCCGGTCTACATGGGGGACCGCCGGCACATTCATCATGTCCTGCTCGATGGCGGCCGGTCACCACGCGAGGTCGTCATTCTGTTGTACGGCGTCTGCGGATTTCTCGGCTTGCTGTCGCTGCTGTTCGTCAGCCCGACGTCGCAGCGGGCCACCGGCACGATGCTCGCGATGCTCGGCATCGCGATGGGCATCGGTATCCAACAGCTGCAGCTTCCCGAATTGAAGGCCTTGAACGCACACGTCGTGCAGGGGCTCAAGTCGCAGCGCCGCCTGCTGGCCGGCGGAGCCGTCGTCCACACCATGCTTGGCCGGTTTGCCGCCGCAACAGCTCCAGCCGCGGTTCTCGAGGCGCTCGCCGAGGGCCTTGGCGAAGCGGAATTCTCGTCCGCGATCGTTGAGCTGCCCGGCGGATTTCCGATCTCCGACGTGCCGCACGCGTGGGAAGCGACGTTCGGCGCCTCCGTCTGCGGGCTTCACTGGACGCGCGGCGGGGTGACGAGTCGTCCGGCGCTGGAACTGAATACGCCCTTCTCGATGGAGAACTCGAGCGGCCGCTTGATTCTGTGGGCGCCGCCCGGCGCCAACGCGGAAGCGGCGCTGACAAGCTGGATCGGCAACTCTGTCGCGCAGGCCTTTGGTGATCACTTGATGCGAACCGGCGCGGAGCCAGTTCCCACGGCAGTTCCGCGTCCGGTGATGGCGTCGGGAGGTGTGTAGGAACCGTGCGTCAGCATCCACGCCGGGCGGAGGCCGTTTTTCTGACGCTGCTTGTTCTCACGCTTGCGTGGGGCATTCTTTCGTTCGGCGGCGTCTATCCGTGGGCGTACACGCCGCTGCTTGCAGCGGCGGCACTTCTCGGACTATTCGGCGTCGTGAGAGGCCGGGGAACACTTCCTCGCGGAACGGCAATCGCGCTGTTGATCGTCGCGCTCGCGGTGAGCCTGCAACTGATTCCGGTTCCACG
>QHWQ01000107.1 GCA_003222635.1 Acidobacteriota bacterium | reverse complement strand
GTCACGATCCATCTCAAAGGCGTCGGCTGGACCGAGTACGACAACATCTACGTCGCCACCTACGATAATGCCTACATGGGCTATGCGTGCGGCTTCAATACGCGCGGCGATGTGGTGATCAATTTCACCGCGGCCGGCTCGCCCGGCGTGCACATCATCGATTTCTATCCGGGCATCTACCAGGGCCCGCAGGATCAGGCGCAGCAGCTCTATCGGCTGCCTCAGCTGACGTATGCCGACGATCATCCAGGCAACAAGATTCCAGCGCTCCGCTTCGCGTTCGAAGTGACGCCCGGCTCGCCGCGGCTCACGGGCGATACAAGGTAAATCCCAAATTCCAAATCCCAAGGTCCAATCCCATTCGCTCGGAATTGCGGATGATCGTTGCGACGATGTTGACGAGTTCGACCGATTCCTGAATGAGCACATCGTCTTTATCCGTTAGGTACCCGGTCCTTCGCAGAATTCGCAAATGCAAGCGGCTCTCCTTCAACTCCCGCAGTGCTATTCGATCCTTTGCTCGAAAATCGCGACGGCTCGATCCGTCATCCGCTTCTTCGAGGTTCGCGGCCGCATTCACGGCATTCGCCCTCGCCGTGCAGTTCTTGCACGATCTCAATGACATCGCAGGCGAAGAGCATCGAAGCACGCGGCTTGCCAGGTTGCCAGGAATTTGGGATTTGGGATTTGGATCTTGGGATTTGGGATTTAATCTCTAGCCGCGATGCGCCGTCCGTCTCTGACAACCTGGATCCTGATCTCGATCGTCGTCGGCGGGGCGTTCGGCTATTTCTTCCCCGCCGCGGCGACCGAGCTGCGGATCCTCAGCACGATCTTCATCCGCCTGATTCGCACGATCGTCGCGCCGTTGCTCTTTGCGACGCTCGTCGTCGGCATCGCGTCGCACGGGAACCTGAAGCAGGTCGGGCGGATGGGCGTCAAAGCGATTATCTATTTCGAGATCGTGACGACGCTCGCGTTGTTGATCGGATGGGCGGCGATCACGGTCAGCCGCGCGGGTGTCGGCATTACGCTGCCGCCGCCGGAGCCGGGCGCGCAGACGGCGCCACCCGCGCCGCAGTCGTGGCAGGACATCGTCCTGCACATCTTCCCGGAGAACATCGCGAAGGCCGTCGCGGACGGCGAAATCCTGCAGGTCGTCGTCTTCAGCCTCATCTTCGGCGCGGCGTTGGCGATGGTGCCCGAGGCGCGGCGGCGTCCACTCCTCTCGTTTGCCGAATCGCTGGCGGAAACGATGTTCAAGTTCACGAACATCGTGATGCTGTTTGCGCCGATTGGCGTCGGCGCGGCCATCGCCTACACTGTCGGCCACCTCGGCATCGGCATCCTCGCGAACCTGGCGAAGCTGCTCGCGACGATGTACATCGCGGTGTTCGTGTTCATCGGCGGCGTGCTGCTGCCGGTTGCGCTCATCGCGCGCGTGCCGATCCGCCGGTTCGTGCGCGCCGCGGCGGAGCCGACCTCCATTGCCTTCGCCACCGCGAGCTCGGAGGCGGCGCTGCCGCGCGCGATGGAGAACATGGAGGCGTTCGGGGTGCCGCGGCCGATCGTCGCGTTCGTGATCCCGACGGGCTATTCGTTCAACCTCGATGGCTCGACGCTGTACCTGTCGCTCGCCGCGATCTTCGTCGCCCAGGCGGCGGGCATCGAGATGCCGATCCGGCAGCAGTTCCTGCTGCTGCTCACGCTGATGCTGACGAGCAAGGGCGTCGCGGGCGTGCCGCGCGCGGCGCTCGTCATCCTGCTGGGGACCGTCAGCAGCTTCAACCTTCCGGCTGAGCCGGTCTTCATCATCCTCGGGATCGATGCGCTCATGGACATGGCGCGCACGGCGACCAACGTCTTGGGAAACTGCCTTGCGACCGTCGTTGTGGCGAGGTGGGAAGGCGAGCGCATCGGCAACTGATATACTGACGGCAATTAAGGGATTCCGCCCGCCTCGCCCGAACGGGTAGAGCGTGGCCTGCGAAAGCCTCTTTCATACATTGCCGCGATTGACGGCAGGAGGCCCCGGCCATGGCTCGCATTCCCACCCGACCAACGTCCGAACCACCCCCATCTCCGGATCGGAACCCGAACCTCCTGCTGGCGGCGCTTCCCGCCGACGTGTACGCGCGCGTTCAGCGTTCGCTCACGACGGTCCGCGTAACGGTCAGGCAGATGCTGCAGGAAGCCCGCGCCCCGATCGATCGCGTGTACTTTCCCAGCGGCGGCTTCTGTTCGATCCTCACGCTGCTGCATGGCGGACGCATGGTCGAGGTCGCGACGATCGGGCGCGAAGGGGCGGTCGGAGCGACGGCTGCGCTCAGCGACCTGGCAACGCCAACGGCCACCATGGTGCAGGGAAAGATGGGTCCGTGCTTCGCGATGAAGGCTGACGCGTTCCGGACGGAAATGGACAGGCGCGGGCCGTTCCACGACCTCGTGACGTACCACATGCAGTCGGTCATCAACATCGCGATGCAATCAACCGCGTGCAACGCGGTGCATTCCGTCGAGCAGCGCCTCGCGCGATGGATGCTCACGGCCGCCGACCACATGGAGAGCGACGCATTCGACCTGACGCAGGAGTTTGCGGCGATGATGCTTGGAGCGAGCCGGCAGACCGTGACGCTCGCCGCCGGCGCGCTGCAGAAGGCGGGCGCCCTCCGATACCAACGCGGCCACGTCACGATCGTCGATCGCGCGGCGCTCGAGGGAGCGTCCTGCGAATGCTATGGCACGATCGTCACGCTGCGCGAGCGCGGCCGGCCGACGCGCTGACGCGCCGGCCTATTCCTGCCGCTTCCCCATCCAGACGGCCTTGCAGCCGAGGCACGCGTACCACGCGCGCCGATGGCTGCTGAACTCGAAGCTCACCGCGCCGGGACGTTCGCACGCCGGACATCTCGTTTCCGGCCACACATGGTTCGTTGTGGCGAGCGGCTCCGAACCGTTCGATCCGTCCGGTGTTCGCGTGCGCGCGCGAAGCCGATCGGCGCGGTCGCGCAGCAGGCGGCCGACACGCGAGTAGAGCAGGTTGGGGGCGAACGGCTTCAGCAGCACCGCATCGCAGCCGGCCCTGAGCACCTGGGGCGCGGCGTCGGCCTGCGACGCGATGACGAGCGTCGTCGGAGGGAGGGCGGCGGCCTTCGCGGCGCGGCAAATCGCGGTCCCTCCGTCGTCCAGGGCATCGAGGTCCAGCACGACCAGCGCGGGCGCCCCTTTCGTCATGTACTGCACGGCCACGTCGCTCCTGGCGGTCGTCACGACGCGGTAGGTCGCGCGAAGGACCTGCGCGTGAAAGGCAGCGATCGGTTCCTCTTCGACGATCAGCAGCTCGTGGGTTGTGGCCGGCGCAGGTGCGATGCGCTTGTCAGGCTGCGCTTGTGGTGAGAGATGCGAGATCGAAATGGAAGCGTGCTCCATAAGGGCCCCGTTCAGCTAAAAAGTTAGGGACAAAGATAAAAGTTCCCCACCCCGCTGTCTGTCGGGTTTCTGACAAACCGTCCGTCAGGTATCTGACAGATCGTCGGCGCTGAATCGGTTGAGATGGATATTGCAGATGCCGGGACCCGCGGCGCCTGAGAAAGCAATGGTCAAAGTTCGGCCCCGTCCGCTTCCGTCGGTTCCTGACACACCAGGTTCACGCAGGCGCTGATTGGCTGCGTCGAGCAGCGGCTCGCGCGATGGCTGCTGATGGCGCACGACCGGGTCGAGAAGGATCACTTCGCGCTGACGAAGGCAGGCCTCATCACGTATCAGCGTGGCCGGCTGACGGTGATCGATCGCAGCGGACTCGAGGCCGCGTCCTGCGAGTGCTGCTGGACGGCGACGGAGATGGTCCAACAGGTCACGACGCAGGGATCAACGCGGCCGAAGCGCGGATAGACGATCCAATCGCGCCGCGCGCCACCAGGCCACGCGCCGAGGGGTCATGCGGCGCGCCACCCGCAGCACCGTCAGTGCCGCGCGGAACGCGCGCTCCCGCCGCGGGTTCCACTCGAACCCATACGCCCGGCGCAGTCGGTCGGGCAGCAGCCCCGCGCCGACGAGCCGCAGGACGGGTGTCAACAGCAGCGCGGCTGCCAGCTCGCGCGCCTGCGTGCACGGCTCGATCGCGCCGGACGCGTAGTGCGCGTCGAGATACGTCTGCAGCGCGCGCCACGATCGCGGCACGCGTCCGGAATCGGCGCCCAGCGCCACCGCGACATCGACGGCGTCGGCGCAGTAGGCATCCCGATCGGCGTCGGTGAGCGGCATCACGAGGCGGTCGTAGACGCGCGCGATCGAATCGATCAACGTCGCATGTACCCAGAGCAGCAGCGCCGGGTCTTCGGCCGAGTACGGCGTGCCGGCCGGAAACGGGCCGCACGCCGTCCGCAGCGCGCCGTGCACGCGGCGATGAATGGACCTGATGGCCTCGAGCGCGGTCTCGCGAGCCGGCTCGTCCCCGAAGGTCAGCGCGAGCATCGCGCCGATGGTCTGGTGCAGCCGTCCCAGCGCGGCCGGCGTGCTGGCGCGGAAGGTGCTGTGCTCCGCGACGCCGGCCGCAATCAGCGGATGGGCGAGCTGCAGGAGGATCGCGCGCACCCATCCGAGGATGACGAGGCGCTCCGCGTTGATGCGTCTCGAGACCGCCGACGGAGGCGACGTCAGTGTGCGATCAGCCAACTGCCGAGCGAGTCGGCCGATTGCGATTTGACGAGGGTATGACGGCCGCAGACGGCGCGGAGATGGTGTGCGTTCCTCGGATCCGCGAAATGCGCGGCGGAATAGCCGCACAGCAGCGTGAAGGCGTGTTGCTGCTGCAGGTAGTTCCAGTAGTCTTCGAGCATGCACGCCTGCTCGAAGTTTCCTTCCTCCGCAAAGAGCTCCACGATCTCCCCGTACACGCGCAGGCGGCTCGGTCCGGACGACAGCTCCGCGATCAAGCCGTCGAGCGTGTCTTGCATCCGCGCCGGATCGAGGAGCCCACGCCGCACGAGGCGCGTGCGGATCTTGCGCGCGTCGATGACGGTCAGCCGCTCGGCGGGATCGTCGGCGTTGACACGCCGGCGTTCCAGGTAGGCGCGAATCAGCTGCCAGTGCGAGGCGCGCGCAATCACCAGCAGGTGGTCGCCGTGCGCGCGCCCTTCGATCAGGAAGTGCGAGACGGCGTCCGCGAGCGAGCGCGGCGCATCGAACAACTGCACGATATGGACGTGTGCTGCAGGAAGTACGGAAGAGTCGTGCGCACCGGCGGGCCTTGAAGCCACAGGACTTGCGACGACGTCTGCCACGCGACGCCGTCTCCTTCGAGAATAGGACGTCAGTAAACCGCTGGCAAGCTGAGCAATCGCGCTCGATATAATGGCGCGCGGTGAGACACGACTGGACGGTCGAGGACATTCGCGAAATCTACCGCATGCCCTTTATTGATCTGCTGTTGCGGGCGCAGCTCGTCCATCGGCAGCACCACGCACCGAACGAAGTCCAGGGGTCGGTGCTGCTCAACATCAAGAGCGGCGGATGCCCGGAGGACTGCGCCTACTGTCCGCAGTCGGCGCATTACAGGACCGGCGTCGCGCGGACCGAACTGGTCGGTCTCGAGGAGGCGCTGACGGCGGCGCGCGCGGCGCGCGACCGCGGCGCGACGCGCTTCTGCATGGGCGCCGCGTGGCGCGACGTGCCGCGCGGGGCGCAGTTCGACCGCGTGCTCGAGATGGTGCGCGGCGTGCGCGCGCTCGGCATGGAAGCCTGCTGCACGCTCGGCATGCTCGAACAGGATCAGGCCGACGCGCTCGCCGGCGC
This sequence comes from Acidobacteriota bacterium, assembly GCA_003222635.1. GTDB lineage: Bacteria > Acidobacteriota > Vicinamibacteria > Vicinamibacterales > UBA2999 > Gp6-AA40. The sequence goes on along the minus strand of QHWQ01000107.1, from coordinate 4,836 downwards.
GGGGCTCACCGCGTACAACCACAATCTCGATACCTCGCCCGAGTTCTACGGACAGATCATCACCACGCGGACCTACGACGATCGGCTCGCGACGCTCGCGCGCGTGCGCGCGGCCGGCATCACGGTCTGCTGCGGCGGCATCGTCGGCATGGGTGAGTCCGTCGATGCCCGGATCGGCCTGCTGCAGCAGCTCGCCTCGCTCGATCCGCACCCGGAGAGCGTGCCGATCAACCTGCTCGTCGCGGTCGAGGGGACGCCGCTCGGCGCGCGCCCGCCGGAAGATCCGCTCGATCTGGTCCGGCTGATCGCGACCGCGCGTATCCTGATGCCCGCGTCGTACGTGCGCCTCAGCGCCGGGCGGGTGTCGCTGTCGGATGAAGCGCAGGCGCTCTGCTTTCTGGCGGGCGCCAACTCCGTCTTCCTCGGCGACCGGCTGCTGACGACGCCGAATCCGACGGAAGACGAGGACCGCGCGCTGTTCGAACGTCTCGGCATCCGCCTGCAAAACCTTGGTGAACTCTGTGGCTAATGCGTCTTTGTGGCGACGCGTCGAAGCGCGATTGCATTCGTTGGACGAAGGCGGACTCTTGAGGACGCTGCGGGCGCCGTCGGGTGTCGACCTGTCGTCGAATGACTATCTCGGCCTGGCAAACGATCCGCGCATCAGCGCCGCGCTCATCGCCGCCGTCGAGCGCGAAGGCGTCGGCAGCACGGGGTCGCGGCTGCTGCGCGGCGAGCGCGACAGTTTCACCGCGCTCGAAGATCGCTTCGCGCGCTTCAAGGGAACGGAACGCTCGCTCTATTTTTCCAGCGGCTATCTTGCCAACCTCGCTGTGATGACGACGTTCGCCGAGGCGGACGACGTGATCGTCTCGGATGAACGCAACCACGCCAGCCTCATCGACGGTATCCGCCTGTCGCCTGCGCGGCGGGAGATTGTTGCGCATAACGACGTGTCGGCGGTCCGTCGCGCCGTCAAGGCGGGTAGGGCGGGTGGGGCGGGTGAGGCGAGTGGGGAAAGGTTCATCGTCGTCGAATCGTTGTTCTCCATGGACGGAGACGAGGCGCCGCTGGGCGAGTATGCGGAGATCTGCGCCGCAACCGGCGCGCATCTGATCGTCGACGAAGCGCATGCCGTAGGCATATACGGCGCGAGAGGGTCCGGCCTGATCGAAGAGCATGGCATCGGCGATCGCGTGTTTCTCTCCGTGAACACGGCGGGGAAGGCGCTCGGCGTCGCGGGCGCGTTCGTCGCCGGCCCCGCGTGGGCGATCGAATACCTGATTCAGCGCGCGCGTCCCTTCATTTTCTCCACGGCGCCGCCGCCGGCGCTGGCCGCGGCGCTCGAGCCGAGCCTCGACGTCATCGAGCAGGAGCCGGAGCGGCGCGCGTTGCTGCTCGAGCGCGCGGCACTGCTGCGCGTCCGCCTGCTGATGGCGGGCGTTCCCGTGACGCCCGGCACGTCGCACATCGTTCCCGTCGTGATCGGCGACAACGACCTCGCCGTCGCTGTCGCGGAGGCGATGCAGGCGCAGGGCTTCGACGTCCGCGCCATCCGTCCGCCGAGCGTCCCGCCGGGCACCGCCCGCCTCCGCATCTCGGTCAACGTCAACCTGACGGACGAGCACATCCACCAGTTCGTGGCGTCGCTGACGTCCGCGCTGCAGACATGTTCCGCGGGATCTTCGTAACGGGCACAGACACCAACGTCGGAAAAACGGTCGTCTCCGCCGCGCTGATGACGCGCTACCGCGCCGAGGCGCCGCTGCGGTACTGGAAGCCGATTCAGACCGGGATCCGGGATCCGGGATCCGGGATCCGAAGTGATGACGACACGGCGGAGGTTGCGCGTCTGGCGCGGGCGAGCGACGCCGAAATTTTCAACTGCGGCGTTCGCTTGCAGGATCCGGTTTCGCCTCACCTGGCGGCACACCGCGCGGGAACGCGAATCACCGTGGGGTCCGTCGTTGCACTCGCGAAAGAAGCCGATCGCGCCGGATCCCGAATCCCGGATCCCGCATCCCGGCCTCGTTGGGTCATCGAAGGCGCGGGCGGCGTGCTGGTGCCGATCAACGAACGTGAGACGATGGCGGATCTGATGCACGCGCTCGATCTGCCGGTCGTCGTCGCGGCGCGTTCGACGCTCGGCACGATCAACCACACGCTGATGACCATCGAGGCGCTGCGCCGGCGGATGCTGCGCGTCGCCGGCGTCGTCATGGTCGGCGACCCGAACGACGAGAACCGGCTCGCCATCGAGAAGTACGGCGCCGCCGAGGTCGTGGGGCAGATGCCGCGCTTCGATCCGCTCACGCCTGAAGCGCTCTCGCAGTGGGCGAGCAGGGAATTGGACAGGAGCGGCGTGTTGTTCGTCACAGGGCTGCGATGAGTCTCATCGATCGCGACCGCGCACATGTCTGGCATCCGTACACGCAGATGCAGACCGCGCCGCCGCCGCTGCCGATCGTCCGCGGCGAAGGCGTGTATCTGTTCACGGAGGACGGGCGGAAGATCCTCGACGGCATCTCGTCGTGGTGGGTGAACATCCACGGCCACTCGCATCCCGCGCTCAACGCCGCGCTCGCGCGGCAGGCCTCGCGCCTCGAGCACGTGATGTTTGCCGGCTGCACGCATCCGCCGGCGGTGGATCTCGCCGAGCGTCTCGTCTCGATCCTGCCCCGGGGCCTCACACGCGTCTTCTACTCGGATAACGGGTCAACCGCGGTGGAAGTCGCCGTCAAGATGGCGATCCAGTACTGGATCAACAAAGGGCAGGCGCAGCGGACCCGAATCGTCGCGCTGCACCACGGGTATCACGGCGATACCGTCGGGGCGATGTCGGTGAGCGGCGACTCGATCTTCACGCGCGCGTTCTCCTCGCTGCTGTTTCCCGTCACGCGCGCCCATGGCGCGGAGGTGGAGCAGACGCTGGCCTCACTCGGCGACACGGCTGCCGCCCTCATCGTCGAGCCGATGCTGCAAGGCGCCGGCGGGATGATCATCCGGCCCGCGGAATTGCTCGAGGCCATCCGGCGCGCGTGCGATCGGTATGGTGTCCTGCTCGTCGCGGACGAGGTGCTCACCGGCTTCGGCCGGACGGGCCGCATGTTCGCATGCGAGCACGCGATCGTCTCACCAGACATCATCTGCCTCTCGAAGGCGCTGACCGCCGGCTACCTTCCGCTCGGCGCGACTTGCACGACCGACGCGGTCTACGAGGCGTTTCTCAGCCACGATCGCGCGCGCACCTTCTTCCACGGCCACTCGTTCACCGCCAACCCGCTCGCCTGCGCGGTGGCGCTGGCGAGCCTCGATCTGTTCGAGAGCGATCGCACGCTCGATCGCGTGACGCGCCTCGAGGCGCAGCTGCAATCGGGCCTCGCGCCGCTGCGCGCGCTGCCGATCGTCGCCGACGTGCGTGTGATAGGTGGTGTCGGTGTCGTGGAGCTTGCCGGGAGCGGCGCGGACCCTTCGGCTCCGCGAGACGGGTATCTCGATGAAATCGGTCCGCGCCTGGCCGCAGCCTTCCTCGATCGCGGACTCCTGCTGCGCCCGCTCGGCAACGTCGTCTACTTCATGCCGCCGTATGTGATCACGGAAGAGGAGACGGCCTGGGCGATCGATCAGATCGCCCAGGTGTTGATGGAGAGCGCCGCGATTAGAAGGTGATCTGCGCGCTGAACTTGATCAGGCGCCCGCCCATAATCTGGATCGGGTTCCGCCACTGGTTCGTCGCGCCAACCCGGTAGGTCGCTTGCTCGTTCTGCGCGGTGCTCGCGTTGAGAATGTTGTAGATATCGAAATTCCCCTGGAGCTTGCGCCTGCTACCCGTGATCGCGAAGCTCCGCGTCAGACGCAGATCCACCTGCTGAATTCGGTCGCCATACAGTGAGAACGGCGCGATCAGGTCCGAGGTGTACGTCTGATTGCACGTCGCGGCGGTCTGGCTGGGGCACGACGCAAGGTGTCGGCCCAGCGATGGCAGGATTTCCGCGTCGGTGGCGACGTAGCTGGCTCTGATTGGAACCCCTGGAATATTCTGATAGATCGAGCTGGCCTGGAAATCCCACGGCAGGGCGTAGACGACGTTGAACTTGACCTGCGTGGAAGAGGACCAGGGCCGGCTCACACGACAGAAGCCGGGGCGGAGATCCACCACCGAGAGGTTGAGGGCTGCGCCATTTGGCGACCCGGCAGTGGCCGTCGCTGGTGAATCGATCTTCAGATTGCAGTTGTCGGTGACGGTCCGTCCGGTGGCCAGTCCACCCTGGAACTGTGCCTTTCCGAACTGCGCCGCGGTGGTGATATCGATGCCGTCGAAGACCTCGGTCATGTCGCCGTAGTGCGAGGCCTGCGTGCGCACGTAGTCGAACTGGCCGAACTTCGCCGGCTTGACGTCATAGTTCCCGCAGAGCTGCTTGCCGCTCACGTTGCCCAGCCGCGAATCCGTGGGCGCGGTGATGCAGAACGGATCGAAATCGGCAGGTGTCACGAACTGATTGTCCAGCGCCTGCATCGCCCCGTACCACGTGCGGAAATACGCGACCGTCAGGCCCATGTTCGCCCGCAGCTGCTGCTGGACCGAGACATTGGCTTGCCAGTTGTAGTTTTCCTTGTTGAAGCCTGTGAGCGCGTCGTCTGCAAAGCGCGTGTTGCCGCCGACGACCTGACCGAACGTGCGGTCACCCCACGCGCCGCACTCGCCGTTGGCGAGCGGGTTGTGGAGGTCGCAATCGGGAACGAAGTTCCCGTTGGCGTCGTTCCAGGCGATCGTCGTGCTCGTCGGCTGGTTGGAGACGGGAAGGTTCACCGCGACGCCGGTATTGCGCTGCGGAT
>QHWQ01000391.1 GCA_003222635.1 Acidobacteriota bacterium | reverse complement strand
CAGGCCGAAGATGCGATCGGCGGCGGTGGAGAGCTGCGTGTCGTCGTAGTCGTGCGCGTGCCCGCTCGTCGCGTTGAGGAGCGCAGCGGAGGCGGCGCGCGTCTGAAAGCTGTCGCGGCCGACGGTCGCCGCTTCGGCGCGGCTGCCATCCTCGCGCACCTGCGCGCGCAGGATCTCGCTCGCATGCGTCGTCGATCCCGCCAGCATCACGGCGACGCCGTCCGCGATGCAGCGGCGGCCGATCGTCAGCGCGTCGGATGGAATGTCGTTGAAGGTTGTCGAGGCGATGAAGTCCACGACAGCACGGGTCGCGGTATTCGAGTGGTTCATAAACGCACAAGTATAGAATTTTTCGGTGCTCCCTCTCGAAGGAATCACGGTGGTCGCGGTCGAGCAGGCGGTGGCGGCGCCGTTTGCCACGCGGCAGCTCGCGGACCTCGGCGCGCGCGTCATCAAGATCGAACGGCCCGGCGCCGGCGATTTCGCGCGCGGCTACGATGCGACCGTGAACGGCATGTCGAGCCACTTCGTCTGGCTGAACCGCTCGAAGCAGTCGCTGACGCTCGATCTCAAGCGCGCGGAAGCGATCGACGTCCTGCGGCGGCTGCTTGGGCGCGCGGACGTCTTCATTCACAACCTCGCGCCTGGCGCGATGGCGCGCCTCGGGTTCGCGTCGCCCGACGTGCGGCGAGAGCGAGACCGGCGTGCTGTCGATCACAGGCAGTGAAGACGAGCCGGCGAAGGTGGGCATCTCCGTCGCCGATATTTCCGCGGGCATGTACGCCTTCTCGAGCATCCTCGCGGCGCTGCTGCGGCGCGAGAAGACGGATGAAGGCTCGTCGCTCGAGATCTCGCTCTTCGATTCGCTCGCCGAGTGGATGTCGTATCCCGTGTACTACGCCTATGGCGGGACGGCGCCGCCGCGCAGCGGCGCGCGCCACGCGACAATCGATCCGTACGGTCCCTACACTGCCGGTGACGGGAAGGTCGTCTATCTCGGTTTGCAGAATGAACGCGAGTGGGCGCGATTCTGCGTCGACGTCCTGCAACGACCCGAGCTCGGCACCGATCCGCGATTCTCGTCGAATCCGAAGCGCGTCCAGCATCGGCGCGAGCTCGATGCGACGATCATCCAGGCGTTCAGCGCCCTGACGGCAGAACAGGTGATCGAGCGGCTCGAGCAGGCGCAGATCGCGAATGCGCGGATGAACACCGTGCAGGAGCTGATCGACCATCCGCAGCTGGCGGCACGCGACCGCTGGCGCGAGGTCCCCTCGCCTGCAGGTGAGGTCCGCATGCTGAAGCCCCCATTCAATTTCGAGGGCATGGACGTTCCGATGGGCGCGATACCGGCGGTCGGCGAACACACCGACGCGATCCTTTCGGAGCTTGGAATCGAGGACGCGACGATCAGACAATGGCGTGCGAGGGAAATCATTTGAAACCACGAAGGACGCGAAGTTCGCGAAGGTCTGATTTTCTTCTTCGTGTTCTTCGCGACCTTCGTGGTGAATCCGGAGAATCGAATGGCGTTGAAAGAAGGTTGGACGGGGCGAGTATATGAAGATTTCGAGGTCGGCGACATCTATCAGCATCCGCTCGGCCGCACGGTCCTGCCCGTGGACAACAGCTGGTTCACGCTGCTGACGCAGAACACCAACCCTATTCACTTCGATCGTCACTACTCGGCGCAGACGGAGTTCGGTCAGCCGCTCGTCGACTCCACGTTCACGCTGGCGCTCGTGACGGGCCAGTCGGTGATCGACCTGTCGATCAACGTGATGGCGAATCTCGGCTGGGATGAAGTGCGGCTGCCGAATCCGCTCTTCGAGGGCGAGACCGTCTACTCGCGCAGCGAGGTGCTCGAGAAGCGCGAATCGAAGTCGCGCCCGAACGTCGGCATCGTGAAGGTGAAGACGACGGGGTTCACCGAGACCGGAAAGATCGTCATCGAGTTTCTCCGCACGTTCATGGTCTATAAGCGCGGCCACGTGCCGAAGCGCGGAAGCATCCCCGAGCCGAAGGCGAAATGATCCGCGATATCGACGTGTCCGTGCTCCGCGACACCGTCGCGCGTCTGATCGTCGAGGCGAACTACAACATCCCTGACGACATCCTCCAGGCGCTGCGTGATGCGGCCGTGCGCGAGGAGTCCGAGATCGGCCGCCGCACGCTCGAGCAGCTCGTACGCAACTACGAGATTGCCGCGGCCGAGCGGCTGCCGGTGTGTCAGGACAGCGGCGTCGCGGTCGTGATGCTCGAAGTCGGGCAGGACGTGCACTGGACCGGCGGCAGCCTGCAGGAGGCGATCTTCGAGGGCGTGCGCGAAGGAACGAAGACCGGCTACCTGCGATGGTCGGTGACGGGTGATCCGACGCGCATGCTGAAGACGGCCGGTGGCGATGCGCCTGCGGTCATCCACACCGAGATCGTTCCCGGCAGCGACGTGCAGATCACGTTCGCATCCAAAGGATTCGGCGCGGAGAACATGAGTGCGCTGAAGATGTTCGTCCCTGCCGATGGCGTGCCCGCGATCACCGACTTCGTCCTCGAGACCGTCGATCGCGCGGGCGCGGACGCCTGTCCGCCGATCATTGTCGGCGTCGGCGTCGGCGGGACGTTTGAAACGGCGGCGCTCCTCGCAAAGAAGGCGGTCCTGAGGCCGATCAACGTGCGCCATCCGCGCGCCGATCTCTGCCGCCTCGAAAGCGAGCTGCTCGAACGCGTCAACGATCTCGGCATCGGGCCGCAGGGGCTCGGCGGACGCATCACCGCGCTCGGCGTCAACATCGAGATCTACCCGACGCACATCGCCGGTCTGCCCGTAGCCGTCAATCTCGGATGCCATTCCACCCGACGCATCTCAACCTCCCTCTGACCGGCGCCGTCCTCGACGGCCTGCGCGCAGGCGATTCTGTCGAGCTGAGCGGGGCCGTCATCTCGTTTCGCGACGCCACCGCCGCGCGGCTCATGCGCGCGCTCGAGGCTGGCGAACCGCTCCCCGTCTCGCTCAAAAACGAGATTTTATATGCCGTCGGCCCCTCGCCGCCGAAGCCGGGCCAAATAATTGGATCCGCGGGGCCGACGACGACCGCCCGGATGGCGCGGTTCCTTCCGACACTTTTTGCCGCCGGCGTGCGCGCGGTCATCGGGAAAGGCGAGCTCCACGGCGACGAGATGACGCCTTTCCTGACCCACGGCGCCGTTTATTTCGCGGCCATTGGCGGCCTGGGAGCGCTGCTCGCCAAACAAATTTCGTCAGCGACTGTCGTGGGATACGACGATCTGGGGCCGGAAGCGCTCTACGCGCTCGAAATCACTGCATTTCCGGCCGTGGTGATCATCGACCGGCAGGGGCGAAATTTCCACGAGACCGCGAGGGCACACTGGAAGCGCCGGTAAACAAAGGGGCGGTACCGGCCGTAAATCGCATTAAATGGCCGACGAACAGCTCACCACTGCCACTCTGGATGCGCATAACGCGCATGCTATAGTCAAACCCTCGCGCCGGGCGAGCGCGCCCGCGCTGGACATCGAGCATCAACGCGACGTCCTCGCGCGACTGAAGCGCATCGAGGGTCAGCTCCGCGGCATCCGCAAGATGATCGAGGAGCCTCGCCTTTGTATCGCCATCCTGCAGCAATTAGCGGCTGCGGAGGCGGCGATCGGGCGCGTCAGCCATGTCATCCTCAAATTTCACGTCGAAAAGTGTGTTCCCCACAGCATCGCGCAGGGCAGCGACGAACACACCGAAAGCCTCGCCGAGCTCGTCGACATCGTCGACCGCTTCTCCCGTTAACATTTCTTTACAATCCGGGACCCGCTGATGGACAGGTGGCGGGTCCATAAGTTCGGGGGATCGAGTGTCGCCGACGCGGCCTGCATCCAGCGCGTCGCCGACATCATCGACAACGACAAAGGCAAGCGCCTCGGCGTCGTGCTGTCGGCGTGCCGCGGCGTCACCGATGCGCTGCTGGCGCTGATCACGCAGGCCGAGCGGCAGCAGCCGGTCGACGATGCGGTGCTGGCGCTGCGCGAACGGCACGTCGAGATTGCGCGCGCGCTCATTCCTGGCACTTCAGCCGACGCCTACACCGAAGTCCTCGATCGCGACTGCCAGGACATCAGCGGCATCCT
>QHWQ01000390.1 GCA_003222635.1 Acidobacteriota bacterium | reverse complement strand
ATCGGCAGGCGGATCGGATCGGCGCCGGTGGCGATCAACAGCGCGCCGAAAGCGCGCCGCGGTCCGTTGCCGAGCACGACCTCGCGGCGCGCGGCGTCGATCGCGGTCACGCGCGAGTTCAGCATGAGCTCGATGCGGTTGTCGGTGTAGAACTCCGGTCCCCGCAGCGGAATCCAGTCTTCCTGCGCCGAGCCCGCAAGATAATCCTTCGAGAGATTCGGACGATCGACCGGCGGCGAGTCGTCCGCGCTGATCATCGTGATGGGGCCGTCGTACGCTTCGCGGCGCAGCATATCGGCGGCCGCGAGCCCCGCCGCGCCGCCTCCGACGATCACGACCGAGTCTGGGCGGGTGGGGCTGGTGGAGCGGGCTCTGTCCGCTCCGTTCAACTTCTCGCGGACGACGACGCGATCGCCCTGCCGCTCGACGCGCCAGCACGCGATCGAATCGAGCGCCGGCGCGCGCACGGCCTCGCCGGTCCGCAGGCTGAAACAGGCGTGATGCCACGGACACCGCACGGTCCCATCGACGACAAGGCCGTCGTTCAGCGGACCGTGGTAGTGCGTGCAGTGCGCGCCGACGGCGAAGAGGTCGTTGCCCGCGCGCGCGATCAGGACATCGTCATCGCCGACCTGGCCGAGCAGCATGTCGCCATCGGCAAGCGCCGCAACGGAGACGCCCTGTCGCAGGTCGGGCTTGGGCGGGTCGGCCACGTTCAATTCGAGCCGGGACTCTCCGGGCGCTGTCCCTTGAAAATTTCCTGCGTTGGCGCGCTGACCTTCACCAGCGAATCGAGCGCGGCGCGTTCTTCCACGACTTTTCCCGCATGGGCCTTGAACGTCACCTTCTCGCCCGCCACCAGGTCGTTCTTGTTCCACCCCTGCCGCTGGATCGCGTTCGGGCTCGTCAGCTCGAGATTGTAGGTCGTCACCTTCCCGGCGGCATTGGTGACGTCGACGTACAGGTGCATGTGTGGATTGGTCCACTCGATCTTCGAGACGACGCCCGTGGCGGTGATCGTTTTGTTGTTGTCGTATTCGGTCTCGAACCCGTGATGCGCGAGCACGGGCGCCGCGAGGCAGAACAGTCCGACGCCTGCCATCAGGATCCGTTTCATCGTCCACCTCCAATGCCGATCGGGCTCGCGTCGCTCTTGTTCAGATACCCGCCGGCGATCCCGATTTGATTGTTCTCGGCGCAGATGTATTCCATCAACTCGACGCTCGGCTTCACGATGCGCGCGACGAAGCGCAGGTCGATCTGTTTCGTGAACGTGCCCGGATCGTCGATCGTGAAGTCGTCCACGAGCGTGCCGTAGCTGAGGCGCGTCCAGCGTTCGGTCGTATGCAGGCGCTCGGAGTGCGGCGTGCCGGGCGCGTCGAACCAGAACTTGTCGTTGTACCCAACGGTGTCGATGACCAGCGTATCGCCATCCCAGCGGCCTGTCGAATGTCCCCACCACGTCGGGATCAGGGTGTCCGCCTTCGGATGCGGACGTCCGTCCATGTAGACGACGCGATGCGCACCGGCGTCCCCGGTCTCGTGGAGCTGGTAGATGTACTGGAGACCCTTCGACGTGTATCCCATGACGAACTTCCAGGGATACGGGTTGATGCGCGGCACGCTCATCGGCAGGCAGTAGATATACGGCTCGCCGTAGATCGCTTTCGACCGCTGCTCTTTGAGCGTCTTGGCCGCCGGTAATAGATAGGTGTCCAACTCGCCGGGCTTGAGACCGCCTTCGACGCCGATGTCGTTGTCGGAGCCGCCGCCCTCCCACGGTCCCGTGAGATCGGGATGTCCATCGGGCAGCCGCGGCACCGGCCCGTTCATCGCCGGATCCGTGATGCTGATCGCGTCGCGATAATCAACGCCGCGCACCGCCACCTGCACGACGGGTTTGCCGCCAAGCTGGCCGACGACGACGCTCTGCGGTCCTCCACCGCCGCGTCCCTGCGCGGCAGGCCGAGACGCGAGCAACGCCAGCAATCCGATCACGGCCGCTGACAGCGCGAAAGTCTTCGTCACGGGAGTCCTCCAGCTCATCTCGGCTTCATCTCGAACTCGATGTCGGCCGGCGCGCCGTCATCATTCTGCGGCAGCAGCATCGTGAGGTGCCGCTCAGGCAGTCCGCTTTCGTTCGCGTTGGTGTGCACGACGCCGGGCATGAGGATGACGATGTCGTTCTTCGAGGCTTTCAGCTTGTCCGCGCCGTAGCTGATCGTCGTCGCGCCTTCGACGATGAAGTAGACCTGCTCGAAGCGGTGGACGTGCGTCGCGGGTCCGCCGCTGCCGGGCATGGTGCTGTCCAGACGCACGGTGTTCGGACTTCCCATCGCGCGGTTGGTGAACGCCTGCCCGTTGAGACCAGGCTTCAGGTCCTTCGCGGCGGGTACCGTGATGCGGCGGATGTACTGCGCCGCGTTCTCCACTTTGCGCGGCTGCGCCGCTGTGATCATCGTCATCAGATCACGCGACGGCGCGGGCGCAATGACCTCGAGGTGAGCCTCGGGCTGCGTGCCGGCGTTGCTGACCGCATGCGGCATGTTGGCCGGAATGACGACGCCGGTCATCGGTTCGGCCACGAACATGTCGGTGCCGATCTGCACGGTCATGCGGCCGGACAACACCACGTAGTAGTGGTCAACCGGCAGCGTGAACAACGCAGGGCCGCGCGCGCCGGGCGCCATGCGCGTGTAGAGGAGATACGCGTTGTCGGATCCGCTCGTCGGGCCGCCGAGGATTTCGCTGACGGCGCCCGTGGCGAGCGGCGACACGTCGGCGCGGCGAATCGGTCCGCGCGTCTCGTTCAGGCGGAGATCCCATTGCGGCCGGCTCGCATTTGATTGCGCCGACGCCGTTGCGGCAGCCGCCGCCAGAAGGAGGACGCCAAAGATGACTTTCATGTTGCCAGCCCCGGACACGATTTATCACAGGTGCGGACGATAAAGCGACGGAATCAGAAGGTGAACCTGAAGCAGTTCGCCAGGCTCTGCGCGGTCGAGTAGCCGCCGTAATTCGCGTGGTTGAAGATGTTGAACAGCTCGACGCCGTCGCAGAGGCGCAGCCCCGAGGCGTCCCGCGTATAATCCGCACCCTACCCACAAACGAGGAGCGGTCGCATGTCACTGACCCGTCGCGAGGCACTGAGACTCGGGTTGTCCGGATTGAGTGTCGCTTCGGCGGCGCTGGCGTGGCAGACCGGCCGCGGCAGCGTTGCAGCGCAGGCGCCCGCCGCGACGCCGCCCGATCCGCAGCCGAACAAGAGCTTTCCAATGATGCCGACATGGGAGACCGAGCTGAAGGAGCTCGCCCCGAACGTCTACGCGTACATCCAGGGCGGCGGTCCGGCGAAGAACAACGTGTCGGTCAGCAACGCCGCGATCGTGATC
>QHWQ01000106.1 GCA_003222635.1 Acidobacteriota bacterium | reverse complement strand
GTTCGCGGGCATGATCACGTACGAGATGGACACGCAGGTTCTCGATACGAAAGTCGCCGGCGACGGGGCAACGGTGCTCGCACGGGTCGCGCGCCGCATGGCGCCGCGCGTCGGTGGCGCCGTCGTCAACGAAGTGCAGACGGAGTTCCGGCTTCAGCGTTCGGGCCGCAACTGGGTGATTGTCGGCGTCACCACGCGATAACGCGCCGCTAGAAGACGTAATCGATGCCGACCGCCGGCGTGACGCGATCGCGAAGACCGGCCTGCGTCAACGGAAAGAGCAGGTTCGCGCTCACGAGCATGGTGCGCCACGGATTGAACCGCAGGCCAGCAGCGCCGAGATAAAGCCGCAGATTTCCAGGAAAGAACTGCAGCTCCGTCCGGGTCACGCTCTGCACCGAAGGGCCCTGTGGTGGACGGCCGCCGCCTCCTCCACCACCCCCTCCGCCCGCTCCTCCGCCGGAGAGCGCGTACTCGAACGTTTTCTGCGTCAGCCGCATCCGTCCGGCGCCGATCAGCGATCGCCCGAGCACATCGAACGACATCGTCACGCGCGAGCTCACCGCGACGTCGCCACCCGCCGTCGCCAGCACCTCGTCGTGCATCGTCGCGCCCGGGAGCGCCCCCTTGCTCGAAAAGGTGTAACCGAGATTCACGTGCGGCGAAACGCGGCCCCGGTCGTAGGAAAGGATGGCGAGGACTTTCGTCTGCACGCCTCCCGTGCCGAGCAGATTGTTTTCGTCGCCTGTCGGCACGCGCGACTCGACGGCGGCGGCGACGCCGAGGGCGCCCGCAGGTATTCGATATTTCGCCCTGAGGACGATGTCGCCGATGCCGGCGGCGGTGCCGGCATCGCTGAACACGTGTTGATCGGGATTTGATCCTTCGAACGTGTGCACGGTGGGCTCTGAAGCGGTCGCCAGCCGCTGGATCTTCGCCAGCACGCTCGCGTCGACCGTCACGCGCACGAAGGGCACCGCGACGCCAACGTCAAGGCGATTGGAGATGCCATAGGTCGCGACGATTGTGGACGTGTCGCTCACGAGGCGCAGGCTGAGCGCCGCCTGGATCAGATCGCCTTCGAAGGGAGGCGTCAGCCGGCTTCCGTCGGGAACCGACTGGTTCGCACCTCCGGAACTGCAGCAGTCGGTGTGCGGGACGTAGAACACAAGTTCGCCCTGCCGCAGGTTGAGCCCTTCGAACGTGTCATACGCGGCGTGCTGATACCCGAGTCCGATGCTCGCCTTCCCGCGTCCGGTCGTCAGCGCGCGCTCGGCAAACGACGGCCCGAAGCTCTCACTGTTACGCGTCAAGGTTCCGAGCGCTGGATCGAACACGTAGGTGAATCCGCCACCGGGCGTGCCCACCGGATAGGTGGAAAGCAGCGTGAGCACCGCCTCGTTCACCTGCGACGGAACTTTCAGTTGATCGGCGCCCGGCTGGAAGTGTGCGACGTGCTCCGGCTGATCAGCCAGATGAGACGGCGCAAGCGTGATGGTGTTGCCGAGCAGCACCGGCAGGATTTGCGCAAGCGCCGTTCCCTGCGCATACGCGGCGCCTGGCACGAGCAGCGCGGCAAAGAAGAGGAGGCGCGACATGCGCGAGATTCCATCACAAACTCAGCCGTAACGGGTAACGAATGGCGTATATCCAGACGTCTGACGAAAGTTGAGCCCCTACCTGTGGTGATGCGCTCCGCCATGGCCGATCGGCGTCCCGCTGCCGTACTCGATCGATAGTCCCGTCCACACGCGGGCTTGCTGCGGACGATACGTCGTGCCCGCGGTCAGCGTGGCTCTCTCGCAGCAAGAGATGTCGGCTGCGGGGCCGGAGGCGACGCGTGTGCCGGGCCACTTCAGCGCGAACGCGACGTTCGCCGTGGACCTGCTACGCGCGGCGAACCGATACCCGCGCGTGAGCGTGCGCTTCGACATCGAGAACGTCGCGAACAGCAGCTTCGTGGTGGCGCGTGACAGCGAGTCCTCGCCGGGGCAGTATTCGACGCCGCTGGCTCAACGCCCCTTCAGCGCGTCTCGCAGCTTGTCGGCAAGCGACCCCATCGACTTCGCGGATGTCGCGTCGGACCGTTCGGCGTACTCGCGCAGCTGCGCCTGCTCGCGCTGCTGCGCCACGGCCTTCCTGCTGAGGCGAATACGCCGCCCACTGGCATCGGCCTCGAGCACAGCCACCTCCACCTCGCTGCCGATGGGAAACGCCTTCACGAGGTCCGCGTCGCGGTCCAGGCCGGTTTCGGAGAACGGCATCAGACCGGTTCGCCCTGGCGACAGGAACACGAACACCCCGAACCGTTCGTGGCGTTCCACCTTCCCGACCACGATCGTGCCGGGCGCGAGTACGTTTTGTGATGCCGTAGCAGCAGCAGCCCGTGAGGATCCCTCCTCGACGAGCGCGACCCCGATGCGCTTCTGCGCGAGGTCGACGCTGAGAATCTCGAACGCTGCGCTGGTGCCGACAGGTATCGATGCGGCCCAGCCACCTTTCCGGCCGGAGGGAGGAAACGTGGACGCGTGCGCCAGCGCCTCGATGCCGGGCTCCAGCTCCACGAAGGCGCCGAAGTCCGTTACTCGCGTCACCCGGCCGCTGCGCACCTGGCCCACCGTGTAGGTCGTGCCCACGGCGCTCCACGGATCGTCCTGCAGCTGCTTCAGCCCGAGCGAAATCTTCCCTGTGCCCTCGTCCACCCGCAAAACCTTGACGGTGATCTGATCGCCAGCAGCGACCACCGCGCCCGGCGTGGTGGCGCGCGACCAGCTCATGTCGGACACGTGAAGAAGGCCCTGGATGCCTCCGCCGAGATCCACGAAGGCGCCGTAGTCGAGCACCGATACCACCCGGCCGGGGAGAACGGCGTCGGGCACGATCGATTGACGTACGGCATCCGCACTCGCCTGCTGTTCCGCTTCGAGCTGTTTACGCCGCGAGACGACGATCGACTTGCCGCCGTCCCTGTACTCGAGGATCCGGAACGTGTAGGTCTTGCCCACGTGCACCGCGGGGTCGGCGGTGCGGACGATGTCGATTTGTGAGAGGGGACAGAAGGCACGCTCGCGGGCGATGCGCACCTCGTAACCGCCCTTGTTGACGTTCTCGACCCTGCCGTCCACCGCGAGGCCGGCCCGGAATGCGTTCTCCAGCTCACGCTGCGTCGCGGCATTGCGGACGCCCTTGCGCGACAGCGTGATGCCGTCACCGGTCGACAGGACGACGGCCTGGATGCGATCGCCGATCGACACCTCGAGGTTGCCGGCCTCGTCTTTCAGCTCGGCGAGATCAATCTGCGCTTCGCTCTTCGCGCCAACGCTGACGAAGGCCACTTCCGCACCGATTGCGACGATGGTCCCCTCGATGGTCTGGCCCTGCTCGAATCGACGCGCCTTGACGGACGCCTCGAACAGCGTTGCGAAATCCTCTTCGTGCTCGCTCACTGCCGCTCCCGCTTAGTCTAAACCTTCCTGCAATCCGAACTATTCTGGAGGAGGAGCACACGAACATGAAGCCAAAGAACACGATCTGCCTCTGGTTCAACAAGGACGCGCATGAGGCGGCGCGCTTCTACGCCGCCACTTTTCCGGATAGCACAGTGACCGCTGTCCACAAGGCGCCGAGTGACTACCCGGGCGGTAAGAAGGGCGATGAACTGACGGTGGAGTTCACCGTTTTCGGCATTCCCTGTCTCGGTCTCAACGGCGGGCCGACGTTCAGGCACAGCGAGGCGTTTTCCTTCCAGATCGCGACGGACACTCAGGAAGAAACCGATCGCTACTGGAACGCGATCGTCGGCAATGGCGGCCAGGAAAGCCAGTGCGGCTGGTGCAAGGACCGCTGGGGTCTTTCCTGGCAGATCACTCCGCGCGTCCTTACCGACGCGCTTGCGGCTGGCGGCGACGAGGCGAAACGTGCCTTCGCGGCGATGATGCCGATGAAGAAGATCGACATCGCTACGATCGAGGCAGCGCACCGTGGGTGACGAGCCGCCGTAGAATCTCGAGCGACGGCTGCGCCGGTCGACGTTGAACTGGCGCGTCCCTCTGCACCGTGGTGCGATTCAGTTCCTGGCTCGGCGTTTCGCCGTCATCAATCTCGGCTTCCGCGATGACCATCTCGTTCCGTGAGCCGCCGCCGAGGCGCTCTTCGCGCACCTGCCGAATGCGGCGCTGAGAATTGTCCCCGTGAAGCAACGCTATAGCGCGTTAGTCGGCACGCCACTCGACGAGATTCTCCGAGATCGCGGCATCGTATCGGTGATCGTTACGGTCTGTCGGTCAGAGGACATCTCGCGGCAGTGGCTGCGTCGGCGCATCGACAAGTAATGCATGATCCGGCATTACAGGATCAATCGAGGCGCATCCCTGCGGGGCGCGGACAATCGGCCCGTTCGCACCGCGTCGATGGCCGCTCGGTGCGCCTGTTCAACCTCCGTCAGAAGATTGCCGGGAGTCTCTCCGGAGAACCGTTCGAAGTCATGGATCAGATGCATCTGATCGTAATAGCCGAACGCGTGAGCAATCTCGGTCCAGGACCTTCCTTGCGACCGGGCACGACAGTCGAGTGCCGCCTCGAACCTCGCGATTCGCGCGTACAGCTTCGGTCGGACACCGATTCGCTCCGCGAACCGGCGTTCGAATTGGCGCAGGCTGTACCCGGTTCGGTCGGCGAGATCGCCGATGCGAACGTGACCATGTCTCTGCAGGATCTGATTCCCCGCTTCCAGAATGCCATCGGTGTTTTGACGGGTGCGCAACACGGCCAGCAGGAATTCGTCCGCAATGCGCGCACGGCCGTCGAAGGTGTTGCATTCACCGAGCTGTTGGTAGAGCGAGGAAACCGACGGACCGATCACGGCGTGCGCGTCGTAGTCATGATTGGTCAGCTCGAGAACGGGTATCGAGAAGAGACGGAACAGTCCCGCAGGCTGAAAGACGACGCAGAATGATTCAAGGATTCCTCGTATCACAAGCCGGACACGGCGGTGTGTCTGCAGACCGATAACGACGGCACGCGGCGTGGTTTCGATCGCGGCACCTTGACACCAGTGGATCTCGAACGCGTCCGAAAAGATGAACTCCAGCATCGGGGCCGCGCGCGCGGGCACTGGATGAATGAGATCGGTGCCTCCGAGGTGCGCCTCGCGCTGCACGTAAAACCTGACGACGCCGCGCAATCGGAGGTCAGGCGTCAGGAAACGGATTCTCGGTGGCTGTCTCTCCATACTGCGCATCCGCGCCCGAATGCCACAGGCGGCTTATCGCTTCGTTGCCACGATGAGCGGAGATGGCGCCGGCGCTGCAATCGTTCCGATGTCGACAAAGCCGGCCGTCGTCAGCCACTCCGTAAATTCGCCGAGGGTGAACGTGTCGCCGCGGTCTGTCAAGACCAACATGTGCAAGGCAAATAGCAGGGGCATCAAAGGCCCATTGCGGTCGTCGTCAGGAACGAATTCCGCGATGAGAATCTGACCTCCCGGCCGCAGCGCGCGGAACGCGCGGTGGAGCAACTCTTGTGTGCGCTCGGCACCTTCCCCGTGACAGATGTGGCCCAGTACGATGACGTCAAACGCCGATTCGCCAAAATCAATCTGCTGAAGGTCTCCGGGCCAGAACGCGAACCGCTCCGACAGCCCCTCGCGGGCGACAAACCGCCGCGTGACAGTCTCGACGACGCCCGGCAAGTCAACGACGGTGACGCGCGTCTGCGGATTCTGGCGCGCCAGAGCGAGACTCCACACTGCCGAACCCGCCCCCACATCGAGCACCGCGCATGGCTGATGCCGCGCCCGATCGTCCAGCGCTCGAGCAGCAACGGATGCCGCGGCCGCGCTCAGCGTATGCAGGGACTCGACCAGCTGGGAGAAGAATTCGGCATCCGGCTGATCGCCATGGACTGATTGACGCGCTGGTTCGCCGCGACGCACTCCGTCGGACAACTGTGCCCAGGGGAGCCATGACTCGCGCGTATTGTGCAGAAGGTAGGCTCCAACGTAGTGCGGACTTACTTTGGAGAGAAACGCGGCAGAGACCGGCGGCAGGCGATAGCCGGCAGATGTCGCCTCCAGATAGTTCAACGCTGTCAGCGCGTGAAGCAACATCGAGAGCCCTCGCGTCGAGCAAGACCTGTCGTTCGCCAGCTTGTCAACCGTATTGTGACCTTGCGCAATCGCCGTGAACAGATCGAGGTCGACGGCAGTTGTGAGTACTCGTGTAACGGCAAACCCCCACGCCGCCTCGAATAGCGGTTCCGGCGAAGGGGGTTTTCCTTCGGTGGCGCTGCTCATGTCGGCACATTACGCGTGGCTGGCGGGCGCAGATAGTAAAGAAACGACATTCCTATCGCGCTGTCCCCTATCGCGCTGTCCACGTGACGAGCCGACGGACAACCGAAGGGGCGACTTCCTTGGTGGAGTAGATTTGCGCCAGGAAGTCGCTGTGATTCAGACACGCCCGGCGGCATCGGCGGGCGCCATCTGCTCGTTGAGCCAGGCAACCCGTCGCATCACGCCGGCGTCTCGATTGATTGCCCGCGCGGCGCGGTGAACAGCGACGGCGTCGGCCAGCCGCGATCGGTCACCACAGAGCGCGAGCCCCGTAAGCGCCACGGCTTTCGAGTCCAGGGCATTGAAGTTCCGCGTGAACTGCAGCACGACGTCGGCCTGTGCGACGGCGGCTTCAAACGCTTCAGCTGCTGCCTCCACATCCTGCTGGCGGAGACAGGCGATGCCAAGCAGCACCAGCACATTCGGGTTGTTCTCCGGTTCGTCGGCTGCGCGGCCGCGCTCGGCAGCAGCGCGCGCGTCCGACACCCGGCCGAGTGCGAGATGTGCCCGCGCGATGAAGCCGTGGTTCCAGTTGCGGAGATTGACGCTGTCGGGGTCCGTCGCAAGGCTCTCCGTCGCGCGGGCGATCGCCTCGTCGTACTGTCCCGCGTCGAGCAGCACACCTGCCAGGTTGGCGACGGCAGTCGCAAAGCTGGTGGCGTTCGACTTATCACGCAGCATTTCCACGGCGCGCCTGGAGAAGTCCACGGACTGCTCCACTTGTCCGAGCTTGCCGCAGTACCAGCCGAGCAGCGACAACGTGTTACCCTGCGCGACCACGTCACCGGTTCCTTCGGCGAGGTGCAGCGATGCCTGCAAGAGCTCCACGGCCCTTCCGGTGTCGCCGAGCTCGCCGTGGCACCAGCCAATCTGGTAGAGCAGGAATATCTCCTCGCGGGTCGCGCCGATATCGCGCGCGATCTCGAGCGCCTGTTCGAGTCTGCGAATGGCCTCGGTATACCGGCCAAGGCGCGACTCCGCGCCTCCGAGCATCTGCTGCACGGCCAGGCGCATGCGTGGCTTTTCGAGATGTCCCTCGAGCCTCGCGGCGAGCTCACGCGAGAGCCGGTAGTGCCCCCAATGCTCAAGCAGATTGTTGAAGCTGAGGAGCACGTTGCACCCGCGTTCGAAGTCCTCGCCGTCGCAGTGCATGTCGAACTCGGCGAGAAGCATCGCCAGATCATCGAGGCTCTTCCAGCGTTCGGGATCGGGTCGCGCGGCCCGGAAGTACTGAGCGGCCCGATGCAGGAGCGCCAGCTGCGAGAAGACGGCTGGTTCCGCTTCGCGATCGGCGGGCTCGCCTCTGGGAATACGCCGCAGAGCGTAGTCGCGGTCCACCGGGTGCAGGTAGTACCGTCCGCCCTGTTTCCGCACGAACTGCATGTTCACAAGCCGGCCAAGGATGGGCGCGCTCGCCAGGCCCATCAGGTACGGCTGCAGCAGGTGATCCACGGCGGCCGGCAGCACCGGCCGGTCGTAGATGGCGAGCGCCTGCTGCACCTGCTGCGACACTGGATCGAGACGGCTGAACGCCTCGCCCACCAGCACGCGGACAACATTTTCCGGCAGGAGCCCGGTGGTGGTCTCGCCCAACAGGTCCGCGAGCGTGGTGTTGCGATCGGCCGACAGGATCGCGAAGAGCGCCTCGAGCGCGCGCGGATATCCGCGCGTACGTTCGCGGGCCTGATTCAGCAGGTCGGCTGACGCCGTCCTGAGTCCGACCTTCTCGTCCACGTCCATCTCGCGCAGGATGTTCTCGGCGTACGGTGACGGCAACCCCTCGTCGAGATCGATGCGCGCCTGTCGCCCGGGCTGTTCGACCAGGAGATCGCGCGCAGCCAGCCGCGTGGTCACGATCAGCATGACTGGGTGTGGCGGGGCATTGAGGAGCGCCGTGATCGCCTCGGCCAGCTCCGCGTCGCGCACAGCCAGACGCTCGGGATCGACGACGTCCTCGAAGTTGTCGAGCAGTACGAGCACGCGGCCGCTCCGGAACTCCTGCAGCAACGCCTCCATTTTCCCAGTCGTCGTCTGAACGGGGTTCGCGTAGGCTGTCGTCAACTCGCGTGCTCGGGCATCGGGCAGCAGGCGGCAGAGATCGGCGTAGAGATTCGGCACCGTGACACGGCGGCCGTTTGCGGCGCTCAGATACACGATGGCGTCGGCGGCCGGCGGTGACGTGGCGTCGACCGCCTCCCCTGTCTTCACCGCGTCGAGCAGGCGGCAGGCGAACGACGTCTTCCCCACCCCGCCGCGCCCCACGACGAACACGAGCCGCACCTCCGGGCGCGCAACGAGGTCGGACAGCAGCTTCGTCTCGACGTGGCGATCCTGAAAGTAGCGGGGCACCGTGCCCGGCGGCACGTTCACGACCTGGCAGCGCGCCTTGCTCACGATCGGCGGAACCGGGTGCTCCTGCGCGAGCCCTTCGGCGACGCTGTCCTGAATGCGCCGGGCCACGCCGCTCGGGTTCTCGACCGCTTCGCGCTGCAGGACGATCTGCTGCCGCAACGTGGCCATCTCGTCGAGAATGCGCGAACGGTCGGGACCGTCAGCCCGGCGGAGATCACGATCGGCGTCCGCGAGCCGCTCCTCGAAGGTCCGCAGCATACCTGCAGGTGACTTCAGCCACAGCAGGTGACTGCGCAGCCGTTCCAGCCCCTGTTCGAGCACGCCATCGAGCTCAATGGCCTCGCGCGGGTCGAGACGGAACGGCATCTCCACACCACGCTCCACGCGGATGGGAATGACCGGCTTCTTGTACTTCAAGGCGCGCGTCCACTCGTTCTTGCATACCGAGTTCGGATGCACGCTGTCGGAGCTCAGCAGGAAGATGAGGCTCTCGCAGGTCCGGATACCCTCGACGATCTGCTCATCCCAGGCTTCGCCCGGACGCAGGCGATGCCGCTCTTTTTCGAGCTTGTCCAGCCAGACAGCAAGGGGCGGATCGCCCCCCTCGAGCGCGGCGGCGATTCGCATCGCGACGTCGAGACCATCCACGGCGGAATAGCTGATGAAGTAATGGGGCAAAGCGCGATTATACGAGCCCTTAAGGACGCTGAGGTCGCGCTGCGTCGCCGCTTCCGGCGCGCGGTCGGCAAGAATACCGTGATGCTCGAGGCGCATCGGCGCGGCGCGACCCTCGTGACGTCGAACGCCAGAGCGTTCGACAGAGTGCAGCGGTTGTCGTAGGAGGAGCCCCGCCCGTCGATCGGACTTCGGCGTCAGCGGCGTTCGAACTGACCCAAATACTCGATGGTGTTCGTCAGGCGTTCGAAGTCGGTGCAACTGCCTCTGTGACCGAGGCTTGTCACGCGGATCGAAAAGTGGCTGGGAGGCAGGGATTCGAACCCCGATAACGTGGTCCAGAGCCACGTGTCCTACCGTTGAACGACCTCCCAGTTCGGTGGGCCGCGCCTCGAGCACGCGCGGCGTCGCGGCGGGAAAACGAAATTGTACAAAGAACAAGCGGCCTGGCGCAATCGCACAGGCCGCTTGGGAAATGAAAGTGCCGCGAGGATGTACGAACTACCGGATCTGTTCGTCAGAGCTCTCGTCGCGCGACATCGTCTCGCTCGACCCGAGATTCTGCGCCGTCTCGCCGCTGCTCTGACTGCCTGTCAGCTCGCTGCGCCGACGATGGCTCGCCATGCCGCCCTTGCGTCCGGCTTCGCGCGCTTCCTCGCTGGTCCACTCGTGGGCCGTGCCCTTCTGATGGGCGGCCTTGCCGCCCTTACTGGCGATTTCGCGCTGCTTCGCGCGGTCCATCGAAGCGAATCCGCGATCCTCTTTAGCCACACTGACCTCCTGCCATCCACTCACTGCCCGCTCGAATGCGGGCTCCGCGTTCGGGCAGTGGGGCTGCAACGCAGGTGCCACGGCTCAAGTGGTAATCTTGGTAACCCTCAGCAATAAAGGAACTTATCTACACATATTTCCTCAAGCAGCATCGTCGCGGCCGTGTGGACGCGCGCGAAGCAATCGCATGATCCCTGAAATTTGCTGCGGAAAATCGCTAGTTTCGCGACGAGAGGAATGACGTCAACTGCTCCAGCCGCGCGAGCGTCCGCTCGCGCCCAAGCAGCACGATCATCTCGAAAATCCCCGGACTTGCCATACGGCCTGTGACCGCGACGCGCGTCGCGTGGATAAGAGGTGCCGCTTTAATGTCCTGCTGTTCCGCTGTTCGTCGCACCGCCGCTTCCACATGTTGCTCGTCAAATGGCACCACGTCGCGCAGCGCATGCATGAGCGCTTTCACGTGGTCGGCCAGATGAGGGAATTTCAGGTGCGTATGTATGGCATCGTCGGTGTACTCGACCGTTTGCGCGAGAAATGGCCGTGCCTGATCGACGAAGTCGGTGAGGCGCTTCGCGCGCGGCCGCAGCAGCGCGATGA
>QHWQ01000105.1:38898-42312 GCA_003222635.1 Acidobacteriota bacterium | reverse complement strand
TGAAGACCATCATCAAGTTGCTCATCGCGGTCGCGCTGATCAACGCCGTGGTGCGCGCAGGTCTCGTGATGGCCCGGTACTACGAGCTGAAGGACGAAGTGCAGGAGCTGGTGACGTTCAGCGCGGATGCCGCGCCCAATGATATCCAGAACCACATCATGGCGAAGGCGGAGCAGCTGCAGGTTCCGCTCAATTACGACGATGTGAGTGTGACGCGAGACGGACCCCGCACCATCGCAACCGCCTCCTACACGGAGCCGATCGAAGTGTTTCCGAGCTACCACTACCCCCATACGTTCACCTTCAGCGTGGAAGGTCTCGCGCTGAATCGCGCGCCGTCGGCGGCCCTGCCCGCGAGGCGCTAACCGGTCAGCGCGCGCCGGGCGCGTTCGGCATCCCGCTCCCCATCACTCACCAGTTCATCGGCTTCCTCCGTCGCCCGGGCGATGTAGGCCGCGTCTTCCAGCGTTGACAGATTGATGTCGACGTTCATGCGCGCGCCGCGAAGCGCCGCGAGCAACAGCTCCACGCCGACGCCGACATCGCTCGTCGTTCTTCGATTGCCGTTGGAGGCGACGATGACCGCGCCGCGCAGCGCCTGCTGGCAGGCGCGCATCGTATCGAGCGGCGTTTCGGTGGCCAGGCGCGTCGCCGTGTCGATCGCCTGTTTGCGCGCGGCCTTCTCGGCGTCAGAGTTTTTCGGCAGCCTGAACGCGTCCATCACCTGCTGGTAGGCGTCGCTGTCCCGATCGACGAGGTCGAGGAGCTGGCCGCGCAGCGGATGCAGGCGCGAGGCGGCTTCGGCGAGATCGGCGGTTTCTTCGGATGCGCCGGTCTTCGTTTTCGGGATGCCCGCCACCATCAGCAGCAGCGACGTGCCGACCGCACCGGCAAGCGCCGCGGCGGAGCCGCCACCGGGCACGGGATCGGTGGATGCAACCGCGTCCAGCAGATCCTCGAGCGCCATCTCGCGAAAGCTCACTGCGTCCATGAGACGACCTTTCCACGCTTGACGACCATCCGGATGGCGGGCGCGCCGACGCGCACGAGCTCCGCGAGGCCGCCCTTGATAATCACGGCGTCCATCAGCTTGCCGGGCTCGAGGCTGCCCGCGTCTCCGGCGCGATCGAGCGACCAGGCCGCGTTGAGCGTCGCCGCAATCAGCGATTCCTCGAGCGTCATCTGCATCGCGAAGCAGGCGAGCGTCATCGCAAACGGCATCGACGGCGAGAAGCCCGCGCCCGGATTGACGTCGCTCGCCAGGGCCACCGCGACCTGTCTTTCTATGAGCATCCGTGCCGGCGCGAAGCGACCGAGTTTGAGATAAAACGCCGCCGCCGGCAGCAGCGTGGCGCAGACGCCCGCATCGGCGAGGCTGTCGGCGCCGCGCTCATCGACGTAAATCAGATGGTCTGCCGATCGCGCGCATACCCGGGCGGCGACGCTGGAACCACCGCTCGGCCCGAGCTCGTCCGCGTGCACGCGTGGCGTCAGGCCGGCGCGGCGGCCCGCCTCGAGGATGTCGATCGATTCGTCGGGCGTGAACACGCCATCCTCGCAGAAGACGTCGCAGTACTCCGCGAGCGCTTCGTCGGCGACACGCGGGATCATCTCTTCGATGATGCAGGCGATGTATTCGCCGCGGCGCGAGCGATATTCGACCGGGATTTCGTGCGCACCCATGAACGTCGGGACGAGGTCGATGGCGTGCGCCTCGTCCAGCGCGCGAATCGCGTGCAGTTGGCGCAGCTCCGATTCGACCGTCAGCCCGTAGCCGCTCTTCGCCTCGCAGATCGTCGTCCCGCAGGCGAGCATCTCGTCGAGCCGGGCGCGCGCGGCGTCGACGAGCTCCTCTTCGCTCGCCGCGCGCGTGGCGGCGACCGTCTGCACGATGCCGCCGCCATCGGACGCGATCGCCGCGTAGCTTTCGCCCGCAAGGTCACACCGTCCTTGAACGTCGCTGCCTCGCCGATGTACGTGATGCGTCCCTCGAACGCCGCGACGACGCCGTTGTGCAGAGGAGAGATTTCGCGCTGCGCCAGGCCCCGGCGGGGCGCCGGCCCCGCGCAGGTGGCAATCAGGTCAGCGTATTCGATGAGGAAGTCCGCCTGGAGCACGCGGACCTAGCGTAAACCACGAAGGCATTCGCAACCACGAAGATCACGAAGGCCGCGAAGTTATTCCTGCTGGATCGATTCCGGCCGTTCGCAACGCAGCTTCGAGTTGTTCTTCGCTGAGCGTGGCAATCGCCACACGCTTCAGCTTGGAATGTTCGCCGCTGACGATGGTGACGTCCCGTTTCGCAAGGCCGAAGGTCTTGGCGATGATGTCGACCAGTTCTTCGTTCGCCGCGCCTTCGACCGGAGGCGATTGGAGCCTGACGAGAAGAGCGCCGTCGCGCGTCCCCGCGATGCCTGGTTTGCTCGCCCGCGGAATGACCCGGACGGTGAGCTGTATCACCTACTGGAGATTGGCTTTCGTGCGAGATGCGCGCACGACATCGTCGATCGCGCGAATCACCACGTCGGGCCGAAAGAGGTGTATCTCGTGGTCGGAGCCAGGTTGCTGTCATTCTTGCCGGCGGACAGGACGATGAGCGGCACATCACCGAGCGGGTGTTCAGCGGCATCGATCTGGTGGAGCATCACGAGCGCTGCGTGGTTGGCTTTGCGAAACGCGTCGACGTCGGCCGCGGACGCGCCACGCATGTTGTCAAAGAAGCGCATCAGCAGCCACACATGAACCTGCTGGAGCCGTTCGGGAGGCTTGCGGTACGCAGGGTCGAGCCTTGCGTCGGGCACCTGCTGTGGTGGGGCGGACGCAGGCGGGTTCGCTGCCACGAACTGCGCGTCGGAGAGCGACGAAATCGGCGCCGGTTTGCCGTCCGCGAGTACGAACAAACCATCTTCGTGCTCGCCATCAACAAGCACCATCCCGGCGACGTCGGAGGCGTGTCGCGCGTAATACAACCGCGCGAAGCGGCTTCCCATCGACTGCCCGACGAGCAGGTAGGGGCCGCGCTCACGCGCCTTCGACAAAACATCGCGGAGATCTCGCACAACCTGTTCCGCGTCATCGGCGACGCCGAACGAATCGCTCCAGCCATGGCTCGCACGATCAAAGGCGCAGACCCGCGCGGAACGCGCGAGCGCGGGCTGCACGAGGGCGAAATCGATCGAAAACGATGACGCGCCGGGAATCAGGATGACCGTCGGGGCACCCTTGCCGGAGCAATTGAGACGGATCCTGTGGCCGCCGCCGATGTCGATGAGTTTTCCCGGCGGTGGGAAACAATCCGCAGCGTGGGCGGACACCGCGCCAAGGAATGCGATCAGCAGTCCGGATGCAAATTTCATACGGCCACCGAGCGGGGATTATAGGTGAATGTCAGGATTGACTGATTGGAAGCATTCG
>QHWQ01000105.1:0-38760 GCA_003222635.1 Acidobacteriota bacterium | reverse complement strand
GGTCTTTCGCACGCGGATCGCCTACGGTAGACCAATGAATTGCGGACCATCCGTGCTTCGTGAAAACGTCAACCCAGGCCGGAGATAGGCTGACATCGACAACGAGCTTGATCACTTGCTGATTGGAATTTCAGTCTCTTCAACTCGCCAGGCGGCGTAGGCGAGTGCCTCGCGGATGTCTGGTTCTTCGAGGTACGGATACGCCGCGAGGATTTCCGGAACAGTTCGACCGGCGGCTACGAGGCCGACGACAGTCCCAACCGTGATGCGCAGACCGCGGATGCACGGTTTGCCGCCCATCACTTCCGGGTCGAGCGTGATTCGGGTAAGCGGCGTCATTCGAAGCTCCATGTGCATTGTCGCACTAGAACCACCGAACAGACGAAGTCCACTTCGTGCGCTTCGTGATGGCCGAAGGCCTTCGTGGCTGCGGTTACCCGACGCGCGTCACGCCGGCGGGCGGCGGGACCTGCGCGATCTTCGGCCGGTGCTGGACGACGCGATCTTCGCGCTCGCGGCGATCCTGCTCGCGGATGAAGTCGAGCGTGTTGTGCAGCGCCGAAATCGTCGCCTCGAGGTTCGTCTCCGCCTCGCGCCGCTTGATGCGCAGGCCGTCGATCTCCCGCTCGATGTCTTCCGTCTTCGCCTGCGTCCGCTGCATCAGCAGGTCGGCGCGTCCTTCGGCCTCGCGCACGATGCGCTGCGCCTCCAGGATCGCGTTCTCGCGCATGTCGTCGGCAATCTTCTGCGCGCTCATCAGCGTCGTCTTCAGACTCCCTTCGAGCTCGCGGAACTGGTTCAGCGACGCCTCCTGGCGGACGATCTCCATCCGCAGCCGCTCGTTCTCGCGCATCGCGTGGTCGAACCCTTCGGCCGCCTCCTGCAGGAACGTCGTGACGTCGTCCTTGTCGAATCCGCGCAGCGCGGTGCTGAAGCGCGCCTGCCGCATGTCGAGCGGCGTGATGGTGATGTGCCGCTCCGGCGACGTGATGCGCGGCCGCGGCTCGCTGGTCGTCAATGCCATTTCCTCAGGCTTGGACATATCGGCTCCCAAAAATTGCAGTTCCCACCCGGACCATCGTCGACCCTTCCTGCACCGCCACCTCGAAGTCGGCGCTCATGCCCATCGACAGCTCTCTGAGCATCGGCGCCGGAACTCCCGAGGCCAGCCACTCGTCGCGCAGGGCACGCAGCCGCGTGAAGTACGGCCGCGCATCTTCGGGCGACTCCGGGATGGGCGGCAGCGTCATCAACCCCACCACCCGCGCTGCCGTCAGCGCGGCGGCGGCCTCGAACAGCGATGGCACGTCGCCGGGCGCCACGCCGAACTTCGTCGCCTCGCCCGCCAGGTCGACCTGGATGAGCAGCTCCGGTGTCCGGCCCGCCTCCGCGGCGGCGGCATCGAGTTTTCGAAGCAATTCGACGCTGTCTACCGAGTGAATCGTCGCAAACACCGGCGCCGCTTTCCGCGCCTTGTTCGTCTGCAGGTGGCCGAGGAGGTGCCACCTAATAGGTAAGTCGGCCGAACTGACAATTTTCTGCAGTCCTTCCTGGACTTTGTTCTCGCCGAAGTCGCGGTGCCCCGCGGCATACGCCTCGCGGACGGCTTCAATCGGGAATGTCTTGGAAACGGCGATGAGGAGGACGGAGGAGGGGTCCCGGCCGGCCGACCGGGCCGCGGCGGCGATGCGCTCGCGGACTCCGGCCAGCCGATCGGCGATCGTGGACAACCGTTATTTCTTGATCATCTGCTGCAGCGCGGGGAGCGACGCCTGCACCTGCGCCGCCTTCGGGTCGTTCGGCGCGAGCTTCATGAACGTCTCGAGCGCCGACACCGCCTCGGGAATCTGTCCGAGGTTCAGGTTCGTCATGCCGAGCTGGTAGAACGCGTTCGCGTTGTTCGGATCGGCCTTGCTCGCGTTCTCGAACTGCACCTTCGCATCGGCGTACTTGCCCGCGTTGAAGAGCACGACGCCCTGGTTGTAGATCGCTTCCGCGTTGCCGCCGCCCGCGCCCGGCGTCGATCCCGCCAGCTCGGTCGCCTTCTGGTTCATCGCCAGCGCTTCGTCGAACCGCTTCTGTGCGTTGTAGACGTTGGCGAGACCGTTGTACGGATCCGGGTTGGTCGGCTTGATCTCGATCGACTTCTTCAGCGCGGCTTCCGCTTCGGCCCACTGCTGCTTGTGCGTATAGGCGAGGCCGAGGTTGTAGTAGCAGTCGCTGCAGGTGGGGAGCTTGGTGACGACGTCGTTCAGCTTCGCGATCGCTTCATCGTCGCGTCCCGCGCGGAGCGCGTCGATCGCGGCGGCTGCGGCTTCCTGCACCGCGCGCTGCTCGGGACTCAGGCCGGCTGTCGCCTGCGGCACCAGCGTCATGTTCGCCTCCGCGGGCGTGCCCTGCGTGACGTTCACCTGCTGCGTCGCGACCAGTTTGTCCTTCGACACCGTGACGGTGTAGCGACCGGACTGCAGACCGACCTGCACATATTCGCCCTTGTTGTTCGTCTTCGTCTCGGCGTTGCGGGCTGGCCCCTGGATGGTCACTTTGGCGTCGGTGACGGGCTGCCCCTTCTCGTCAACGACCTTGCCCTTGACGATGCCCTGGGCTAACGCGGGGGCCGAGAACACGAGCGCCACGGCAAGCGCCAGGACACCCCGGTACAGATGGGTCCGCATGCTCAAAATCCTCTCTTTGCAGGCAGGCGGCTAAAGACCGCCCTAACGGTAATTTACGTAGTTTACCCGAAGAAATGTTCCACTGCCGACAAGTCGTGTGTAACCGGTGCAGGAGGGAGCGAATCCAGGAATCTACGGCCATATCCCATCGTGCGCAAGCGGGGGTCGAGAATGGCGAGGACGCCGCGGTCGGTGCGGTGACGGATGAGCCGTCCCAGCCCCTGCTGCAGGGCGAGGATGGCGAGCGGCACCTGATAGTCCGCGAACGCGTCGCCGCCACGAGCCTTGATCGCCTCAATCCGGGCGGCCGTCACCGGATCACCAGGCGAGGCGAACGGCAGCTTGTCGATGATGACGCAGCTCAGCGCCTCGCCGGCGACGTCCACGCCCTGCCAGAAGCTGGCGGTCGCGAGCAGCACGGCGTTCGGCGTCGATCGGAACTGATCGATGAGCGTCGACCGCGGCGCCGTCCCCTGCACGAGGATCGGATAGGGCAGCGACATCTCGACGAACTGCTGCACGGCGCGTAGCATCGCGTAGCTCGTGAAGAGGACGAACGCGCGGCCACGGGAGCGCTTGAGGATCTCGATCACCTCGCGTGCCGCGGCGGCGCTGAAGGTCGGCGACTTCGGCGACGGGACGCGGCGGGGCAGATAGAGGAGCGCCTGCCGCGTGAAGTCGAACTCCGAGGGGACGCGCACCTGGTTCGCCTCGCGGATGCCGAGCCGGCTCTTGAAGTACTCGAACGAGCCGTCAACCGCAAGGGTCGCGGAGGTGAGCACGACCGTGCGCATGCGATCGAAGAGCGCTTCCTGCGCGAGGCGCGAGACGTCGATTCGCTTCGTCAGGTTCGTCTTTCTTCGACGACAACACCAACGTGGCTTCGAGCCCTTCGAGTGCGCCCGCGAGCATTGCGCCGTCCTCGAAATAATCGACGAACGTCTCGGAGGTGTAGCGCGCCTTCGACTCGGCTGCTTCCATCCGCGCCATGGAGAGCGCGCTGAAGAAGGTCCGCGACCGCTCCGTCACACGCGTGGTCGCGAGCCGCATCTCGTCGTTCTGGCGGGACGTAAAGTCCCGCCCTACACCGGCCTCAACGTCGCGAACGAGATCCTCGATGCGGAAGTTGCTCATCGCGATGCCGAAGTACTCCGTGGCCACGCTTTCGAGCTGATGCGCCTCGTCCACGACGAGCGTCGGGCACGTCGGGATCACCTCGCCGTACGCGCTCTTGCGCAGCTGCGCGTCCGCGCAGAGCAGGTGATGGTTGACGATGACGACGTCGGATTCGGCGGCGCGCTGGCGCATCAGCGTGACGAAGCAGTCGCCATAGCGCGGGCACTCGGTGCCGAGACAGGTTTCCGCATCGGCCGAGACCTCCTTCCACAGCGGCAGGTCCTCGGGAAGATCGCTCAGCTCCGCGCGGTCGCCGGTTTTGGTCTTCTTCGACCACTCCTCGATCACGGGCAGGAACACAGCACGTTCGGATCGTTCGAACGAGTCGAACGAATTGTTGTCGTTGGCGATTCCGAACCGATGCAGGCACAGGTAGTTCGAGCGCCCCTTCATCAGCGTCGCGCTGAACGGCTTGCCGAGCGCGTCGCGCAGCGCGGGAATGTCCTTGAAGAAGATCTGTTCCTGAAGGTTCTTGGTGCCCGTCGAGACGAGCACGCGCTGGCCGCTGAGGATCGCGGGGATGAGATACGCGAGCGTCTTGCCCGTGCCGGTGCCGGCCTCCGCCACCACCGTGCCACCACGTTCGATGACCTCTGCGACGGCGGCCGCCATCGTCCGCTGACCTTCACGCGGCTCGTACGCATCGACTACGCGCGCCAGCGGGCCGGAATCCGCGAAGGTCGCGGCGACCGCGCCGGCTAGCGTTGCAGCTCGGGATAGAGCGGGAATTTCCGGCACAGTCGTTCCACTTCGTCCTTGACCATGCCGGCCACGCGGTCGTCGTCCGGCGCGGCGAGGACGCGCGCGATGAAATCGCCGATCTGGTCCATCTCGGCCTCGCGCATGCCGCGCGTCGTGATCGCCGGCGTGCCGACGCGGATGCCGCTTGCCACCATCGGCGGGTTCTGGTCGAACGGGATCGCGTTCTTGTTGACGGTGATGCCCGCCTTGCCGAGCGCGGCTTCGGCCACCTTGCCGGTGATCCCCTTCGAGAAGACGTCGACGAGCATCAGGTGGTTGTCGGTGCCGCCGCTCACCAGACGGAAGCCGTGGCTGCCGATCGCGTTCGCCAGCCGCACGGCGTTGGCGACGATCTGCCGCTGATAGTCCGCGAAAGACGACTCCATCGCTTCCTTGAAGCAGACCGCCTTGGCCGCGATGATGTGCATCAACGGCCCGCCCTGGACGCCCGGGAACAGCGCGCGATCGAGATCCTTCGCGTACTGCTGGCGGCACAGCACCATCCCCGCGCGCGGCCCGCGCAGCGTCTTGTGCGTGGTCGTGGTGACGAAGTCGGAATGCGGCACCGGGCTCGGATGCATGCCGCCGGCGACGAGCCCCGCGATGTGCGCCATGTCGACCACCATCGGCGAGCCGACTTCCTTCGCCACCTTCGAGATGCGCGCGAAGTCGATCACGCGCGGATAGGCGCTCGCGCCGACCATGATCATCTTTGGCTTATGCTCGCGTGCGAGCCGCTCCAGCTCCTCGTAGTCGATCCGCTCATCGTCCCTGCGGACGCCGTAGGGGACGATCGCGTAGAGCTTGCCGGAGAAGTTGAGCGGGTGGCCGTGCGTGAGGTGGCCGCCGTGCGCGAGGTTCATGCCGAGCACGGTGTCGCCCGGCTTGAGCAGCGTGAAGTAGACGGCCATGTTGGCCTGCGCGCCGGAGTGCGGCTGCACGTTCGCGTGGTCGGCGCCGAACAGCTGCTTCGCGCGCGCGATGGCGAGCGACTCGGCGACGTCGACGAACTCGCATCCGCCGTAGTAGCGCTTGCCCGGGTAGCCCTCGGCGTACTTGTTCGTCATCACCGAGCCGGCCGCCTGCAGCACGGCCTCGCTGACGAAGTTCTCCGACGCGATCAGCTCCAGCCCTTCCGCCTGCCGCCGGACCTCGTTGCGAATGGCAGTCGCAATATCGGGATCGGTGTCGGCGAGGGAGCGTTGCATGGAGGTGAGCGTTGAAGCAGGCGCGGCCATAGACCGGTGATTGTACTATCGTCGTCTATGGCGTCGGTCGTCGTTTCCGCGCGCGGCGAGCAGCGAGTGCGCGCCGGCCATCCGTGGATTTATCGCGCCGACGTCGTTGACGTTTCCGCCGACGGCGGCGAGATCGTCGACGTCATCGGGCCGAGACATCGCAAAATCGGCAGCGCGCTCTTCAGCGATCGATCGCAGATCTCGATTCGGATGCTCACCCTCGGCGACGGCCTCGAGGGAGCGGAGCGAATCGAGGGGCTGCTGCGCTCGCGCATCGAGCAGGCCGTTCGCTTCCGCGCATCGCTGCAGCTCGACGCCACGGCCTATCGCCTGGTGCACGGCGAAGCCGATCTCCTCCCCTCGCTCGTCGTCGATCGGTACGGCGACTACCTCGCCATCCAGGCGCTGTCGCAGGGGATGGATCGTCTGCTGCCGGCGATCACGCTGATCGTCGTCGACCTGCTGCACCCGAAGGGCGTGCTCGCGCGCAACGATCCGAAGGTGCGCGCGCTCGAAGGGCTGCCGCAAAGCGTGGACGTGCTGCACGGCGAGATCCCGGATTCGATCGTCGTGCGCGAAGGGCCCGTCGAATACGACGTCGATCTCCGCAAGGGGCAGAAGACCGGACTCTTTCTCGATCAGCGCGAGAACCGCGAGGCGGCGGCACGCTACGCGCGCGGACGGCTGCTCGATTGTTTCAGCTACAACGGCGGCTTCGCGCTGCGCCTCGCGCGCACGTGTCCCGAGGCGGAAGCGCTCGACATCTCCGCCGACGCGGTCGACCGGATTCGCGCGAATGCCGTGCGCAACGGCGTCCCGCATCTGCAGGCGCGGGAGGTGAACGTCTTCGACGAGCTGCGGCGCCTGGAGCGCGCCGGCGCACGCTACGACACGATCGTGCTCGACCCGCCCGCGTTTGCGAAGAACAAGGCGTCCATCCCGAACGCCATCGCGGGCTACAAGGAAATCAACCTGCGCGCGATGCGGCTGCTGAATCCCGGTGGGTATCTCATCACCTGCAGCTGCTCGTACAACGTCAACGAGGAGATGTTCGCCTCCATCATTCATGACGCATCCGTTGACAGCCATACGCCGGTGACGATGGTCGAGAAGCGGATGCAGGGGCGCGACCACCCTGTTCTGATCGGAGTGTCCGAGACGTTCTATCTGAAGTGCTTCATTCTGCGCCGCGTGGAGTAGCACCGCTCAGGGTGTGACGCACGGCACGACTTGCCTGCCATGACGTCGATACAGACGGAAGTCGCTGTCGGTGGTCATCAGGATCGGATCGGCGGCGATCTCCGTCATCCGAACAAGACACGCATCCGCGAGACTCATCGGAACGTTCCGGTACTTCTTCATCAGATCGAGTACCCGTACGAGTTCCGCGGCAAGGTCAAACACGGGAACAACAGCACCTTGCCGAAGGAGTGAATCGAGAGCGTGGCCGTGCGTCCCAAGCACGAAGAACGCTTCGGACAGTACGGCATCGCACGTTTTCCATGGGGTCGGGTGGCGAGGAATTTGCGCGGCGGCCCAGCGATGATGGCCGTCCTGACGGTTGAGGAGAGCGATGAGGAAACTAGCGTCGACGAGGGCGCTTGCGGCCATAGCCCATCGACTTCAAGTAGGCTTTCTTGCGGCTGCTCAGATCGCTCGGCAATCCGTCGACAGACCCTATCAGGTCAGCGATTGCGTCGTAGGTTGGCGCGGTTCGCAGGGACGACGATGCCGTCGCCAGCCGTTCACGCACCACGTCGGATTTCGAACGACCGCGCTGACGCGATTCCGCCTCGATGTCGGCGACGAGTGCCTCGGGCAGGCGCACGGTCAGCATCTTCACGGAGACAGTGTAATACACGTGTGGCAGGCGCGCAATACAGCCTCAGACCCCTTATCCTCGCGAAGTCACCTCGTAGTAGGATTGCGCCCGTGAAATGGGCAGCCACGGCTCTCGTCGTGCTCTTCTCGTCCGCCCTTCTCCTTGCGCAGGCAGGCCGCGGCGCAATCGCCGGGCGCATCACCACGGATCAGGGTGATCCAGCCGCCGGCGTGACGGTGCAGGCGAAGGACGCGGCCGGAAAATTCACGTCGGTCGTCGCGAGCGGGAACGGCGAGTTCAGGCTCGCCAATCTGCCGGCGGGCACGTACGAGATTGTCGTTCCGCAGATGGGACTCCGCACCGCGCGCTACGCGCAGCCGAATGTCGTCATCGAGGCGGGCAGGACGGTGACGTTGAACATCAGGCTGATGCCGAACAATTTCGGCATCCTCGGCGACGACGAGGCGTTCCTGCAGATCTACAACAAGTACAAGGACCTGAAAGGAGCAACACCGCGGACGTCGGATGGACATCCGGATTTCTCCGGCATGTGGCTGGCGAACGTCGATCCGAATCCGACACCCGCGCAGATGCTGCCGTGGGCGCAGCAGGAGTGGGAGCGGCGGCGCGACCGCGCGTTCGAAGGGATGCCGACGTCGCGCTGTCTCGCCACCGATCCGACGCTGACGCTGCCGGTGTTCTACAAGATCGTCCAGACGAGGACGCTGCTCATTCATCTCTTCGAGCAGGACCCGCACTATCGGCAGGCGTTCATCGACGGCCGCGAGCATCCGAAGGATCTCGATCCGACGTGGTTGGGCCACACGATCGGCCGATGGGAGAAGGACACGCTCGTGCTCGACACCGTAGGACTCAATGACAAAAGCTGGCTGCTGCAGGCGACCTGGCTGCCGCACACCGAGATGCTGCACATCGTCGAGCGCTATCGACGGCCGGATCTCGCGCACCTCAACATCGACGTCACGATCGAAGACCCCGCCTCCTTCGTCACACCGGTCGAACGGCACGTGACGTGGCTGTCGACGCCGGGCGAGGAGCTCTTCGAGACCATCTGTCCGGAGAACAACAAGTTTCTGCAGAATTCGGCTTTCAAGTAGGCGGAGAGTTTCCATGAAAGAGGTGTTCGCCGGCGCCGTGCTCGCGATCGCGATGACCGTTGCCGCGGCCGCGCCGATCGCCGCGCATCATTCCTTCGCGGCGGAGTTCGACATCACCAGGCCGGTGACGCTCGTCGGCAGCGTGACGAAGATCGAGTGGACCAACCCGCACGCGTACCTGTTCATCGACGTGAAGGATCCGCAGACCGGCGCGGTGACGAACTGGGAGATCGAGATGGGCAGCCCCAACGGCCTGACGCGACTCGGATGGACGCGCACGATGCTGAAGCCCGGCGACGGCGTCACCGTCGAAGGCAGCATGGGGCGCAACAAGCCGAATCTCGCCAACGCCCGCTCCGTCGTGATGACCGCCACTGGCAAGAAGCTCGGCGCGGCGTCGAGCGAAGGAGCGCAGTAAGCATGATGCGTAGCTTCTCGGCCACGGTCCTCGCGGCCGGCCTGGTTGTCGCGCTTGCGGCGTTCACCGCCCTCGCGCAATCACCAGGCCGATGGTTGATGCAGAAGGGCGCGCCGGTCCCCGCGCCCGAAGAGGAGTACTGGAACGCGACCGCCAACGGAAAGCTCTACTTGATGGGCGGCAACCAGGGCGGGAAGAACGACCGCGTGCTCGAGTACGACATCGCGGCGGACAAGTGGACGACGAAGAAGCCGGCGCCGTGGTCCGCGAATCACATGGCGCTCGTGGAGTACCGCGGGAAGATCTACGTCTTTGGCGGCGCCACGGTCGAGAGCCAGCCGAACGCGCTCAAGTCGTGGGAATATGATCCGGCGGCCGACTCGTGGAAAGAGCTGCCGCCGATGCCGAGCAAGCGCACGGCGTCGGTGGCGATCGAAGCCGGCGGCAGGATCTACGTGATCGGTGGCAGCGATGAAACCGGACTCTCGGTCGCCACCAACGAGGCGTTCGACGTCGCGACCGGCAAGTGGGAAACGCATCGGCCGATGCCGACCGCGCGCAACCATCCTGCCGGTGGATCGGTGAACGGCAAGCTGTACGTGATCGGCGGCCGCCTCACCGCCGCGAATGTCGCCAACATGCTCTCCAGCGCCACGGACATCGTCGAGGAATACGACCCGGCCACCGACACATGGCGATCGATGACGAAGATGCCGTATCAGACGAGCGGCCAGGGGTGGATTACGTTCCAGAACAGGATCTACGTCGCCGGCGGCGAGTTGCGCGACGACCACATGGACGGCATCTTCCGCGACTTCGTCGTCTTCGATCCGGCGGCGAACGCGTGGTATCGGCTGCCATCGATGCCGACCGCGCGCCACGGCGTGGTGCTGACCGCGCTCGGCAACCGCATTCACGCCGTCGCCGGGCACACCGCCTTCAACGGCAACGGCGCCGAGGCGCTGCACAGCAACGTCAACGAGATTTTCGAACTGCCGCGGTAATTCCAAGTCCGGCTAAAGCCGGACACTACCGATGACGCCGGTAGTGTCCGCCTTCAGGCGGACCTGAACCCCTTACGATTGATTGACAGCTCGTACCGCCGGGTCTAGAGTTCAGCGCCATGAAGACCACAATTTCGATCGGCCTCGCGCTCAGCGTTGTTGGCGCCACCGTCCTCGCGCAGACGGTTCCCAACACCGTTGATGCACACGTCGCGGCCGCGAAGGCCGCGGCGGGCTCCGAACACACCAACACCTTCAACAGCTTGTGCATGGCGACCGAGGAGCGTGCGTCCTCGAACCCGGCGCCGCGCGCGAACGCCACGCCACCACCGCCGCCGGATCGCGCGAAGTGGCACGTCGAGCCAATGAAGGTCTTCGACAACTTGTATTACCTCGGGCAGTCCGAGTACTCCGCCTGGGCGGTCACTACGTCCGCCGGCATCATCGTCATCGACACGCTCTTCGACTACTCGGTGGAAGACGAGATCGTCAACGGCCTCACCAAGCTCGGGCTCGATCCGAAGAACATCAAGTACGTGATCGTTAGCCACGCGCACAGCGATCACGAGGGCGGTGCGCGTCTGCTGCAGGACCGGTTCGGCGCGCACGTGCTGATGTCGCAGGCCGACTGGGATCTCACCGCGCGCATCACGCAGTCGTGGCCGAAGCCGCGCAAGGACATGGTCGTCACCGACGGCCAGAAGCTGACGCTCGGCGATACGACGCTGACGATGTATCTGACGCCGGGTCACACGCCGGGCACGATCTCCACGATTATTCCCGTGCGTGACAACGGGCGGCCGCACGTCGCGGCGGAGTGGGGCGGCACCGGATTCAACTTCACCGTCTCGCCGGACAAGCCGCGGCGCTACTGGTACGAAACGTACGCCGCGTCGGCCGATCACTTCCGTGACGCGGTGAAGAAGGCGGGCGCCGACGTGCTGATTGCGAATCACCCGGAGCAGGACGGCGCGAAGGCGAAGCTGGCGGCCCTGGCGACGCGCAAGGAAGGCGCTCCGAATCCGTACGTCATCGGCAACGACAGCGTCGTGCGCTATGTGACGATGGTCGGCGAGTGCGCGCGGGCGAGCCTGCTGCGCTTCAGCGCGGCGACGAAGTAGTGACCATCGTTCGCGCGATCGTCGCCGGGTTCATCGTCTCCGGGATCGGCGTCACGCTCTGGGGCGGCATCGGTGCGTTTCCCGGCCTTGCCGGCTTGAACCTCCGATTCGCTCCGCAGGTGCCGTGGGCGATCGTCCCGATGGCGCTCTTTCTCGTCGCGTATCTTCGGTACTTGAACGGCTCCGGCTGGCCGCGCTCGACATCGGCGGCGCGTCGTCTCAGCCTGCGCGCCAATCCCCTCCCGGCGGATGTGTGGCCGATGGCGCTGCTTGCCGGCTTCATCGGCCTCGCGGCGCTCGTGCCGCTGTCCGCGATTCTCGGCCGGCTGTTCGTGCTGCCGCCCGACGCGCAGCAGACCGCGATTCCCGCGGCGATGCCGCCGGCGACCGTATTTCTGCTGTTGGCAACGTCGTCGATCGTCGCGGGTGTGATCGAGGAATCAGGCTTCCGCGGCTACATGCAGGGACCGATCGAGCGACGGCATGGCGTCGCCGTCGCACTGCTCGTCAGCGGCACCGTGTTCGGCCTCGGGCACTTCACGCATCATCCCGCGCTGACGCTGGAGATGCTGCCGTTTTATCTCGCCGTCTCGGCCGTCTACGGCGGCCTGGCCTACGCGACCAATTCCATCCTGCCGGGCATGCTCCTGCATGCGGGCGGTGATCTATGGTCGATGACGCGTCAGTGGATGACCGGCAGGCCGGACTGGCAGCTTGCGCCTGCGTCCGCGCCGACGCCCGCGTTGATCTGGGACACGGGCATCGACGCGGCATTCGTCACCTCGGTCGTCGCATTCCTGCTGCTCAGTGCGATTGCGACGTGGGCGATCGCTGGTGTCAGGCGTGCGTCGGCTGCCGCGAGGCAGACGACTTCATCCACTCATCCTGCCGCTGCTTCATTTCCTGGGGTGTGAGGTCTTCCTTGCGCGTGGCGATCGTCCAGGTGTAGCCCTCGGCCAGAATGACGCCGGCGATCCGCCGAGACTCTTCGGGCCCTTGCCGCCCATCATCGCGTCGTTGACGTAGATGTGTGAATTGCCGATCTTGAGATCCGCGTGCAGGATCTTGCCGTCGGGGCCGGTGGCGCGCGAGATCTCTTCCGCGCCAAGAGCCTTCTTGTACCACTCGATCGACTGCGCGGCGTTCTCGAGCGTCAACTGCGGTGTGACCGTGTGCAAGCCTGCTGGGACTGCGCTCTTTGCTTTCGCCATGTCGTACTCCTTCCGCCGAAACATCAGAGTCTCGCATTCTGGTGCGACGCCGCGATGACTGCAAGCTGATCGGCTGTTCGTGATAACGTGTCGCGCACCTGGAGGAGGTCGCCGATGAAAAGACTGTTCGCGGTCGCGACCCTTACCACCGCGTTGATGTGGGCGATTCCCGCCGCCGCGCATCATTCCTTCGCCGCGGAATTCGACGACAAGAAGCCGGTCACGCTCAAAGGGAAGCTCACCGAGCTCGAATGGCTCAACCCGCACGGCTGGATCCACCTCGACGTCGTCGAGCCCGACGGCAAGGTGGTGAACTGGGCCGTCGAAGCGGGCGCGCCGAACGCGCTGATCCGTCGAGGGCTGAGAAAGACCGATTTTCCAATCGGCAGCGAGATCGTCGTGCAGGGGTACCGCTCGAAGGATGACAAACCGCGCGCAAGCGGCACCACGGTGACGTTCGCCGACGGCCGGAACTTCTTCCTCGGCGCGGCGGATGCGCAGTCACAGGCGCCGGCGGCGCCCGCGCGTTAGCGACTGGCCGCGCGTTCGCGCCAGGGATTGCCGAAGTAGTACTTGAACCCCTGCTGGAGAAGGCTGTCCACGTCGCGCTGCCCTTCGCGGCACGCCTCCTCCAGCAGCTCGAACCCGGGGTCTTTCACTCGCACCTGCGCCCATGCCATCGTCCACGGGCGCGTAAACTCCTTCGGATCCTCGACACGCACTTCGTAATCAAGCGTGTCCGCGTCGATCATCGTCAGCCGCTCGACGATGTGCGCAGTATCCGTATAAAAATTCCCTGAGTCGTCGAGCCAGTTGTAACCGTTGAAATTTTTCGAGTCGATGACCAGCGTGTTGCCTTCCCAGTGCCCGCGCGAATCGCCGTTGGTCACCGTGATGCCGTCGCCAAGCGGCGGCCGTCCATCCATCGCAATCATGCGCTGGACGTGATGATCCTCGAACAGCCACAGCACGAACTGATCTCCGTCGGGCTGAAAAATCTGATTGGCGTCCTGCTGCGCCAGGCGCGGCACGCCAGCCCCTCCGCACGCCGTTCGCGGATCGACATAGTCCTTGTAATTGACGCCGATTCTGCCGATCGGGACGGCCCAGGGCTGGTAGGGGATTCTGCCGTCAGGCGGGTCGACGATCATCGGCGGTGCGATCCTCCACGGCATCACCTTGTCGCCCACGAGCGGTTCGTTTCCGCGGACACCTTCCATCGAAAACGACTGCGCGAGCTGGCCGCGCCAGTACCCCTGCAGATCCGGTTTGCCGCTGCGCGTGCGCGGCGGCGTGAACGTCTTCGCCTTCTCGATCGCGCAGGTGTGGAACTCCAGCGAGCCGGTCGCGGGGCAACCGCCGACCGTCTTCGGCTTCTCGTCCTGTGCGCCGAGCGGCGCGAGCAGGGCGATCGCGAGAGCCAGCACGAGAGCTGAAGTTCGCACGTCGGCCTCCTGAAATTCTCAACGGCTCGCGTTCGCCTCGTCGATGAGACGTCCGGGATCGTATTCGAGTACGCGTACGTTCGGTTCCTTCCGCCGGTAGAGGACCATCCTCATCGTCCACGGTTTCGTGAACACGTTCGCATCCTCGAGGGTCGCCTCGTAGTCGATGTGATCGGCATCCGCCAGCGTGTAGCGTTCGATCACGTG
The DNA here is from genome assembly GCA_003222635.1 of Acidobacteriota bacterium. Classification (GTDB taxonomy): domain Bacteria; phylum Acidobacteriota; class Vicinamibacteria; order Vicinamibacterales; family UBA2999; genus Gp6-AA40. Next base: position 24,584 of record QHWQ01000105.1, on the reverse strand, counting down.
CAGCGCCTCGCTGTGGAAGTTGCCCGCGCGATCGAGCCACGTCTCGTCGGTGAAGTACGTGACGTCGGCGACGAGCGTGTCGCCTTCCCAATGCCCGCGCGAGTCGCCCATCCAGAAGTTGAGCGGGCCGCGCGGATGCGGCGTGCCGTTCGTATAGATCGTCCGGATGCCACGGTCGTACTCGAAAATCATCACGATCTGGTCGGGCGCCTGAAAGATCTGAAACGGGAACGGCATGTACATGATCCGCGGCACGCCCGGCAGATAGCCTTTCGATTCGGGATCGGCGGTGGCGCGGTTCGCGAAGTTCTGACGTTTCTTCGCGAGCGCCGCGGGTGTGTACGGAATGTCGTTGCCGACGACGATGCCCTGGCCCGCGGGGACGCCGAGGCGCGCCGAATGATCCTGAATGTCCCAGGCGGCGGTGTTGAGAACCTGCCAGATGCCCTGCAGGTTCGGCTTGCCGTCGGACGTCCGAGCAGACGTCTGCGCCGCAGCATGGACCGATGGAACGAAGAGGAGCGCTGCGAGCAGCGTGCTGGTGAACCCGTATCGCATCCGCGGCAACCTCCTGGGAGATCGCCGCGAATAGTAGCACCCCAGGACTACTCGATCCTGCTTTCCAGCACGATGGTCTGCGCCAGCCCGAACCCGTCGAACACGAATAAGTCGCCGCGAATCGACCGGGGACGCCCGGCGAAGCAGCCGAAACGTGGCTGCAAGGCGAACTCGCGCGTCGTTCCTGCACGAATGAACAGCGAAGCGGGTTGTCTCGCGAATTCCAACGACGGAATGGTCACCGACGGTCCGCCGAGGCTTGTGCCATCCAGCAGCTGCAACGTCAGCCGGTCCATCCTCAGGTCGCTGCGACCCGCTGTGACGACGAGACGAAACGAGGTTGCGAACGCGGAGCCGAAGCCGCATCTCGCGTCGGCGAACGGCGTGAGAAGAATTGGCGTCGGCAGGAAATTCGCGCCCGCCCGAAATGACGATGGACCGGTTGACAGCGCGACGCTTGCGGGATCGGGGTCGAGATTGCAGGCGGTCGCGAGAAAGCTCAGCATCCCGAGACCCAGCACGACTAACGCCTGACGCTTCACAGGGCACCTCCTCGTGTGGGGGGACGCGCGGCGATCGCACGCAAATCGAACGCCATTCGGCCGGCCGGTTTGATTGACGCCGCCGCAGACCGGGTCTACAGTTCATCCGCTATGCGCAAGTACGTGTTCGGTGCGTGCCTCGTTCTGGCGGCGTCGGCGTTCGGGCAGGGAGCGAGATCCGCTGATCCCATCTTTGGACGCTGGATGATGGACCAGACCAGGTCCGTGAACAATCGCAACGGAGACCACGCCAAGTTTCCTACTCAGCACGTGCGGATACTGGCGCCGGAAGCCGGCGGCGTTCGCAACACGCTGGCGGACAGCCCGACCTCGTCGCCGACCTACTCGTACGCCGCCCCATTCGACGGCAAGGATCACCCCGATTCGCGCACGCCGGGAAAGGATCAAACCCTGGCCCACTGGCATCTCGCGCCGGATTTGATCGTGCGCCTGCAGAAGACGGATGGCAAAGCTTCCGAATGGGTGATCTATACGGTCTCCTCCGACGGCAAGACCTTTACGTCCATCAGTTGGGCGCCCAGCAAGCCCGACCTTCAGGATGTGCAGGTTTTCACGCGGGGAAATTGACAGCACTCTAGGGCGGGTCTAGAGTTCCATCCGTATTTACAGGAGTCGAGATGGATCAGCCTGACTCGCCCCGCTCCGGCGTCACGCGGCGCGCCTTCATCAAAGGTGTCATCGCCAGCGGCGCCGTCGCCTCGTCGGCGGCGTACCTGTTCCGCGCCGGCGGCGAAATCTTCGGCCAGACCTCCGCGCCCGGCTCGGTCGAGCGGCTCATTACGCTCAACGTCAACGGCCAGATGCGCCGCGTCGACGTGATGAAGCAGGAAACGCTCGCCATGACGCTGCGCTACAAGCTCGGTCTGACCGGCACCAAGATCGGCTGCGACCGCGCGGAGTGCGGCGCGTGCACGGTGCTCATCGACGACGTGCCGCACTATTCCTGTTCGGTTTTGACGCACACGGTGCGCGGACGGAAGGTGCAGACGATCGAAGGGCTTGCCAACGGCGATCAGCTGCACCCGGTGCAGCAGGCGATCGTCGACGAGCAGGGCTTCCAGTGCGCCTTCTGCATGCCGGGGTTCACGATGGCGGCGGTCGGCTTCCTCAAGACGAATCCCAATCCGACGCGGCAGCAGCTGGCGCACGGCATCTCCGGCAACCTCTGTCGCTGCCAGGACTACGACAAGATCCTCACCGCGTTCATGCGCGGCGCGGAATATATGAGGAGGTCCAGCTAAAGCTGGACCCCACCGCTATATGGCAGACACGAAATACATCGGCCAGAACTACACGCCTCCCGATCTCGTGGCGAAGGTCACGGGACGCGCGCGCTACGCGGAGGACTTCCGCGCCGAGGGGATGCTCTTCGCCAAGCTGCTGACGAGCCCGATGCCGCACTGCCGCGTGCGCAACATCGACGCGAGCGCCGCGCTCGCGATGCCGGGCGTGAAAGGCATCCTCACCGCGGATGATCTTCCCGACCTTGGCCCGAACGTCGAACGCGCGCTGACCAACGAGCCCTTCTACGCGGGCGAGCCGATTCTCGCCGTCGCCGCGGTTGACGAGCTCACCGCCGCGGAAGCAGTGGAGAAGATCAACGTCGATCTCGAGCCGCTGCCGTTCGTCGTCGATCCGCTCGACGCGCTCCGGCCGGGCGGTCCGGACGCGCGCACGACCGGCAACGTCTGGGGCGCGCCGATGCCCGGCGGAGTCGGTCCGAACGCGGCCTCGCCGGTCAAGACGATCAAGTGGACGGGCGAGCAGTTCGCGGACGCTGACGAAGGCCGGCTGCCGATGGGCGAGCCGACCGAGCAGTGGGCCTACGGCGATCTCGACGCCGGCTTCGGCAACGCCGCGCTCGTGCTCGACGAGACGATGGTCGTGCAGTCCACCGGCCACCATCCGATGGAAACGCGATCGGCGATGGCGTACTGGCAGAACGGAAAGCTGTATATCCACGCGTCGACGCAGAGCGTCGCGCAGACCCTGCCGAACGTCGCGCGCTGGTGCGGCATCATGCCGCAGCAGGTCGTGTTGATCAGCGAGTACACCGGCGGAGGGTTTGGCAGCAAGGGCGGCGGCGCGGTGTCGACCTGCATCCCGGCGATGCTGTCGAAGAAGCTCAATGGCGTGCCGGTGATGATGCGCATCACGCGCGAGGACGAGAACTACATCGGCCGCGCGCGCACGAACATGAGCGGCCGCACGCGCATCGGCTTCGCCAAGGACGGCCGCATCACCGCGCTCGATCTCTTCATCGTCCAGGACAACGGATCGTACGGGCCGATGGGCGATCACCGCTCGGCGGGCCTCGCCGCGTCGATCATCTATCAGCCGCAGGCGATGCGGTGGCGCGCCATCAGCGTGCTCACCAACACGCCCCCGCGCTCGCAGCAGCGCTCGCCCGGCCCGATGCAGGCGAACGGCCAGCGCGCGAAGCTGACGAGCGCCTTCATCGTCGAAGCGCTCGACAAGGGCAAGCAGGCGTTCCGGTGGGACGAGCGGAAAGCGTACTCGGGGCAGCGCCGCGGCGCGAAGGTGCGCGGCGTCGGCGTCGCGGTCGGCCCGCACGGCTCCGGATCGATCGGCTTCGACAGCCTGATGACGCTGCGTCCCGACGGCAAGCTGTATGTACAGTCGGGCGTCGGCAACCTCGGCACGCACTCGGTGATGGATCTCGCGCGCGTCGCGGCGGAAGTGCTGGCGATGCCGTGGGAGAAGGTCGAGGTCGTGTGGGGCGACACCGGCAAGGGCGTGCCGTGGTCGTGCCTCTCGGTCGGCAGCCAGACGACGCATGCGATGACGCGCGCGAACTTCGCCGGCGCCAACGATCTGAAGCGGAAGCTGCAGGAGATCGCGGCGAAGGATCTCGGCGGATCGCCCGACGACTACGAGCTGAGCAACGAGCGCGTGCATCGCAAGGGCGCGGGCGGCGGGCTCACCTATACGCAGGCGGCGAAGCGCGCCATCGAGCTTGGCGGCAAGTACGACGGCCACGAGGTGCCGGAAGACATCAACGTGATGACGAAGGGAGCAGCCGCGAAGCACGCCGGCCTCGGCGTGATGGGCGTCGCCAAGGACAACTATCCGCGCAACGGCACGACCTACTCGTTCGTCATCGGCTTCGCGGAAGTCGAAGTGGACGTCGAGACCGGCAAGGTGACGCTGATTGATTACCTCGGCGTCGGCGACGTCGGCACGGTCATCAATCCGCGCAGCCTGCTCGCGCAGATCAAAGGCGGCAGCTGCCTCGGCATCGCGCACGCGCTGCAGCAGAAGTGGGTGTTCGATCCGAAGTACGGGCTGATGCTGTCGCGCCGCTTCCACTACAGCAAGCCGCTGACGATTCTCGACATCCCGGCGACGATGAACGCGGATGCGGTGGGGCTGCCGGATCCGGAGACGCCGGTCGGCGCGCGCGGCGTCGGCGAGCCGCCGGTCGGCGCGGGCTACGGCGCGGTGCTGAACGCGATCGCGGATGCCGTCGGCGTCGATGTCTTCCGCCGCGCGCCGGTGACGTCCGATCTGGTGTTGATGTCGCTCGAGAACAAGAAGCGGATGCACGAGCCCTTACGGGCCCATGTGTAGGCGCCGCGTAAAGCGGCGCCTTACACCGCAGATTGTCAGTGTAGGGCGGGGCTTTACGCCCGCCGAGGAGCAATATGGCGGTAATTCGAGACGTAATGCCCGCGTTCGAGCTGTTGCAGCCGACGTCCACCGCGGACGCGCTGACGCTGCTCGGTCGCTACGGCAGCGATGCATGGATCCTCGCCGGCGGTCTCGACAGCTTCGACTGGCTGAAGGACCGCATCAAGCGCCCGCGCTACGTCATCGATCTCAGTGGCATCGACGAACTGAAAGGGGTGCGCGAGCGCAACGGCGGCGTCGAGATCGGCGCGATGACGACGCTCACCGACGTCGTGCGGCATCCGATCGTCCGCGACCGCTACGCGATCCTGATGGACGCGGCGGAATCCGCCGCCTCGCCGCAGATCCGCAACCAGGGCACGATCGGCGGCAACGTCTCGCAGGACACGCGCTGCTGGTATTACCGCGCCGGCTGGTCCTGCTACCGCGCCGGCGGCAACATCTGCTACGCCGACACTCCCGAATCGATCAATCGCGAGCACGCCATCCTCGGCGCGGATCGCTGCGTCGCGGTCAATCCGTCGGATACGGCGCCCGCGCTCATCGCGCTCGACGCCGAGATGGTCCTCCGCAGCGCGAGCGGCGACGATCGCGTCGTTGACGCCGAGGACTATTTCATCGGACCTGGCACCGACATCACGCGGATGACCGTGCTGCGGCCGGGCGAGCTGCTCACGGCGATTCGCATCCCCGGCGACTGGGCGGGCGCGAGGTTCTATTTCGAGAAGGTGCGCGACCGGCAGGTGTGGGACTTCCCGCTGGTCAACGTCGCCTCCGCGATGGTCACCTCCGGCGAGACGATCCAGAACATGCGGCTCGTCGTCAATGCGGTCGCCGCGCGGCCGCTGCGCCTGGTGAACGTCGAGCAGTTCGTGAAAGGAAAGCCGCGCAACGACCAGACGGCCGACGCCGCGGGCGAGATGGCGATCGAAGGCGCGCAGCCGCTGCGCTTCAACGCCTACAAGGTGCCGTTGATGCGAAACCTGGTGAAGCGGGCGATCCGCGGGGTGGGTGAATGGGCTACTTCCTGACGTTCGGGCACAGCCCGTGGGGCCAGCAGATTCTCACGCACGTGTCGTGGAACCTGCTGTGGGCGTCGGCGTTTGCCGGCGTCGCATTCCTGGTGGCGCACGCCAGCTACATGGTGCTCTCCGCGCACCGAAAGCGGCACCCGGCTGAGACCGACGCGATGGAAGCCGCGCGTCCCGATCTGCCCGCGCGCATCCCGCGCCACTCGGGCGTCGCGCGCGCCTTCCACTGGGTGATGGCCGCGTCGATGTTGACGCTGCTGACCACGGCCTTCCTGCCGATCGCGGGCATCAAGTTCGCGTGGGTGCAGTGGCACTGGATGGCGGGCCTGCTGCTGACGACGGCGATCCTGTTCCATGTGATTCACGCCAGCTTCTTCATGGACTTCTGGTCGATCTGGGTCGGCCCGAAGGACATTCCCGAGCTGAAAGCCGAGGTCATGCGCGAATTCGGCCACGACGTTCCCGGGCCGAAGCCAGGCAAGTATCCGCTCGGCAATCGTCTGTACCACCTCGCGCTCGTCGTCGTCGGGCTCTCGGTGATCGCATCGGGGCTGACGATGATGGTGCGGGTGAGGACGCCGCTGTTCCCGCGCAACCCGTATCTGTTTGCGGACTCGACGTGGGGATTCGTCTACGTCACGCACGGCATGGCGGGCGTCGCGCTCGTCGGCCTGGTCATCGCGCACGTCTACTTCGCGGTCCGCCCGGACAAGTGGTGGATCACCAAGGCGATGATCGTCGGCTGGATCACGCGGCGTCAGTATCTCGAGCATCACGATCCGGCTCGATGGGTCGTGGACGGAAATCCCAAATCCCAAATCCCAAATCCCAAATTCCAACTGTGACGCTGCGCGAAGAGCTCGCGCAGCGCTGCGAGACGATCGAACAGGCCTACGAATTCATGCTCGCCTACGCCGCGCAGGGGTTGAGCGGCGACGCGGCCAGCCAGTCGGGCGGGCAGCTGCGCGACCTGCTCTCGCGCGCGACGGCGGCCCTGCAGGGGCTTTCCGATCAATACGGCGCGCTCGTTGATGCCGAGCATCTGCAGCCGCGCGACACGTACGCGGCGTTCCTGCAGGTCTTGCGCCGCGATGCCGGCGACGCGCTGGCGGCGATGAACCTCGTGCTCGCGCAGCCGTCCATCAGCTCGCAGACGGTGGACAATCTCAACGCGTCGATTCATGTGCGAGCATTGCTGACCGATCTGTTTCTGATCGACGAGATTCTCAGGGGTCATTGATGGGTGCCGAGGCGGATTGCGTGGTGACGTTCGGCCGGACGAGAGCTGATGGCCGGGCGCTGCTCGAGACGGACGAATTGATTTTCCGGGCCGGGGATCTCCGCCTGGCGATCCCCTACAAGACCATCTCGCGCATCGACGCGCGAGAGGGCATCCTGAGCGTGACGTGGCCCGACGGCACGGCGTCATTCGAGCTTGGCGCGTCCGCGGTGAAGTGGGCCGACAAGATCCGCAACCCGCCGAGCCGCATCGACAAGCTGAATATCCACGCGGGCCAGCGCGTCCTGTTCGTCGGCGTGCGCGACCAGACGCTGCGCGAGGAGATCGAGACGTGCGGCGCCACGGTGCTCGCGCGCGGCACCGATCCGGTGGATGCCATCTTCGTTGCCGCCAACGAGCGCGGCGATCTCGAGCGCCTCGTCACCGTGCAGAAGTTCCTCAAGCGCGATGGCGCCATCTGGGTGATCCGTCCGAAGGGAAGCCAGCAGATTTCCGAGAGCGACGTGATGAAGGCGGGCAAGGCCGCCGGCCTGGTGGACGTCAAGGTCGCGCGCTTCTCGGAGACGCACACCGCCGAGAAATTCGTGATACCGGTGTCACGCCGGTAACCGGTCCGGCTAAAGCCGGACACTACCGACCGGTAGTGTCCGCCTTCAGGCGGACATACGACAGGAGACTACATGAATCGTTATCTGACGGAGTTCACCGGGACGTTCTTCCTGGTCTTCACCATCGGCTGCAGCGTGCTGGTCGGGACGCCGATGGCGCCGCTGGCGATCGGCGCGTCGCTGATGGTGATGGTCTACATGGGCGGCCACGTGTCCGGCGCGCACTACAACCCGGCGGTCTCGCTCGGCCTCGTGCTGCGCGGTTCGTTCGCCGCGAGCGAGCTCGGCGCGTACGTGACGGCGCAGCTGCTCGGCGCCATCGCCGCGAGCCTCGCGGTGTGGGCCGTCACGGGACGCACGTTCGTGCCCGCGCCCGCCGCGACGTCATCGGTGCTTGCCGCGCTCCTCGTCGAGATCCTCTACACCACCGCGCTCGCGCTCGTCGTCATGAACGTCGCGACCACGCCCGCGACGGCCGGCAATTCGTTCTATGGCCTCGCGATCGGCTTCACCGTCGCCGCCGGCGCGTTCGCGGGCGGACCGATCTCCGGCGGCGCGTACAACCCCGCCGTCGGACTCGGGCCCGCGCTGATCCACGCCCTCGTCGGACGCGGGTCGATCGCGCACGTCTGGCTCTATATCGTCGGCCCGTGCATCGGCTCGTTCGTCGCGGCCGCCATCTTCAAAGTTCAGCACGGGACCGCGCCCGCGAAGGCGTGAAGGCTCGCCGGACCGCGCTCATCACCGGCGCCTCGTCCGGCATCGGCGAGGCGTTCGCCGACGTGTTTGCCAGCGAAGGATTCGATCTCGTCCTCACGGCCAGACGTGAAGAGCGGCTGCGTGCGGTCAAAGCCCGCCTCGAGGAGCGCGACGGTGTCCACGCCGAGCTGATCGTCGCGGATCTCGAGCGCCCCGACGCGGCCGCGCGTATCTGCGCGGAGCTCGAGGCACGCGGTTTGAAGATTGACGCGCTCGTGAACAACGCGGGCTATGGCGTGCCCGGATCGTTTCTGTCGAGCAGCTGGGATGTGCACAGCCGCTTCCTGCAGATCATGGTCGCCGCGGTCGCGGAGCTGACCTATCGGCTGCTGCCCGGGATGGTCGAGCGGCAGTATGGACGCATCATCAACGTGGCGTCGCTCGCGGGCCTGGTGCCCGCGCCCGCCGGCCACACGCTCTACGCGGCGGCGAAGGCGTTCCTCATCAAGTTCTCCGAATCGCTAAGCCACGAAGTACGGCAGAACAACGTGCTCGTCACCGCGCTCTGCCCGGGCTTCACGTTCAGCGAGTTTCACGATGTGACCGGCACACGCGCGATGATGGACAGGATGCCGGGCTGGATGTGGATGTCCGCCGCCGCCGTCGCGCGGCAGGGGTACGATGCGGTGATGCAGGGTGATGCGGTCGTCGTCACGGGGCGGCTGAATTCGACGATCGCGACGCTCGTCCGCATCCTGCCGCAGCGGCTCGTCGTCGGACTCGGACGCCGGATAGGGCGCGAGTACCGTAAGGCCTAGGGCGGGTAGGGCGGGTGGGAATGGATCGACCGCGAAGCTTCAACGAGCTGATCGAGCTGCTGTTCGCCGGGTCGTGGAACCCGGAGCTGCAGCGATTCCGATCGCCCTATGCGTTCCGTGGTCTCGCCTCGGACGAGCATCATCTGTCCAACAGCCTGCTGCGTCTCGCGGCTGGACGCGCGAGCATCGCGACGCTCGAGCAGTCGCTGCTGCGCAACTTCTCGAAGTACGCGCACGCGCAGCCCGCGCCCGGCGTCGATTCGGTCTGGCACTGGCTGGCGCTCGGGCAGCATCACGGCCTGCCGACGCGATTGATCGACTGGACCTACTCGCCGTTTGTCGCGCTGCACTTCGCCACCGAACATCCGGAGGAGTACGATCGCGACGGCATCGTCTGGTGCGTGAACTTCGTCGCGGCGAACAATCTGTTGCCGAAACGGTTGAAGGCGATTCTCGAGGAAGAGCAGTCGCAGACCTTCACCATCGACATGCTCTCCGCGTTTCAGTCGCTGAAGGCGTTCGACTCGCTCGCGCACGATCCGTTCGTGCTCTTCATCGAGCCGCCCTCGCTCGACACGCGCATCCTCAACCAGTTCGCGCTCTTCTCGCTGATGCCCGATCCGTCCGCGCGACTCGACACATGGCTCGAGGAGCATTCGGACCTGTGCCGGCGCGTCGTCATTCCTGCTGAGTTGAAGTGGGAAGTTCGCGACAAACTCGACCAGGCCAACATCAACGAACGGACCCTTTTTCCGGGGCTCGACGGGTTGAGCCGATGGCTCGAGCGCTATTACACGCCAAAATCGCCGCCGCAAATCAGGGATTGAGGCGGTCCACCCGTTGCACCTCTGGTGTGCATGGGTACCAACTTCCTCCGCCTCGTTGCCTCGTCTCTCGCGCTGACGCTCGTCGTGGCGTGTGATCGCACGCCGAAGGTCGACAATTCACGCTACGCGCCGGCCATCCAGCATCTCGTCGGCTCGACGCCTGCGTGGGTCGATGGTGACAAGGCCGGATCGACGCTGTGGAAGGTGGAACGCGACTTCTACGCGTCGCGCGACAACCTGCCGGCGTGGATCGACGGTGACAAGCCGACGACCAGGCTCGCCACGCTGATTGACGGCTTGAAGGCGTCGGAGGATCACGGCCTCAATCCCGCTCGCTACGGCACCGACAAGTTCGAACAGACACTCGCGCTCGCGAAGCAGAACAAGGATCGACTCGACGTCGCGAAAGTCCCGGAGCTCGACGCGCGACTCACCTATGCGTATCTGAAATACGCGTCGGACCTGCTCGGATGGTCCGTCAATCCAAAATCTATCTACGAGGATTGGATCGCGGCGCCGAACAAGGTGGACTTGAAGGAAAACCTCGCCAAGGCGGCGGCCTCCGACAACGTTCGTCCCGTGCTCGGCGAGCTGGCGCCGCGGCATCCGCAATACGAAGGCCTGCAGGCGGCGCTGCAGCGCGAGCGGCAGATGCCGACCGGGCATCTCGATCAGATCCGCATGAACCTGCAGCGCTGGCGCTGGATGCCGCGCGACCTGGGCGAGCGCTACGTGTTCGTCAACGTTCCCGCGTATCAGATGCAGGTGATCGAGGGCGACAAACCCGTTCTCGCGATGCGCGTCGTCGTCGGCGATCCGACGCACCAGACGCCGCTCTTCAGCGGCGAGATGACGACGATCGTGTTCAGCCCGAACTGGAACGTGCCGGAGAGCATCATCCGCAAGGAGATGCTGCCGCGGCTCGTCAACGATCCCGGCTATCTCGAACGGCAGGACATCCAGGTGGTCGGCACGTCCGGCGAAGTGGTTGACGCGGAAGCGGTCGACTGGGGCGACGAATCAGCGGTCTCGAGGCTGCACTTCCGTCAGGAGCCGGGGCCGAAGAACGCGCTCGGCCTCGTGAAGTTCCAGTTCCCGAACCCCTTCGACGTCTACATGCACGACACGCCGCAGGACGCGCTCTTCAACAAGCCGCGCCGCGCGCTGAGCCACGGATGCATCCGCCTCGAGAACGCCGTCGGGCTCGCGCAGTACGTGATGCGCGACAAACCGGAATACACGCCCGAAAAGATCAACGAAGAGATGAACGCGGGACGCGAGCATGCGGTGCCGCTCAAGGAACATGTGCCCGTCCACATCGCGTACTTCACCGCGTGGGTGAACCCGGACGGGTCGTTGACCTACACCGATGATCCGTATCGGTTGGATGAGAAGCAGAAAGAGCAACTTCGTTAGGGTTCAAGGGGTGCAAAAGGTCCGACGGCCCGCAGGGATTTTGAGTTTCGGAAACAACTACGAGCATCGGCGTCATCCGCGCCGCGGCTGATGGCGGAAGGTTTCGGCCGCTACTATCCGGCTGAATTCGCTCGTTATCTGCGGCTCGCGAATGGCGAATTGGCCGAGACCGTCGAATCTCTTGACGACGGTGTCGACGCGTCCCGCCTCGCCAGTTATCTTGACAACGCGGATCCACCGAACGGACTACCACCTTCACCGCGTCGCCGCCGCGGGCGACGCTAGCGCCACGAACCCAAGAACTCGAATCCAAGAACCCGAACCTATTGAACCGAATGAACCCCTTGAACCCAATGAACCTAAGGAGAGGGAACATAAGCGGAGAAGACGTACGCAAAGAGCAACGACAGCACCCCCATCAACGCCATCAGGAAGATCGAGTGCTTGATGGTGAAGCGGAAGAGGCGCCCTTCGTCGGCCGTCGTCATCCCCGTTGCGGCGACGGCGACGGCGATGCTCTGAATCGAAATCATCTTGCCCATCACGCCCGCGGCGGAGTTCACCGACGCGGTGAGCACTGGATTCAGATGCAGCGCGTTCGCCGTGACCACCTGCAGGTTGCCGAAGAGCGCGTTGGCTGACGTATCGCTGCCGGTGAGGAAGACGCCGAGCCAGCCGAGCACGGCGCTGAAGAACGGGAACGCGGGGCCGGTCGCGGCGAGCGCGAGGCCAAGCGTCGATGTCATGCCCGAGTAATTCATCAGGTACGCGAGCCCGAGCATCAATGCGATCGTGAGGATCGGCAGCGCGAGCTGTTTGAACGTGGCGAGATAGATGCGGCCGAAGCGCGCGGGGCTGACGCGCAGGAACAACGCCGCGGTGATCGTCGCGAGGAAGCACGACGTGCCCGATGCGCTCAGCCAGTTGAACTCGAACGGTGCCGCGTATGGCGTCGGCTGCGCCACCACCGGCGGCACGCGCTGAATCATGTTGTGCAGGCCTGGAACGAGCAGGCCGTTGAGCAGCGTCGGGCTTCTCGGAATGCCCGTCGGCAGCAGGCTGTTCGTCCATCGATTGAGCGCAAGCTTGACGTCGGCTTCGCCCCACACCAGCACGAACACAACGAGCAGGAGATACGGCAGCCACGCGGTGAACACCGCGGCCGCCGAGTGCTTCAGCGGCGCCACCGCCACGGCGCTGTGCGTGCCGACGCCCACGCCATGGCCGTGCGGCAGCGACGAAACGCTCGCCGACTTCTCGCCCTCGAGGTGCATCAGGTTGCGCGGCGTCCAGAGCTTCATCACGACGACCATCACGCCGATGCACGTCAGCGAAGCGGCGATGTCCGTCAGCTCCGGGCCGACGAAGTTGGACACCGTGAACTGCGTGGCGGCAAACGACAGGCCGCACGCGATGATTGCCGGCGCGACCTGCAGCGCGCGCCGTCCACCGGCCATCACGACGACGAGATATGCCGGGATGAAAAGCGAGATCATCGCGCACAGGCGGCCGACCATCGCGCTCAGCGACATCACCGGCAGTCCCGTGATGTTGGCCAGCGTCGTCACCGGGATGCCGATCGATCCGAACGCGACCGGCGCGGTGTTGGCGAGCAGGCAGATGCCCGCCGCGTAAAACGGGTTGAAGCCGAGGCCGGCGAGCATCGCGCCCGAAATCGCGACCGGCGCGCCGAAGCCGGCCGCGCCTTCGATGAACGCGCCGAAGGAAAAGGCGATGAACATCGCCTGCAGCCGGCGATCCCTCGAGAGCCCGCCCACCGAGTCCTTGATGATCTCGAACTTTCCGGTATCGACGGCCAGGCGATACAGCATGATCGCGGCGAAGACGATCCACGCGATCGGAAAGATGCCGAACGCGGCGCCGTAGACCGTCGAGATCAGCGCCAGTTTGACCGGCATCCCGTACACGCCGAGCGCCACGACGAACGCCGAGACGAGCGCCGTCAACGCCGACATCCATGCGGGCCGTCGCAGCACGCCCAGCATGAGGAAGAGGACGAAGACCGGAACCGCGGCGACGATGGCCGACAGCCCCAGGCTTCCGCTCAGCGGCTCATAGTTGTGTTGCCACATTGGAGCCGGGAATGATATCGGATAATTGGTTCCCCTGGTGAAGAACCTGTGAAGAGGCTTCTGCTCGTCCTGGCCTTGCTGGCCGGCGCGTCCGCGGCGTCCGCACATCCCGCGCCTTTCAGCTACCTCGATCTGCGCATCGGCGACGAGGTCATCGAGGGCGCGCTCGTCGTGCACATCATCGACGTCGCGCACGACCTGAACATCGCCTCGCCCGAGAAACTGCTCGAACGATCGACCGCCTACGGCAATCTCGATCGCCTGACCGCGTTAGTCACGCAGCGGCTGGCGCTTGTCCCGAGCGGAGTCGAGGGGTTGACGGCCGGTCAGCCACTGATGATTCAGTGGGGCGACGTGGATGTCCTGCCGGAACGCCAGGGCATCCAGCTTCACTTCCGCATTCACACGCCGCGTCCCGCGACGCTCGGCATCCACGCGCTGATGTTCCCGTACGACCGCCTGCATCAGACGTTCGTCAACGTGTATGAAGACGGCGCGCTGCGGCAGCAGTTCGTGCTGTCGGCGGACAGTCCTGACCGCACCTACTACACGGGCACGACGCAGGGCGCCATTGCGGTCATCAAGACGTTCGTTCCGGCGGGCATTCATCACATCCTGATTGGCCCCGATCACATCCTCTTTCTGATCGGCCTGCTGCTGCTCGGCGGCGGATGGAAGGCGCTGCTCAAGATCGTCACCGCGTTCACGATTGGCCACAGCATCACGCTCTCGCTGAGTTCGGGCTGCCGCGCGAGGCGCTCGGCTGGTCGCTCTTTTCGTTCAACGTCGGCGTCGAGATCGGTCAGCTCTTGATCGTGCTGCTGGTCGCATCGGCGCTCACGCTCGTCCGCAAACGGAGCGAGACGATCGGCGTGCGCGTCGCTTTTGCCGGCTCGCTCGTCGTCATCGCGGCGGGGACCTACTGGTTCGTGCAGCGCGTGTTCTTCCCGGCGGGTATTTAGAGCGCGCGTAGCGCGGTGGCCATCACGGAGATGGCCTCGTTGGCGGCATCGACCTTCCCGCCCATCGTCAGGAAACCGTGAATCATCGCCGGCATCACCTGATAGTCCACCGGCACGCGCGCGCCCTGCAGCCGCCGCGCGAACGCGGCGCCTTCATCGACCAACGGATCGAGCTCGGAGGCGATGATGATCGCGGGCGCGACGCCATGTACCCATGGCGCGAGCGACGGCGACGCGCGCCAGTCGTTCGTGGCCTCCGGCGTCGGTGCGTACTGCGCGATGTACCACTGCATGCCGGCGCGCGTCAGCGAGTACCCTTCCGCGAATCGCGAGTACGAGTCGGACGCCGCGCGCAGGTCCATGACGGGATAAATGAGCACCTGCAGCGCGAGACGCAGCTGACGCGAGTCGCGTGCCTGCAGCGCGACGACCGCTGCGAGTCCGCCGCCGGCGCTGTCGCCGCCCACCGCGATACGCTGCGGATCGATGCCGAGCTCCGCGGCGTGCGCCGCCACCCACGTCGTTGCAGTCCATGCATCGTCAGCAGCGGCAGGAAAACGATGCTCGGGTGCGAGACGGTAGTCGACGGCAATCACCACCGTGTTCGATTCGCGCGCGATCTGCCGGCAGACGGTGTCGTGCGTGTCGAGATCGCCGACGACCCACCCGCCGCCGTGAAAGAAGATGAACGCCGGCCGCACGCCGTCGGCCGGACGATACAGCCGCACCGGCACCGCGCCGGCGGGCAGATCACGAACGACGGGAAGATCCGGCACCGCCGGACGCAGCGCGACGCGCGTCTCGCGATAGAGCCGCCGCGCTTCAGCGGCCGGGATTTGGTCGAAGGCAGGAAGTTTCAGGCTCGCCAGGTAATCCATGACCGCACGAGCCTGCGGATCGATGGCGAGGGGATTCACATCCAGCGGCGGTACCAGACGATCGACACGGCACCGAAATGATCCCACGGGTCGCGGCCGAACTGCTGGCGCATGCGGTGGCTGGCGCGCAGCGTGATCTCGGGCGTGAGCCGGAACCCGAGCGTCTGCTCGGTGCCCGTGAAGTTCTGCTCGAGCCCCGCCACGGTCGGCAGCGTGGTCTGGATGCGTTCGACGCGGCCGGCGACGAACCAGCGGGGCGCCAGCGTCTGCGCGCCCTGGACGTACCATCCGGACGTCGAGCGGGTGCCGAGGCTGGTGTCGAGCGCGTCATAGCTCACTTCGCTGGCGAGGCTGGTATGGCGGAACGAGAGCTCCATCTCGACGTTCACGAGGTTCGCGGAGCGATCGATCGTGATCGCCGGACTCTCGCCCGCGCGCAGCCATCCGCCATGCGTGAGCGCCGCGCCCACGCGGAACCCGACGAACGGCGTCACGCCGGCGCCGATGACGACGTTGGTGAAGCGCGGCGGATTGCCGACGAAGAGCGGCGGATTTGGATCCCCGAACACGCGGCGCAGCCGCAGCGGCGACGTATCGATGACCGCGGCACGCGCATCCCAGTGCCTCGCGGACGCGGTCGCCTGCGCGCCAAGCGGGTAGATGCCGCTCAGCAGGTTGACGCGCGGACCGCGCACCTCGAGCGATGGAATCGACGTGAAGAGCTCCGCGGGCTGCGCAATGGTCGGATTCATGTGCGGTCGCAGCGTGAGATTGGCGAGGCCGACCGGCGAGGGGATGTATCCGCCCTCGATGCGGAACGCCACGGGACCGGGCCGCTCGTAGCGCATCTCCGCCACCCAGATCTGCCGGTTCCATTCGCCGCTGTTGGCGAGCCGCTGAACCTGCGGACGGACGATCGCCTGGACGTGCCTGCCGAAATCACCGACCACCAGCGTGTCGAGGAACACGCCTTTGACGTCGTTGCCGTCGCCGTCAGTGGTGAAGTCAACGGACGCGGAGGAGTCGATCGCGAGGACAGAGGGCTTCGCCTGCTGCGCGGCGGCCGGGGCCGCCATCAGCAGCACCACAATCCACGGCGCAAGTCGGCTGCGCATCGCTACACCAGCTGTCGTCCGAGCAGTTGCGCGAGCGCCGGCTCCGCGATGTCGTGGTTGGCGGGCATCGCCGCGAGCAGCGCCTCGACGCACGCCGGATCGAACTGCGTGCCCGAGAAGCGCTCGAGCTCGGCGAACGCGACGGCGGCCGGACGCGCGGCGCGATAGGCGCGCGCGCTCGTCATCGCGTCGAAGGCGTCGGCGACGTGGACGATGCGCGCGTCGAGCGGGATGTCCTCTCCGCGCAGCCCGAACGGATAGCCGCGGCCATCCGGCCGCTCGTGATGCAGCTCGACGATCGGCAGGTGCGGCGCGAACAATGGCACCTGGCGCAGGATGCGCGCGCCGAGCGCGGGATGACGTTTGATCTGCTCGAACTCCTCGGCCGTGAGCGGTCCATTCTTCCGCAGGATTTCGTCGCTGACGCCGATCTTGCCGATGTCGTGCAGCAGCGCGCCGAGGCGCAGCACCTCGAGCTGGTTGGCGTCGAGATTCATCACGCGTCCCATCTTGACGGACAGCGTGCTCACGCGCTCGGAGTGGCCGGCGGTGTAGGGGTCTCGCGCATCGAGCGCCGCCGCGAGCGCACGGATGGCGCCGAGATACGCCGAGCGCGTCTCCGCCTCGGCCGCGGCGAGGCCGCGCATCAGATCGTTGAATGCGGTCGTGAGCGCGTCGAGCTCGCGGCTGCTGCCGGTCGGCTCCAGCGTCCGTCCGAAATCGTGCGCGTTCGTCATCGTGGCGATCTCGCTCGACACGCGGTTGATCGGCTCGCTCAGGAGGCGCGCCAGCCAGAAGCTGCCGAGCGCGGCAAGGATGAAGCTGCCGAAGGCGATGGAGGCGACCGCGACCAGCGCATCGCTCGTCGCCTTGCGCGCCGCCGCGTCAATCGACGTCAGCGTGTAGACGCGCGTCGCCCCCGACGAGAACATCGTGCGGATGGCGTACTCCTCGTTGCCGAGCATCCCCGTGCCGGTCGTCGGCTTCGCCGCGACGAGATCGCGCGCCACCTCCTCGGGCACCGTCCGCGCGACAACCGAGTTGTTCACGGTCACGACCACGCCGGCGGTGGAGAGGTTCGAGAGCTCCTGCGCGTAGTTCGCATCGAGGCTGGTGCCGGCGACGAGCGCGCCGATCACGCGATCGCCGAACGTCAGCCGCGCACCGGTGACGCGGAAGGCTCCCGCCGGCAGCACCGTGACACTCTGAAACGTCGGCTCGGCGGGGAGGTCGATCTTCTCCCCCGATGGCCATCGCGACGCCGCCGGGCCGGCGCTCGTGAAGATCTTTCCGTCGGTCTGGACCACGGCCAGCACATCGGCGGGCGTTTGCGTCGCCAGCTTCGCGGCCTCGCCCGTGACGGTGGCGCGCAGCTGTTCGTCCGACGAGCCGCTGAATCGGCTCTCGGTGAAGTAGGTGTCGAGCGCCGCCTTCAGCGTGGGATTCTCCGCGAGCGTCGCCATCGCCGCGATCTGATCCTGCTGGCGCTTGGTCTCGAGCGCGGTGAAGACGTTCTCGCTGACGCGCAGCTTCTCGGTTTCCGCCGCGCGCACGCGATCGCGAACGTCGAGCGTGATGACGATGAAAACGACCGTCAAAATGACGGCAACGGTCGCGAAGGTGACCGTCAGCGTTCGCGCCAGCAGACGTGGCGGCGTCTTCACGGACGGTCCTCAGGCCTCGCGGGGATCGGCAGGACGAAGTCGACCGTCACGGGCCGTCCCGGCTCGACGCGCAGCGGCATTGCCGTGTCGCCGAGCCGCTCGTGCCACGCGGTGATCTCGTGCATGCCGGGCGGCACGCCGGAGAGGTCGAAGTTGCCCTGCTCGTCGGGAACGTCTTCGTCCGCGACAGCGAGAACACGTTGTGGTAGATCGGATCGTCGTTGGGGAAGTCAACGGTCGACCCGACCGTGACCGCGACGACGCGAGGGACGAAGTTTTCGTTGCGCTGCCGGATTTCCGCGCGCATCGGCGCGACCGCCGTCTTCGGCGCGTCCTTGACGTAGATGACGACGTGCCGCAGCTCCGATTCAGGCGCGAGCGCGACAGTCGGAACGCTGCGGGAGTATGTTGATGTGGGCCGCCTGGCGGTGATCGGAATGTCGATCGACACGCGCCCCCGCACCGAGCCGGGTTCCTGCGCCGACGGCTCCACGTCGATCATCACCGCCAGTCCGACGACGGCGACGAGCAGCAGCACGGAGTTACGGGCGCTGGAAATCATGGGGACGCTGCATTCTACGATTGATATGGTTCAGCGATGCTCACTCTGCTGCTGATGGCGCTCGCCGCGGACGTATCCAATCCCGTAAATCGAGGCGTGTCCGAGGCGCTCGCCCGCGAGCGCGCCGCCGCGTTTTCAGCCGTTCGTTACGACCTGGCGTTTACGGTGCCAGTAAACCGGCAGCAGCCGGTGGAAGGCGTTCTGCGCCTGACGCTCACGCTGAACGCGCCAAGGCGCATCGTTATTGATTTCTCGGCTCCAAAGGAGCGCGTCCGTAGCGTCCGCGTGGGGGAGAACGCGGTGGCTCCGGAGTATGTCGAAGACCACCTCATTATCCCAGCCGGTGCAACCCGCGGCGGCGAAAACCGCATCGTCATCGAATTTGCCGCGGGAGACGACGCGCTCAACCGCAGCGACGACTTTCTTTACACACTCTTTGTGCCGGCGCGTGCACATTTGACGTTCCCCTGCTTCGATCAGCCGGACATCAAGGCGCGCTACACGCTGGCCCTCGATGTGCCGGCCGGCTGGGAGACGGTGGCGAACGGGCCGGAAGCCGGCCGCGAGAGCGGCGCCGACCGCCTGCGCGTGCGGTTCGCCGACACGAAGCCGCTGCCGACGTATCTGTTCGGATTCGTCGCCGGCAAGTTCTCGATCGAGCGGGCGACGCGCAACGGACGCGAGATGCGGATGTTCCACCGCGAGACCGATGCGGCGAAGGTTGCACGCAATCGCGATGCGCTCTTCGACCTGCACGCGTCGGCGCTGGCGTGGCTCGAGGACTACACCGCGATCCCGTATCCGTTCGAGAAGCTCGACTTCATCCTCATTCCGTCGTTCCAGTTCGGCGGGATGGAGCATGCCGGCGCGATTCTCTACAACGCGACGGGCCTGATGCTCGACGAGAGCGCGACGCAGAACCAGCTCCTCAACCGCGCGAGCACGATCGCGCACGAGACGGCGCACATGTGGTTCGGCGATCTCGTGACGATGCGGTGGTTCGACGACGTGTGGACGAAAGAGGTGTTCGCCAACTTCATGGCGGCGAAGATCGTCAACCCGTCGTTCCCGGACGTGAATCACGAGCTGCGGTTTCTGCTGTCGAACTATCCGGATGCGTACTCGGTGGATCGCACGGCGGGCGCGAACCCGATTCGGCAACCGCTCAGCAATCTCAACGATGCGGGGCAGCTCTACGGACCGATCATTTACGAGAAGGCGCCCATCGTCATGCGCCAGCTCGAGATGGTCGTCGGCGAGCGGGCGTTCCGCGACGGCCTGCGCGAGTACCTGAAGAAGTACGCGTTCGGCAACGCGACGTGGGCCGACCTGATTCGCATCCTCGATGCGAAGACGCCGGAGAACCTGGCGGCGTGGAGCCGCGCCTGGGTCGAGGAACGCGGCCGGCCCGAGTTCACGACAACGCTGCGCCTGACCAAGGACGACACGATTCAGCGGCTGACGATCGCGATGACCGATCCGCTGCGCCGCGGACTCGTCTGGCCGCAGCGGATGCGCGTGACGCTTGGCTACGCGGACGCGCACAAGGATCTGGCCGTGTACGCGAATGCGCACGCGACGGTGGTGCGCGAAGCGGCTGGCCTGCCGAAGCCGCTCTTCATCCTGCCGAACGGTGCGGGGCTCGGCTACGGACTGTTCGTGCTCGATGAGGAGAGCGCGCGGTATCTGCTGGTGAACATGCCGCGCGTCGGCGATGCGCTGACGCGCGGCGCGGCGTGGGTGACGCTGTGGGACAACCTGCTCGAGGGTCGCGTTCCGGCAGGGGCGTTCATCGATGCGGCGATCCGCGCGCTGCCGGAAGAGCGTGACGAGCAGAACACGCAGCGCGTGCTGGCGTATGTCAGCCGCGCGTACTGGCGCTATCTGTCGCAGCAGGAGCGGCTCGCGCGGGCGGCGGCGCTCGAGGCGGCGCTGCGGGCGGGCATCGCGCGCGCGGGCACGACGAGCCAGAAGTCCGCGTGGTTCAGCGCGTTTCGTGACGACGTGCTGACCGCGGACGGCGTGAGCTGGCTCGAGCGCCTGTGGCGCCGCGACGAAAAGATCGACGGGCTGCCGTTTGTCGAGACCGACGAGATCAACATGGCGATGGAGCTCGCCGTGCGCGAAGTGCCCGGCTGGCGGCAGGTGCTGCAGACGCAGCTCGATCGCACGCAGAATCCGGATCGCAAGGCGCGCTTCGCGTTCGTGATGCCGGCGCTCTCGGCGGATCCGCAGGTGCGTGCCGCGGCGTTCGAGCGGTTTCGTCAGCTCGAGAATCGCCGCCGCGAGCCGTGGGTGGACGAGTCGCTCACGTATCTGAATCATCCGCTGCGCGAGGCCGACTCGGAGCGGTATATCCGGCCTGGCCTGGAGCTGCTCGCCGAGATTCAGCAGACCGGCGACATCTTCTTTCCCTCGAACTGGACCGCCAGCCTGCTGTGGGGCCACCGCACGCCTGGCGCCGCCGCGATCGTCCGCGATTTCCTCGCGCAGGAGCTGCAGTATCCGGAGCGGCTGCGGTGGACGGTGCTTGCCGGCGCCGACGATCTCTTCAGAGCTGCAGCACTATCGGCCCGCTGATTGACTCGCCGGCCGGCGTAAAACGTGGCACATCGCGCAATTCGGTGCCATCCATTTCGCCAATCACGCGGATCGTTATTGTCTTGCCCTGCACCGTGACGAGCAGGAAGTGCGCATGGTTCGACCACGACACGGTGTGCGCCCCCGCGAAATGATCCGGCGGCGTCTTGTCCAGTTTGCTGCCGGCTCCGGTGATCAGGTAGTCGATGCCGTTGTGCCGTGAATGTTGGAAGTTATGTTCGTGGCCGTTGAAGACGAGGCGCACGCCGGCACGCGTGAAGAGCGGGAGCAGCGCCTCCATCCGGTCGGTGTTGTGATGATTCGGCCCCGCGCAGAAGGGCGGGTGATGACAGAAGACGAACTTCCATCGGGCCGCCGCATCGGGTGCGAGCGTCTGATCGACCCATTCCCAGTGCTTCGGATATTCGTAGAGCCGCTTGCCGCGGAAGAAGTCCTCTTTCGACGTGTCGATGCAGATGAACTCGACATCGCGTCCGTAGCGGAAGCGATAGAAGAGTCCCGGATCGACCGACGCGCGGCCTGACGCTTCGTCGCTGGCAATCCGCTCGCGGAGATACAGGTTGTCGAGCAGCTGCTCGCGATCGTCCCGATCCTCGGTCTCCGCGCTGTCGTGGTTGCCGATGCACGGGTACACCGGAATCCGATTCAGCATGTAGCGGTACGGCTGGAAGAACGTGAAGAACCAGTCGTCGTCTTCATCGCCGGTGGCGCCGATGGGAATGCCGAGGATGCGGTGGCCGGCGTAGATGTTGTCGCCGGTCGTGATGATGGCGCGGACGTCGTGCTGCTCGAAGGCGAGCTGCATCGCCTGCGCGACCTCGTACTGGCGGCGCGTCGGCGTCGAGCGCAGGATGCCGGTGCCGTAATCGCCGATGACCATGAAGGTGAAGGCGCCTGCCGGTTCGGCCGCGGGATCGGGATGCGTGCAGAAGCGATTGACATAGCGGCCGCCGCGCTGCACGAGGCCCTGTTCGCTGCCGCGCACCCAGTCCCAGCGCTCGTCCGCGCCCCATGGCTCGTCCTTGACGATCACCTCGTAGCGGTACTCGGTGTTCGGCGACAGCCCCGTCACCCAGCAGAAGTTCGTCGTTTCGGTGAAGGTGGTGCTGACGAGCGCGCCTGACCCGTCGTAGACGTTCACGCGGGCGGGGCCGTACGGATCCGACCGTGCGCCGATGCTTTCGCGCCGAGGCGGATGCACGTGGCGCAGGTCGTGGTCGTCGACCAGCTTCCACCGCTGGCGGCTTCTTGTCTTGAAGTAGAACGCGCCCCAGGCGATCAGCGCCGACTTGTGTGAGAGACCGGCGAGGTGAAGATACGGCTCAGCATGGAACTCCGGCACCCGTTCATTTTCGATCGGCTGGCTGCTGGAGGAAGCGAATCAGCTCCATCGGGATCGGAAAGATGATGGTCGAGTTCTGCTCGGACGCGATCTCCGTCAGCGTCTGCAGGTAGCGCAGCGTCATCGCCGCCGGCTCGCGTTCGATCACGGCGGCGGCTTGCGCCAGCTTTTCCGACGCCTGCAGCTCGCCCTCGGCATGGATGATTTTCGCGCGCTTCTCGCGCTCGGCTTCCGCCTGTCGCGCTATCGCGCGCTGCATCTCCTGCGGCAGGTCGACGTTCTTCACCTCCACCGCCGAGACCTTGATGCCCCACGGTTCGGTCTCGGTGTCGAGGATGTGCTGGAGCTGCTGATTGAGCCGGTCGCGCTGCGAGAGCAGATCGTCGAGCTCCGCCTGCCCGAGCACGCTTCGCAGCGTCGTCTGCGAGACCTGCGAGGTTGCGTAGAGATAGTTTTCGACTTCGACCACCGCCTTGCGGGGATCGACGACGCGGAAGTAGACGACCGCGCTCACCTTCACGGACACATTGTCGCGTGTGATGACGTCCTGCGGCGGCACGTCGTGCACCAGCGTGCGGAGGCTCAGGCGGACGATGCGATCGATCGGACGGAAGACGAGAATCACGCCCGGCCCTTTCGGCTGCGGCAGGAGCTTGCCGAGCCGGAAAATCACACCGCGTTCGTACTCACGAAGAATCTGAATGGAGGTGAACAGGTAGAAGACGATGATGACGCCGAGAATCAGCGCGGGGGAAATCGCATTCATGACGATTCTCCGTGAGTACCGGATTGGTAGTGACTGCCGCTTTCGTAGTGTCCGGCTTCAGCCGGATCCGTCATGGGTTCCACCGCGAGCGTGAGGCCTGTCACACCGAGGACGCGAATCAGCTGGCCGGGCGAGATGGGGACGTCGCTCGTCGCGCGCCACAGCTCGCCGCGTACCTGCACGTAGCCGGAGGTGTTCGGCACCACCGGATCCCGTGCGCGTCCTTCGGCGCCGATCAATCCCTCTTTGCCGCTGACCGCCGGGCGCCGCTGCGACTGCAGCGCGAGGCGGCCGAGGAACAGGAAGATCGCCGCGAAGGCGATCGCCGCCGGAATGATGAATCCGAAGCCGACGCGTACGCCCGGGACGCTGCCGGTCATCATCACGGAGCCGATGACGAGCGCGATCGTTCCGCCGACGCCGAGGACGCCGCTCGGCACTTTCAGTTCGAGGACGAGCAGCCCGATGCCCAGCAGGATCAGCAGCAGGCCGGTCGTGTTCATCGGAATGATCTGCAGGGCGAAGAAGGCGAGCAGCAGGCTGAGCGCACCGGCGACGCCGGGCAGCACGGCGCCGGGGTTCCAGAGCTCCACCGTCAGGCCGATCATGCCGAGCGTCATCAACAGGTAGGCGACTTCGGGATGCGCGAGCGCGCTGAGGAACGTCTGACGTCGCGTCATGTCGACGCGGCGCGTCTCCATGCCCTGCGTGTGGACGACCGTCGTCCGGCCGTCGAATCGCTTGATGGTGCGGCCATCGAGCTTGCGGAGGAGATCGTCCACGTCGGTGGCGATGAAATCGATCAGCGGCGGCGTCGCCTTCAACGCTTCCTCGTCGGTGAACGCGCGGCTTTCCAGCACGGCATCCGCGGCGAGCATCACGTTGCGGCCGCGCGCCTCGGCGAGCGTGCGCGCGTAGGCGGCCGCATCCGCCGCCGCTTTCTGCGAGGTCACGTTGTCCATCGCCTGGCCGTTGCCGGAGACCGGATGCGCGGCGCCGATGTGCGTGCCGGGCGCCATGGCGGCGACGTCGGCGGCGAGCGTCAGGATGAAGCCGGCGGAGGCGGCGCGTCCGCCTGCAGGTCCGACGAAGACGACGACCGGCGCGCGCGAGTTGATCATGCGGGTGACGATGTCGCGCGTGGAGTCGAGGAGACCGCCGGGGGTCCGCAGGACGATGACGACGACATC